>NZ_JASTWG010000009.1:0-36586 GCF_040940205.1 Spiroplasma sp. DGKH1 | reverse complement strand
ATAAAAAGAATACCTTTCAATAAAATTATTACACATAAACTTATTTTTTACGTGTCTATTTTATTTTAGATATTCAAGTTAACTTACTATTTTTTCATTATATAATTATTTTAAGGTGATCATATGTTTACAAGATTTACAAAAGATTTATTATTTTATTATAAACGCGAAGAATGAAAATATGTTTTAAATGAAGATAATTTAAAATATAAACCAAAGTTTTTAATTTATCGCTATGAAAAATTAATGGGAAAAAATAATTTTATTAATTTTAAATACTGAATTTTTAAACGTTGAATTTTAAAAAATTTTGCTTATACTCAAGATTTTATCCATAAATTTTACAAATATGTTAAGAAATTAGATCTTGAATTAAATAGTAAAGAGCAAGAATTTATTTATAATGTTGAAGAAGTTAATTTTACCTTATGAAGACCATTAAAAATCTTACCAATATATTTTGATTTAGAACCAAAGGAAAAATGTCATTTTAAAAATAATGATGTTAATCTACATAAACTAGATAAGGATAATAAAATTAGTTTTGTTTGTAAGGGTGTTTTGCTGATTACGAATAAACGAGTAATTTTAGATGGAATTATTGATAATCAAGAAACACCGAAAACCTTTTCTTTTCCCTTACCCGATATTAAAAAAGTTGAGTATGTCGATGTCGGAGTTAAAATTACTGTTAAAAACACGGATTATTTAATTCGTGAACAAAATAATATGGTAATTTTAGCTTTATTATACCGGGCATTGGGTAAGAAAAAAGTGGTCTTTGATATTTATAAACTTCCAGAAAATATTAGTTTTTTTAATTTTAAATAAACTAACAAGATTGAAAATTTTGTTTTATTATTGTCAGAAAAGTTTTATAATTATTAAGTTAAGAGATGTGGGAGGATGAATATGAAACTAATTGTTGTAGAAAATAAAAATGAAATTGGAAAAGTAGTCGGAAAAATGTTTGTGAATGCAGTTCAAGCAAACCCCAAGATTGTGTTAGGGTTTGCGACTGGTAGTTCACCAGAAACAACTTATCAATATCTGATTAATGATTATCAACAAAATCATACCGATTGAAGTAATGTTGTTGCTTTTAACTTAGATGAATATATTGGGTTAGAACCAACCCATCCCCAAAGTTACCGTTATTTTATGAATGAAAAATTATTTAATCATATTAATATTAAAAAAGAAAACACCCATGTTCCCCAAGGAACTGGTGATTATGTTGCTTTTGCCAACCAATATGATGAAATGATTAAAAAAGCCGGTGGGATTGATATTCAACTATTAGGAGTTGGAACTAATGGCCATGTCGGATTTAATGAACCACCAGCTGATTTTAATTCGCTAACAAGGGTTGTTGACTTAGTTAAATCAACAATTGAAGCAAATGCACGCTTTTTTGACTCAATTGACCAGGTTCCAAAACAAGCGGTCTCAATGGGAATTAAATCAATTTTAAATGCTAAAAAAATTATTTTAATTGCCGATGGTCCTGGGAAAGCCCAAGCAATTAAACAATTAATTGAAGGTGAAATTTCAAACGAATGACCATGTACTAGTTTACAAATGCATAATGATGTCACTGTGGTTGTTGATAAAGCAGCCGCTGGACTTTTACGAACAAGTGGAATTACTCTTAATGAAAATAAATAAAAAAAATATCAACAGTTGTTGATATTTTTTTTGTTGAAATTATACCAAACGGTTGTATCATTCAACAATTAACGCATCATTAATATTAGCATTTAATTCTTCACGTTCAGGGAAACGAACATAAGTTCCAGAAAATTTTGCTTTATCAAATTTAACAAATTCTAAAGTATTAATTTGAGCTTGTAAACTTTCTAATACTTTTGGATTTTTTTGCATTGATTCTTTTAGGCTAATTCCATCGCCCGGTTTACAAATGTATGATGGGATGTCAACTTTTTTACCATTTACTAAAATATGAGCATGGTTTACTAATTGACGAGCACCATTTCTAGTTTGTGCTAAGCCCATGCGGAAAACTAAGTTATCAAGGCGTGATTCTAACATAATTAAGAAGTTAGTCCCCGTAATACCTTTCATTTTTTTTGCTTTTGTATAAGTATTGCGGAATTGACGTTCAGTTAAACCATACATATATCTAACTTTTTGTTTTTCTTGTAATTGCACTCCGTAGTTTGATAATTTTGTTCTTCGTTGACCATGTTGGCCCGGAGCATATGCTCTTTTTTTCCCTTTTGAAAACTCTTTATCGTTTTCTAGAATACTAAATCCATATCGACGTGATTTTTTAAACTTGCTACCAGTGTAACGTGACATTAAAAAAACCTCCTATATATCAAAGTTTGACATACAAAAAGATCATTAATAAACTCTATTTAAGATAGTATATATAAACTTCGCCTTAACAGCTAAGGTTACTTTATTATATTAATAAAATAATTACGTTCACTAATATAGACTATTGATTAAACATGTTTATTTGCTGTTTCTAAATGTTGTCTAAGATATTGTATAATATTCTTAACCTTTATTCAAGAATTTAATCTTTTTTATGTATTATTTTTTTTGAATGCTATAATTCAAGTGTAAGGTTATTTTTAAGGGAGCGAAACGGATGGTTAGTCTATCATTGATTCAAACAATTATTCATAACTCAGTAGAATTAACATTTTTTATTATTTTTATTTTATGTTTTTTAATTTTTTGCTATTTTTTAGGGGTCTGAATTAGCAAACAACGTTTTAAAAAAATTGAAATTAAAATTTTAACTAAGTTTGATGTTTTGAAACGACTACCCTTAAAACATAAAATTTTTCGTGTTTCGGAAATTGCCCAGCATAGTAATAAATTTGCGAAAGACTTAGTGGTATGAAGAACAAAATATGAAATAATTTATGAAAAAAAATTAATTAGTTGTTTTGAAGTATTTCGAAAGTTATATGCCCTTAAAAATCGTAAGCAATTATCATCGGCGAAAATGAAACCTTTATATAATGAGCTAGTAATATTAGAACAAGAGGCTCGGAAATTATTAACTGAAATTAATGAACAGTTACAAATTGAGCTTTTACAACGTGATTATATTTTATCCCATAAGGTAATGTTTAATGCTTTAATTGCCGAAGTTGAAAAATTAAAAATGAATGTTGCCTTAGATGAGAAAAAAATTAATGACTTTGAAAAATCAATTGCCTTAATGTTTGATGAATTTGAAGAATATTTAACCAGTGGGGATTTTGAAAAAACCAGCCAAATATTAAGTAACATTACCACATCACTGACTATTTTTGTTGAAATTTTAGATAATATTCCCCAAATTATTACCTTACTAACGAAAGTCGTACCGAACCGACTATCAGTACTAAAAGATAAGTATTTATTCTTTAATAAGGATGAAAATAATCGGGATTTATTAAAATTTACTTTTGATGAATTAGCAGCAAATGTTGATAATGACAAGTCGTTAGTTTTTCGGTATATTGATAATTTACAATACAAAAAAGCAACCAAGAAAACAATTGAAATTATTAATATGATTAGTGAATTTGATACCACAATTGAGCAACAAAAAAAGATTATTTCTTGTTTTAAAAAATATTATAAAATTGTGATGGATTATATTAATAAAATTGAACGAAGTTTTACCATTATTTCTAAGCAGATTGAAGCGTTGCGTTCTTCTTCGGTTTTAACCGAGCAAGAAGAAAGTGTTCATCGCGATGCGATGGGAAAAGTTAAGCAATTATCCCATGATACTAATAAATTATTATTAGAAATTAATAAGAATAGTCGGGATTATGTTTTTTTCAATAATGAATTAATTAGGTTACTGGAAAATGCTGTTGAAACCCAAAATGCCTTAGAAGAAGTTGTTAAAATTATTGAAAAAAGAAATTTTGTTGAAACCGAAATTCGCCGCACAATCCATTTGTTAGAAGTTGTTTTATTACAAGCGGAAGTTCGTCTAAACCAGTTACAATATAAAAATTTACTAAATAAGTACCAGAAAATTATTAGTGAATACCGCGCTAGTTTAGAGCGGATTAAAAAAATTCCGTTTGATATTAACAAAGAATTTGAAGTAAAAGATGTTAGTGTTAAATTAAATAAATTGAAAAAAGATGTTTTAAAATTATTTGAAAAAATTAAAAATGATATTTTATTAGATCTCTTAGCACAAGAGGCCCTTGTTTATTCACAGAAACTGATTTTAACAAACCAGAGTGCCGAAAAGCAAATTAAAAATGCCCAGTTAGCTTATAAAAACCATGATTATGAATCAACTTTGTATTTAACAATTAAATTATTATTTGATGTTAAAAATAATAAAAAAAATAAATAGGGGGAAGCAACAACCAGATGAATTTTGATGTCATATTAATCCGTTATGGAGAATTAACAACTAAAGGAAAAAACCGTACTGATTTCACTAATTTATTAGTAAATAACGTAAAGAAAAAACTGCACCAATTTAAAGAAGACTTTTTAATAAAAAAAGAATTTGATCGCTTATTTATTGAACTATTAAATCCAAGTTCTAGTAGTGCCATTGTTGCGATTTTACAAAAAATTTTTGGTTTTTCTTCAATGTCATTAGCCAAAAAAGTAAGTCGTCAACCAATTGATATGGCTGAACAAGCAATTGCTTTTATTAATTATTATCAGCCTCAAACATTTAAATTAGAAGTTCGTCGTAATGATAAAACTTACCAAGTAACTTCCACTGAATTAAAACAAATGTTGGCCCCAATGATTTTAAAAAATACAACAGTTAAAGTGGATGTTCACCATCCCGAAATGCAAATTGATATTGAAGTCCGGAAATATTTTAGTTATGTCTTTATTAACCGAATTACAGCGCTTGGAGGGTTACCAGTGGGGATTTCTGGAAAAGGTTTAGTAATGCTTTCAGGAGGAATTGACTCTCCCGTGGCAGCCTTTTTAACAATGAAGCGGGGAATGAGTGTGGAATATTTACATTTTGCAACTCCACCCCATACTTCCGAAGAAGCTCTTGCCAAAGTAAAAACGCTTGTGCAAAAATTAACACCGTATGCCAATAACCAAACCCAACGCTTACATGTTGTTAATTTTTCAATGTTACAGCATGAACTAATGCATATTCCAGAACCTAGCTATCGCATTACCATTATGCGCCGAATGTTTTACCGAATCGCTAATATTTTAGCACGGCAATATCATTGTCAAGCAATTATTACCGGTGAATCATTAGGACAAGTTGCTTCGCAAACAATTGAAAGTATTAATACCATTAATGCTGTTTCAAACTTATCTGTTTTACGACCAGTAATTTGTTTTGATAAGAACGAAATTATTAAGATTGCCAAAGACATTGATACTTACGAAACTTCAATTTTACCTTTTGAAGATTGTTGTAGTTTGTTTGTACCTAAAAACCCAATTACCAAACCAAAACTAGCAGTTGCCGAAGAGCAAGAAAAAGATTTAATGTGAGAAGACATTCTTAATGTTATAATAGAGAAAAGTATTGTTACATACACAATTGGTAGTGATGGTGAAAATTATGAAAAAAGTTAAATTTCCAAAAAAAACCCAAAAAAATAAGGAGCGGACAGCTAATTTAAAGTTATTAGCCCGCAATAAAACTAAAATTCCTGAAGAAACAAAAACTAATTTATTAGAAGAAACAATGATGATTGATGAAGAGTTTTCAATTATCAAAGATTTAAAAGATGAAGATATTAAAGTTGTTGACATGGGGAAAACAAATTTTTATGATGACAATGTTATTGATCTTGAAGAGGAGTTATTAAAATCAGTTAATACAAAAAAGAAACCCCAAATTTTTAAATATTTAATGTTTGCAATTTTAGCAATTTTAGTTGTGATTATGATTATCATTATTGTAATTAAATTGTAGAAAGGAAAATCACCATGGGCAAAATGCATTTAAATGTTCGAACAAATTATAGTTTATTATCATCGTTAATTGCAATTGATAATTATCTGGCCTATGGGCAGACAAATAGTTTATCAGCCTTAGCGATTTGTGATAATAATATGTATGGTGTCTATGAGTTTCATGAAAAATGCCGTCAGCATAACATTACCCCCGTGCTTGGTTTAAATTTTTATACTTATTTTAATAATCAAAAATATAATTTAAATTTATTTGCGATTAACCAAACGGGTTATTTTAACCTTGTTAAAATTTCTTCTTGAATTATGACTACTAATGAAAAAGATAATGTTATTGATTTTTCAGCGTTGTTACCACTTATTAGTGATCATTTAAAAATTATTATTAATTTTGAAGAAGCTAATTATGATGTTGTTTTTTACCAAAAACTATTAACAACCGTTAATAACCCCGATAATTTATATTTAGGTCTTAATAATAACAATTTAATGTTATTATCTTTTTTTAAAGAATTAGTTCCTAATGATAAAATTATTTGAAATAACAAAGTTCTTTATTTTGATAACTCTGATTTTAATGCTTATAAAATTATTAATGCTATTAAAAAACAAATTTTATTTAAAGAAAGCGCAGTTAAAGATACTTTTGCGTTTGATAATTATAGCCCAGAATATGAACAATATTTAGATAATATTAGTGCTTTTATTAGTAATATTGAAGTTTATGATTTAAAACATCAAAACATTCATGATAATTTATTAAAGTACCCAACCCCCGAGAATGTTGCTAGTCGTGATTTTTTGCGAGGAGTTTGTAAAAAGGGAATGGAATATAAATTAGGAACCCAAGTTGATAATAAATATTTAGTGCGGTTAAAATATGAATTAGATATTATTGACCAAATGGATTTTAATGATTATTTTTTAATTGTCTGAGATTATGTTAATTTTGCCAAAAAGAATAATATTTATGTTGGTCCGGGCCGTGGGAGCGCGGCTGGTAGTTTGGTCAGTTATTTATTAGATATTACTACAATTGATCCGGTCCAAGAAAATTTAATTTTTGAACGTTTTTTAAACCCAGAGCGTCAAGGAATGCCCGATATTGATATTGATTTTCAAGATGATAAACGAGAAGCAGTAGTCGAATATTTATTTGAAAAATATGGCCAGCAGCATATTGCTCATATTGTTACCTTTCAAACCATCGGGATGAAGATGGCCTTACGGGATGTTTGCCGGGTGTTTGGCATTAGTTTAGAAGAAGCCGACAAAATGAGTAAGGCTGTTCGCCTTGAAGATAACTATAACTTTATAAATGCTTTTACCAATAATAATGTGCTTGATTTTTATAGTAAAAAATATCCCCAAATCTTTTTATATCTCCCCAAAATTGTGGGTCTACCCCGCCAAACCGGAACCCATGCTGCAGGAGTAGTGTTATCACAAAAACCATTAGCAACTGTTGTCCCCATTCGGGAAGGTTATAATGGCATTTACCAAACCCAATATTCAATGAATTATTTAGAAGAATTAGGGTTATTAAAAATGGACTTATTAGGTTTACGTAATTTAACCATTTTACATAATGTAATTGATAATATTTATCAAGAAACAAAGGTAAAAATTAACTTACAGAAAATTCCCCTGAATGATAGTAAAACTTTTAAATTACTATCCGCAGGTGATACAAAGGGAATTTTTCAGTTAGAATCACCGGGGATGACCAAGGTTTTAATTGAAATGCAACCAGATAAGTTAGAAGATATTGTGGCAACCTCCTCGTTATATCGTCCGGGACCCCAAGATAATATTCCCTTGTATATTCAACGAAAAAATCACCATGTAAAATTTTCTTATCTTGATGAACGGTTAAAAGATATCTTAGCCCCAACCTATGGGATTATTGTTTACCAAGAGCAGGTAATGTTAATTGCCCAAAAAGTTGCTAATTTTTCGCTAGCCAAAGCGGATATTTTACGTCGCGCGATGGGAAAAAAAGAATCAAGTTATATGAATGAGTTAAAAACAGAGTTTCTAAATAATGCGGTGCAAAACCACTACACTCCTGAAAATGCCAATGATATTTGAAATTTAATTTATAAATTTGCTGCTTATGGTTTTAACCGTAGTCATGCGGTTGCTTATTCGCTTTTAGGATATCAAATGGCTTATTTAAAAGCCAATTATCCATCGCAATTTTTGGCCAGCTTATTAACAAATGTAATTGGGGATGAAAATAAAACCGCGGATTACATCCAATTAGCCAGAAAAAATAATTTAGGGATTTTACCACCTTCAATTAATTTACCGCTCAGTACATATGTGACCAGAGATAATCAAATTTGCTTACCATTATTAGTAATTAAACAAATTGGCTACGCTTTTTATAATAAAATTGCCCAAGAATATAATACTCACGGGGAGTTTCAAGATTTATATGATATTTTTATTCGGTTATATAAAAAAGGATTAAATAAAAAAACCTACGAAGCGTTATGCTATGCTGGTGCCTTAGATGGTCTTAATTTTAACCGGACAACATTATTTAATAATTATAATTTACTGGCTAATTATGTTGAAGTAATTAAAGTTTCGGAAAATAATGAGCAATTAATTGTTGATCTTCATCTTGCTGAAAAACCAGAAATTGTTATTTTTGAGGATGATGTTATTAATAATATTAAAAAAGAATATGAGTTTTTAGGTTTCTACTTATCTAATCATCCCCTCAAATATATTCGGACTTTAGAAGGATATGAGCAAAAAACTACATTAATTAGTGATTTAAAAATGTCGCAAGGAACAACCAATATTTTAGTAATTATCAAGCGGGTAAAAGAAATTTTTGATAAGAATAATAAAAAAATGGCTTTTGTTGATTGTTATGATGAAAGCGGGGCAATTAGTATTACTGTTTTTGCTAACCAATATCAACAATATGCTGCTTTGCTTAAACCTAACAATGTAATTTTATTAAATATTAAGTTAGGTAGTTACCAAGATAAAATAAACGGAATTATGAACCGAATTAAGTTAATTACTACGGAGGATAAATAAATGTTTTTAGAAGTTATTGCAACAAGTGTTGATGATGTTAAAGTTATTAACCAAGCCCAGAATGTGAGTCGAATTGAATTATGTGCTGCTTTAGAACATGGGGGTTATACTCCCAATTATGATGTTATTAAAGAAAGTTGTGCAATTAGCAAAATTCCAATTCGGGTAATTACCCGCCACCAGGATGCTGATTTTTACTACCATCCCGAAGAATTTGAACAAATTAAAAAAGATATTGAATATATTAAAACAACCCAAGCGGATGGAATTGTGGTGGGAATTATTACTCCTAATCAAGAAGTTGATCTGCCCCACATGCAAGAACTAGTTGCTTTAGCAAACCCATTAAAAGTAACTTTTCACCGGGCTTTTGATGAAATTATTGATAAACAAAAAGCAATTCAGGAATTACACCAGTTAAACATTAGGACTGTTTTAACCCAGGGGGGACTAACAAAAATTATTGATAACCTCGCAGTGTTTGATCAACTCCGCGGTTATGGGGTAGAAATTCAAGCGGGAAGTGGTGTTAATTTGGACAATTACCAAACGATTAGTAAACACTGTGATGCTATTCATATTGGAAGTGCGGTGCGAGTTGATCAGTCCTGAGCAAAAAAAATTGATTTAAATAAGTTACTACAAATTAAGTAGAACTTATTTAAATCTTTTTATATTTTTTGGTCGGTATGAGAAACTAAAATTTCTTTTAAACAAATATGTTGGGGCAAATTATAGGCATAAGCAATTAACTCGGCAGCTTCGCTGCTTGTTAATCCCTGGTTAATAGTATCCTTAACTTTTTGGTATTCTTCAAGAATTGTGGAGTTTTTAACTGATTTTAAGAGTTCAGTATTAACAATCCCCGGAGCAAAGATAATAACCCGCACATTATGGCCAGCAGTTTCTTTTCGCAAACTTTCACTTAGAGCATGCACCCCAAACTTTGTCGCATTGTAAACACTTCTTGTTTCTGATGTGTAGCGACCAGCTACTGATGAAACATTAATAATTGTGCCATGCTTTCTTGTTAGCATTTCTTTTAACACGGCATGAATTCCATTTAAAACTCCTTTGACATTAATATCAACCATTTGGTGCTGGGTTAATAAGTCTAAGTTAACTAATTTATCAAGGGGCATAATTCCGGCGTTATTAATTAATAAGTCCACTGGTCCATATTTCTTTTCTGCCAATTCAATTGCTTCCTTAATTTCTTCGTAGTTACAAACATCAACTTTCGCACAAATTGTATTTGTTAATTTTAATTCTTCTAATAATTCAACTCGACGGGCCATTAATAATAACGGAAATCCTAATTTATTAAATAACTGGGCACAAGCTTTTCCAATGCCAGCTGAGGCCCCGGTAATTGCAATTAGTGGTTTATGTTGTGACATTTTTATTACCTCTTTTCTAAAATTATCATAGCACCAAATATAATTTTTTAAAAATGTTAATAAATTTAACGAATATATTCATTTAGTAATATAATTATTATTGTAAAAATACAGAAAAGAGGTAGAAAAATGAATGTGCTAGAGTTAATAATGCAGAACATTGAAAAATATCAAAAAAATGTTCGAATTATTTTTCCTGAAGGAGCTTCCGAGCGGATTCAGGAAGTAGTACCAAAGTTCCAAAATACAAAAATTACACCGGTTCTTGTCTTTCAAAGACGGGATGAAGTTCCACAAACCTTACTGGACAAAGGTGCTGAAATTCTTGTAATTGAAGAACAAAATACTGATGAGTTAGCAAACTTCTTAGTAGAAATTAGAAAAGGGAAAACTTCAATTGCCGAAGCAACTAGATTAGTAAAACAACGTAATTATTTTGCAACAATTTGAGTAAAAATGGGGAAAGCTGACGGAATGGTTGGTGGAATTTCTTATGATACAAAAGATATTATTCGCCCGGCTTTACAAATTATCCGTCCCAAGGCAAATGTGAGTTTAGTTTCTTCATTTTTTTTAATGGTTCGTAATACAGAACGTTATATTTTTACGGATTGTGCTTTAAATATTAATCCAAGTGCCGAAGAATTAGCTGACATTGCGCATTTAGGATATGAAGCATCCCAAATTTTTGATTTTAAAGATCCTAAAATGGCCTTATTATCGTATTCAACAAAAGGATCAGGAGCTGGTGATTCAGTTGATAAAGTGCGAACTGCTTATGAAATTATTCGGAGCCGTAACATTGACTGCTTAGTTGACGGTGAATTTCAATTTGATGCGGCGTGAGATGATGAAATAAGAAAGAAAAAAGCACCAACTTCACCAATTAAATCACGAGCTGATATTTTTGTGTTTCCTAACCTAGATGCGGGAAACATTGGCTATAAAATTGCCCAACGAATGGGGGGCTTTAAAGCAGTTGGACCAATTATTATTGGGTTGGATAAACCAGTGAATGACTTGTCACGGGGAGCAACTGCTGATGATATTTATAACACGGTGTTAGTGACTGCGTATTCATATGTTTGCAGTCAAAAATAAGAAAGGAAAAAGAAAAAAATGATATTAGTGATCAATGCTGGAAGTAGTTCAATGAAATTTCAATTATATAAAGTAAACGGGGAGAATAATTACGAAGTTATTTGTAAAGGTTTAGCCGAACGAATTTATTTAGACGGGGTTTTTACAATTAAATTTAATGGTCAAGAATTTGAAACCAAAGAAGATTTAAAAGACCATGAAGCAACAGCAAAAGTATTAATTAATAAATTAGAAGAACATGGAATTATTAAGGATTTTTCTGATATTACCGGAATTGGACACCGAATTGTGCACGGGGGTGAAAAATTTACGCAATCAACGGTTATTAGCGATGAAGTTTTTGCGGAAATTAAAAAAATGGTTATTTTAGCACCCTTACATAATCCACCCGCAATTTCAGCAATCGAAGCGTTCCGAAAAATTGCAAATGTTCCCAATGTGGCAGTGTTTGATACTTCATTCCATACCACCATGCCAGTTGAAAATTATTTATATTCAGGACCATATGAATGATATACTGACTACCAAGTTCGTCGCTATGGATTCCATGGAATTTCATATCGCTACATTACAAAAAGATTGGCAACAATTTTAAATAAACCAAGTGATAAAGTCAATGCCATTATTTGTCACTTAGGAAACGGGGCAAGTATTTGTGCTGTTAAAAATGGCCAAAGTTATAATACTTCAATGGGAATTACACCCTTAGAAGGATTAATTATGGGAACTCGGAGTGGTGATATTGACCCTTCAATTCCAAGTTATATTGCCAGCCAAACTGGCGAAGATATTGCTGCTATTACCAATACCTTAAATAAAAAATCTGGATTATTAGGAATTTCAGGAGTTTCTTCTGATTTACGCGATGTGGTTGGAAGTGCGGAAAGTAATCCTCGTAGCAAACTAGCTTTAAAAATGAGTGCTAAAAGAATTGCAAAATATATTGTGGCATATTTAAATGAACTAGGAGGAAACGCCGATGCGATTGTGTTCACCGCGGGGATTGGCGAAAATTCCGCGGTAATGCGTAATTTAGTTGCCAATGAAGTTAAGTTAATTAACTTTGACTTAGTTAAAGAACACAATGAACAAGGTTATGACTCAGAAAACTTAATTTCGGGAGCCAATGCGACAGTTCCTGTTTATGCCATCCGGACAAACGAAGAAATTATGATTTGTGAAGATACTTACCACTTAACACAAAAATAATCACTTTTAAAAGTGATTATTTTTTATTTTAAGTTAAAATATAAATGGATAAGAAAGTGAGGTATCCTCCATGCCAAAAGTATTAGAACAAAAATTAAAATTAAATAATGGAACCCAAATTCCAATTATTGGGTTAGGAACATATAAATTAACTGATGAACAAGAAACCTATCAGGCGGTATTAACCGCGTTAAAAAATGGTTATCGTCATTTAGATACCGCCCAATATTATGGCAACGAAGTTATCATTGGGAAAGCAATTAAAGATAGTGGGGTTCCCCGCGCAGAAATTTTTATCACTAGCAAAATTTGAAATAGTGACCATGATTATGAAAAGGCGTTGAAACAAGTTGACGAAATATTAGAACGTTTACAACTTGATTATTTAGATCTATGCTTAATTCATTGACCAACCCCCAAACGCTTAGAATGTTACCGGGCATTAGAAGAACAATATCAAGCTGGTAAATTAAAAGCGATTGGGGTAAGTAACTTTGAAGTTAGTCATTTAGAAGAACTATTACAACATTGTAAAGTAAAACCAATGGTTAACCAAATTGAACTGCACCCGGGACTAAATAATAGTGAAGTATTAGCATACTGTCGTAGTCACCAAATTGTCGTGGAATCATGAAGCACAATGATGCAAGGTAAAGCTAGTGAAGTTCCAGTTATTGTTGAAATTGCTAAAAAACATAATAAAAATGTTGGGCAAGTGTGCTTAAAATGAGCAATTCAACAAGAAATTGTGGTCTTACCAAAATCAAGTCATGAAGAACGGATTATTTCCAATGCGCAATTAGATAATTTTTGGTTAGATGATAGTGATATGTATAGTTTATTTACTATCCCAGAACAACGCCTGGGACCAGATCCTAATAATTTTGATTTTTAAGTTATTTCTGAGATTATTATTAATCTCACCATCAACAAAAGGACTGATTATTTAGAATGAAAAAAATTTTAGCAGTAATTACTGCCATTTCGTTAGTAGCAACCCCTAGTTTTTATCTAGTTAGTTGTCAACGGGGCGCCCAAACCTATTTACCAAATGAGGATAATAGTTTAACCCCCGATATTAACCAGTTTTTAACAGGTTATCATTTAGTCGAAGTTGCAGAAGGTGACTATCTAGCCCACCATACTACGGGGGATGATTCAATTTTTTCAATGTTTAATGGTATCAATGAATTTCATAGCTTATTCCCAACTGTCAATCTCCAATATGATAATTCTACTAAGGTCGATAACTTTGATATTAATAGCAATGTTTTATTTAAGATCTATTTAGCACCAAGGAAAGATAAACTACCTTCTTTATCACAGATTGCTAGTTTTATGCAATTATTCCCGCTGCTAAAAAATAGTACTAATTATACTTATAGTAGTGGACAGGTGACAATCCCACAAATTAACCTTGCTGGAGAAACATCAACCATTACTTTGTATTACAAGACAATTAATTTAAATAGTGATGATTTTTGGAACTGAGAAATTAACAAAGATTTAAATGATTATTTTGTTAATATTTTAGAAACCCAAAAGTACTTAAAGATTAAACAAAATAGTTCCAATGATGATGTTTTAAAAACATGGCTCAGTGATGTTTATAATAATCCCGGAGCATTAGCGCCTGTTCATTTAAGTAATATTACAGCAATTAAAAATATTGATGATTTTTTTCAGTATTTAGTCCGTGGAAAATTAACCCTTACTTTTAGTAATTTATTCACATCGATTCCTAATTATAGTGATGTGATGGAAGTTATTTTTACGAATAAAATTGGGGAATTTAAGTGAACTTTACGATCAAAATATTTAATTGTTTAACTAAAAAACCTATCAGTAATGATAGGTTTTTTAATTCCAAATATTTATTAAAAAATCGAACCAGTTCGGTTTCAATTAACAATTAAATGTTTACCATTTTCAATTTCTTCCTGTTTATCGGGTAATTTTTCAATTAACATACTAACAAGGATATCACTAATAATTAGTTGAGAAATTTTACTGGAAATAATGGGAAAATAAGCTGATTCATCATAATGCACATAATAATATAGCACAAAGTTTGGTTGTAGTGTTTTGCCTAAATCTTGGCGCGCTGTAATTAATAAAGTTTGGCAGTTGTTATGCTGGGCAATTTTAATGAGTTCAATAATTTCCCGGGTTAATCCGGATGTTGAAAATAAGATAAATAATTCATTTTCTTTAAAAGAATTTAAAAATAAGATTTGGCCATGAAAATCTTGGGAAGTATGCGAATTTAATCCGAGTCTTCGCAGATTATTGTTCATTTCACTGGCCACCATGCCTCCCGAACCAACCCCATAAATAAAGATTCGTTTTGATTTAAGAATGCAATGAATAACACTATTGAGTTCAGCGGGATCAAGGTTATTAATTGTTTCAAAAATTGAATACATATTAAAATTCTTAATTTTTTGGATCAACTTTGGTAGTTTTCCCCCGTTTTCAATACTAAAGTTATTTTTAATTTGCTTATTTTTTTCATAAATAAATAATTTAAACTCTTTAAAAGTTTTGTAACCGAGTTTTTTTGCTAACCGCGAAATCGTTGATGTTGCCACCCCCAGTTCTTGACTAATGGTTGTAATTGAATTTTTAATAAAATAATTTGGATTTTTGTTAATTTCTTTTGCGATATGTTCTTCCGAATAAGTCAGGTCATAAGAACTTAATATTATAATCGGAATCATTGTCCTCTCCCCCTCTAATATAAGAGTTTACTATAAAATTTACATAAAATTTACATTAGTTGGTAAAATTTACAAATTATCCTCCTAAAATTGAAACAATTTTTTATCAAATTACAATTAAGGTAGCATATTAAACAATATAGCTTAGAAAGGCGAGATAGATGATGAAATTATTTAATAAAAAATTAATTAATTATACTGACCAACCGGTTAGTGATTGACAAACAGGAGTCCATTTGGGCTCACAATTACTAATCAACCATGGTTATGTTACTCCAGACTTTCCAACGAAAGTTATTAAAATTACTGATGAACTTGGACCGTATTATGTAATTGCTCCGCAGTTAGCACTACTGCATATTAATGTTGATCCGGCAATATTAAAAACCGGAATTAGTTTTACTTATTTTAAAAACCCCATCATTTTTAAAGATGAACCAAAATATCATGTTAATTTTTGTTTAGCTTTAGCAGCTGTGGATGGTAATAGCCACATGGGATTGTTACAAGCAGTTGCCACGCTTTTTACTAACCAACAATTTTTGCAAGAGTTAAAAAATTGTTCTTCGCAAAAAGAACTGGTCAAAATTATTAAGAAATATGATAAATAGAGGAGGAAGAAAAAAATGGAATTATTGTTAACCCAGACAACGGGGGAATTTGTCTTAAACTTTTTTAAACAATTTATTGGAACTCCCGCAATTTTAATTGGGTTGTTTGCCCTCGTCGGTTGTTTATTGCAACGCAAAAAATTTACTGAAACAATTTCAGCCACCATCAAAACGACAATTGGATTTTTAATTATTGGTGGGGGTGCTGGAATTTTAGCCGGTGCGGTTGGAAAATTAGGAAATGCCTTTAATTTATTATTTGGAATTAACGGGGCAATTTCAAACAATGATGTGATGCCAGGAATTTTTTTAAGCCAAATTCCTCGGATTGTGTTAGCCGGATCATTAATTATGATTTGTGCAATGGCTCTAAATATTTTATTAGCAAGGATTACTGCTTATAAATACATTTATTTGACTGGCCATGTTTTATTTTATATGTCAGTGATGTGAGCGGGAGTTTTAAATATTGCTGGCTTAAATCTGGATGAAGATTTACCAATTATCATCGTAACTGGGGCGTTATTAATGTCATTATGGATGATTATTTCACCAGCGCTCTTAAATTCGCATGTTGTTAAAATTACAAAATCTAATACTCTTGCGGTTGGTCATACTGGATCATTATCATATTTATTTGCCGCATGGATTGGAATAGTTGTGGCGAAACTAAGTCGCAAAACAATTAAATCCACTGAAGATATTAATTTCCCCAAAGGACTAAGTTTTTTAAGAAATACGAATATTGCAATTGCAATTACAATGTTTGTTTTATACCTAGTAATTTATTTCACCGCGTGAGGGGTTAAAGGTTATGATGCCTTAGTAGCTAAAAATATTATTAGTAGCGGTGATGATGTTTTTGTACAAGGAATGTTACAAGCCTTTACCTTTGCGGCCGGAGTAGAAGTCTTATTAATTGGGGTTCGTATGTTTATCGCGGAAATTGTTCCTTCTTTCAAAGGAATTTCAGATAAAGTTGTCCCCAATGCTAAACCAGCGTTAGATTGTCCAACGGTCTTTCCCTATGCTCCCAATGCTGTTCTAATTGGTTTTATTTCTTCATTTGTTGGGGGAATTATTGGGATGGTGATTACCATTGCAATTGTTCATAGTATTGGTGGTCAAGATCCTAGCAAAATTGGGTGAGCAATTATTATCCCTAGTATTGTGCCGCACTTCTTTGTCGGAGCAACGGCTGGTGTCTTTGGCAATGCCCGCGGGGGAATTATTGGGGCAATTTTAGGAGCATTTCTAAATGGACTATTAATTACCTTTATTCCGTTCTTATTCTTTGGGTTAAGTTATATGCATACCTTACATAATAGTGATGGTAGTTTAAACATGTTAACTTGAGGAGATAGTGACTTCTTATGGGGCTTACCATTTGCCGCCATTGGCCAAGCGGTTAGTCATCCAACTGCTCAGTGGTTATTACCAGTGATTGCTTGTGTAGGATGACTAGTGTTCCCGATTATTAATGGGGTTAAAAAACTATTAAATAAAAATCCTCAATTAGCAACTTTAGAACTAACAGAATCAAACAATAATGAAGAACAACCTAATTTGGAACTACCTGTTAGTCCTAGATTAATAGCGGGGGCAAAAAATAAATTAATTGCTGTTTGTGGCCAAGGGTTAGGTTCTTCTTTATTGATTGAAATGAATATCAAGTCCGTAGTTGATGAATTAAAAATTAAAAATATTGAAGTTAGTCATACCAATGTCAATTCCTTTGATGCCAATGATAACAAAATATTAGCTGTTGTTTGTGGGAATGATTTAAAAGATTCAATTAAATTTACCAATAAATTGGTGCTAGATAATTTATTAGATAAAAATGAATTAAAAGGGAAACTGCAAGCGTTTTTTCAAGATAATGAAACATAATTATCAAATTACACCATCAATTTATTGTGCTAATACCGCTGATTTAAAAACAGAGATTGAAAAATTAATGGCGGCGGGGATTACTTGAATTCATTTTGATGTAATGGATGGCCATTTTGTACAAAATTATGCCTTAGGACCAAAAGAACTCACCGATATTAAAGCAATGTTTCCGAGTTTAACAATTGATGTTCATGTGATGGCTAATGATTTACTAAATAAAGTTAAATTATTTACCAAGGGTGATTATTTAACTTTCCATTTGCAAAGTGTTAACTCATCAGCAGAACTCACAGCCTTAATTAAGGAAATTAAAAGTTATAATTTAAAGGTAGGAATTGCTCTTGATTTACCTGATGAGATTAATGATATCAAACCTTTTTTAAAGGATATTGATTTAATTACTTTTATGAGTATTAAACCAGGTTTTACGGGGCAAAGTTTTGACAACTCAACTTGGACAAAGTTAGCCCAGATTAAAACTTTCCAAGCTGAGTATCCCCATCTTTTCTTTCAAATTGATGGGGGGGTACGGTGAGAAAATCTTGCGCGGTTAATTACAACCGGTCTTGATTTAATTGTCGTTGGTTCATTATTATTTAGTAGTGATGACTATCAAGCAGTAATGCAAAAAATTGCCGTGCTTAATTAAAAAAAGTACTAACATTTTGTTAGTACTTTTTATAAATTATGTTATTTTTATTTTCGTTTGTAATTTAAGCCAACACTGTTTTTTACTTGGGTTAATTTTTTTGCAGCAATGGTACGCGCTTTATTAGCTCCGGTGGTGATTAATTCATCAATTTGATCACTGTTCATAATGGCATGGTATTTTTCTTGAATCGGTTGTAAAGTTTTAATAATTTCCGTTGCCACTGCTTCTTTAAATGCTCCGTAGTCGAAATTTTGGAGTTCACTAACTGCTTGTTCAATGGTAATGTTTTTCAAAGCGGCATAGATTGTTAGTAAATTACTAACCCCCGGTTTATTTTCAACATCATAACGAATAACACCTTCTGAGTCGGTAACAGCACTTTTAATTTTTTTTCTAATTTCTTCGGGTGTATCAAGCATCCCAATGTATGATTTTGGATTATTACTTGATTTACTCATTTTTTTGCTTGGATCTTGTAAGTCCATAATTTTGCTACCTACTTCGGGAATAAAATCATCGGGAATTTTAAATAAGTTAGGGTTATATTTATTGTTCATTCGTTCCGCAATGTTTCTTGTTAACTCAATATGTTGTTTTTGATCTTTTCCTACTGGCACTAAATCAGCATCGTATAATAGAATATCAGCAGCCATTAACGCGGGATAAGTCAATAATCCAGTTGGAATGTATTCTGTGCCGTTTTCCGCTTTCATTTTTACTGATTTATCCTTAAACTGAGTCATCCGTGAAAGTTCCCCAATTGTAGTGTTACATAATAAGATGTGTCCTAACTGGGTATGTTCTAAAACATCTGATTGGATAAAAATAATTGATTTCTCGGGATCTAATCCACAAGCATAGTATAAAGCAACCATTGTTTTTGTATTGGCGCGTAATTCTTCTTGGTCAATCGGAATTGTAATTGCATGTAAATTAGCCACAAAAATAATTAAGTTATTATCTTTTTGTAGTTCAATAAAATTTTTCATTGCGCCAATATAATTTCCCAAGGTTAATTTTCCAGTCGCGGTGATTCCGGATAAGATTGTTGGTTTTTCATTATTCATGATGTGTCCTCCTTTATTTTTTTATTTGTTATTTAATCATATCATTAAATAATTATCAATTATAACTCAAAGTTTGATTTTTTTCCTTTATTTTTGGGATTTTTTCTCAGTTAATATTTTTATTTTAGATAAAGATTTCTTTTTTTGGTTAATCTATATTATAATTAATATTAATTAGAAAAAATAGAAAGTATTTAGAACTATGGGAAAATTGCTTACTTGAAATATTGATATATTTAAAGCGATGCATTTATATGAGGGAAAAGTAGCCCAAGCAGTGCTCTGAATTCCGTTTTTATTTTTTGCGGTGGGGGTTATTTTTGCTTCCAAATACATGTCCGAATATCTAGTAGCCTGAACAGCCCGAAAAAAAATTAAACAATCAGTGGCGGGAGCCTTAATTTTAGCAACCGTTACTTCGTTACCCGAAACAACAATTGCCTTGACAATGGGAGCGTCTGGATTTCCTCAGCAATCTTTTGCCAATACAATTGGGGGAAATTCGTACTATCTATTTTTATTTGCACTTATTAGTTTGATTTTTATTCGTCGTCAGTCCTTTATTCGGGTAAATAAATGAAATCGTATTTTATTAATGATTGGGTTAAGTTTCTCTTGCATATTATTTTTAACTTTTATTCCTCAGCATTTTACGGTAGAAAGTTTAAACGCCCTTCGTTTTTTAGCTTATACCATTCCGGGAATTAATATCTCATGAGTCTTATTACTATTTGCGCTATCTTATATTTTAACAATCTTTTTCTTTTTACGACAAAATAAAAAAGAACCAGTTACCTATGATAAAAACTTAATTGCCCAGTATGATGAAGAAGATGAAACCACCGAAAAAGAATTAAAAAATCATTTAACAATAAAACAATTATTAATTTTCTTTATTGTTGCCATTGTTGTGTTAGTCAGTTTTTCATTTTGCTTATCATTAATTATGGGCGTGGTACCCCATACTTATCATATTCCCGAAACTTCGGCCGGTGGATTGTTACTATCGTTTGTAACCAACATGCCAGAAACAATTTCAACTT
Source organism: Spiroplasma sp. DGKH1 (assembly GCF_040940205.1). NCBI lineage: Bacteria > Bacillati > Mycoplasmatota > Mollicutes > Entomoplasmatales > Spiroplasmataceae > Spiroplasma > Spiroplasma sp. DGKH1. The sequence goes on along the minus strand of NZ_JASTWG010000009.1, from coordinate 15,923 downwards.
TTACGCTGCTAAAAATGGGAAAAAATAACATTGCCTTTGGGGGGTTAGTTGGTTCAATTTTATATAATAATGTTATTAACTTTTTTGGTGATATTGCTTTTCAAGGGGACGGTGTTTTAAACCATATTATTTCACATGATCAAGATTATTTACAGTACTTTATGTTAACTTTAATGCAGTTTGTCTTAATTGTTTTAACGCGCTTAACTATTCAACGTCAGGTTGTTCGCCACCGAAAAATATATATCTTTTTAAATTTAATTATTATTTTAATTTTTATTAGTATTTGGGCAGTCAACCTAACGGTAATTGCGGCAATTACGCCGTTACCCTAATACCATTAATTAGTAAATTCCTTAAAAAATTTAAGGTTTTTTATGAAATTTTTATTAACTTATTATTTTTTTAATGTTATAATACCCGTAAATGTAGAAATTATTACTACATTTAGAAGCATTAGAATAAAAATAATTAATTTTTTTGATTGTTAAAGGAAGATAAGAATCGTTGTTTATTTTTAACAATTAAAAACTTTAATTGTAGAAGTGAGAGGTTATTATTGTGTTAGAACTAGTAAGTAATTGCTTAGCGGTGTTTTGAGCAACAGGTGTTAATGTTGAAATCAAGGGTAACTTAAGTTATATTGGAGCTGGAATGGCGGCTATTGGTTGTGCTGGGGCCGGAATTGGACAAGGTTATACTGGGGGGAAAGCAGTTGAAGGTATTGCCCGGAACCCAGAAGCTGGGGACCAAGTTAGAACCTTATTCATTATTGGGAATGCCATTACTGAATCAGGAGCTATTTATGCTTTAGTTATTGCGATTATCTTAGCGTTTGTTGTTGCCTAATAAAAAAGATAGATTATGAAAATCTATCTTTTTTTAACGGTTAAAATCATCACCATGGTGGTTAGTTACAGTTTGTCGTTGTTGCTCATAAGCCGCCTTTCTTTTGGCAAAATATTCTTTGCGTTGGGCATAATTTCACACGCGAATTATTTTATGAAAATTACTTAGATCATAAGGGCTACTATTTAAGATTTGCTGGTGTTCATTTTTAAGACTGGCTTTATATAAACTTGCCTCTATTTCTGTAGCGGGCAATTCTTGATTTTCGGGAGCTTCAGTTAAAATTTTGAGAACTTTTGTGGTGGTTAAATTTTTTTGTTGTAATTTTTTTAATTTTGCAGTTAAATTTTTTCGTGAATCTTTGGGAAGTTTTTTAACATTCCATGCTGAACTTAGTTGGGGAATCGTACAAGTTGTTGCTACGTTAGTTTGAAAAATCTTTTCGCGTAGCATCATCATTTGTGAACCATAACATATTCAAAAATTATCTCATATGTTTTTGATTAAAGAACCTTCTTGTTTAGTTGCAACATCTTCTTCATTCAAAGCAAATAATAATTTATGAATACTATTATGAATTGCATTATTAACACCTTGTCCTGCATAAATTCGTGTTAAAGTAGCAATTTCATAGAATAAAGTATCAAATCTTCAATTTGCTAACAAATTATCGTTTTCTCATATACTTTCGTATTTTTCAACTAAAGTTTTTTCATCAACATCAATGAAATCTGCTCCCAAATCTTTGACTGTCCGGTCAATCATCAACACTGAATTGACCATTTCTAAACTAATTGGATTATTTTGCTTGGCAACTAAAAATCCATCTTGCTTTCCTTGAATATTTGAAAGTTGAAAGCCAAAAGGACTATTAAAAGAGTAATTATTAAGGGGTAGCAGTAAATTTTCTCATCCACTGGCTTTGATTTCATTAATAATCTTTTGTAATTCAATTCTAATGATGTTTTCTCCTAAGGTAAAATTTAATTTTGTTTGGTGATATGAAAAGTTTAAAAATTCATTTAAAATGATGTGCGTGATAAGATAGGGGGCATTTTCAATATCAAATTTTTTTAAAACAGGTTCTTGGGCACTAGTTATTTTGGCTGTTGTCATTTTTTTCTTTTCTTGCATTGGCCGGGCCATTTTTGAACCAGTACAAAATTTGATTTGAATAATAATTGCCTCTTTATATTTTTCAAATTCTTCATCAAAAGTTTGTTGTTCTAATTTTTCAATAATTAAAGGTCAATTAATTTGTGGCATTGTATCAATGTCAACATAAAAACCACCAAATTCTTTAAGAAGGTTGTATCGTAAACGATCAGAAAGAACTGAGGGTAGTTGGCGGAGATACATATCTTTAAAAAAGCCTTGTAAAGTTTCAATTTCCATAAATTTTAAACCTGAAGCACTGATATCTTTAATATATTCTTCTTCTTGGGAATGAATTAGATTAAGTTCACCTACTAAGAGAGATAATTCTTTTTCATTATTAACAATTATTTCATTTAATGTGGCTGGGTTATCAATTATTTTTTTATCTAATAAAAATTGGATTGCTAGTTGATTAAATGATTTTTCGGGATTCTTTAAATAATAGTTATTATAAAATTCATTTTGGAGCAAAATAATTTTAATAGGATTATTATTTGCAAATTCAATTAAATGTTTTTTAAAAACATTTAGTAAACAACTATTAGGATCTGTTCATAACATAATGTTATAGTCAGGGTTTAGATAAGTCCAAATTTTTATATAACTTGTTTGTTCAGCGGTTAGGGGTCCAAACCAGATAAAATGAATATTTTTTTCTGATGGGCTTAGTGATATTCTTTCTGTACTTAATTTTTCTAGTTCTGCAAAAAGTTGTTGGGTCTCAGGTTGGACCCTCCCAGCGGTAATAACTAGAAATTGCAAAATTTTTAAATAATCAAGATGATCAGCTTTTGAGATGTTAGCATTAAAAAAATTTTCAAACAAGAGAGCAAATTTTGCTAGATTAGGATCGTTCATAAAATAGTTTTTAATTTTTTCAAGGTCTTTATCATTTAACATAAAGTATTCTCCTTTTTAAATTAAAAAATATTTTAGTAATATAAAATTTAATTATTAAGTTATTTTTGTAAAATATGATGATAAATTTTATATTTAATAATTAATTCTGACATTTTAAATGTTCACAAATAATAATATAGCATATCAACTAAGTCAAAATTTTGTGAATTTTTAAATATTATCTTTGTTTAATTTATTTAAAAATTAGTAAAAACTACATTTTTTTGCCTTCGTAGGTTTACATTTTAAGTTCAAGTAATATAATAAAGTAGTAAATATTTATAATTAAATGGTTAGGAAAAAGGAGATATACAAATGTCAAAAATTGAAAAAATTTACGCTCGTGAAGTTTTAGACTCACGGGGAAATCCAACAGTTCAAGTTGAAGTATGAACTGAGTTTGGTGGTTATGGATCAGCGATGGTTCCTTCAGGAGCATCAACAGGTAGCCGTGAAGCCTTAGAATTACGTGATGGGGACAAATCACGTTACCAAGGGAAAGGTGTTTTAGCAGCTGTTAATAATGTTAACACTAAAATTGCCGATGCAATTGTTGGGCTAGAAGTTACCGACCAAGTTGCAATTGATAATATCATGATTACTTTAGATGGAACTGATTTCAAAAAAAACTTAGGAGCTAACGCAATGTTAGGAGTTTCTATGGCCGTTGCCAAAGCAGCAGCTAGTGAATTAGAAATCCCACTATACCGTTATTTAGGTGGGGTTAATGCTAAAAAATTACCAGTTCCAATGTTAAATATTATTAACGGAGGAGAACATGCTGATAGTGCAATTGACTTCCAAGAATTTATGATTATGCCAGTGGGAGCCCCAACTTTACGTGAAGCATTAAGATGATCAGCAGAAATCTTCCACACTTTGAAAAAAATCTTACATGATAAAGGTGACATTACCGCAGTTGGTGATGAAGGGGGATTTGCTCCACACTTTAACTGAGCTTATGAAAACCAAAATTTAGATACTTTTAAAGCCCATACTCCTGCTGAAGTAGCATTAGACTTAATTGTTGAAGCTATTCAACAAGCAGGATACAAACCAGGTGAAAATGGGGTAATGATTGCAATGGACTGTGCTTCATCAGAATTATACTTTGATGACAAAAAATACCACTTTAAAAAAATTGAAAAAGTAACCGGGCAAGAATGAGCAATGACTACTGAAGAAATGGTTGCTTATTTAGATAAATTAGTTGATAAATACCCAATTATTTCAATTGAAGATGGATTAGCGGAAGCTGACTGGGATGGTTTCCAATTACAAGTGAAAACAATGGGTCACAAAATCCAAATTGTCGGAGATGACTTATTTGTAACTAATCCAAAAATTACTGCTGAAGGAATCGCTAAAAATGCAGCTAACTCAGTATTAATTAAATTAAACCAAATTGGAACAGTTACTGAAACTATTGATACAATTCAATTAGCACAAAAAGCAGGATGAACAGCAGTTGTATCACACCGTTCAGGAGAAACCGAAGATACTACAATTGCTGACTTAGCGGTTGCTTTAAATACCGGACAAATCAAAACTGGAAGTATGTCAAGAAGTGACCGTATTGCAAAATATAACCGTTTATTAGCAATTGAAGATGAATTAGGCCAAGCAGCTGAATATGATGGTATTAAAACTTTCTACAATTTAAAAAAACATGTTGAAAGTTTTAAATAATATTTAATTTCCAACATCTAAGAATTTTCTTAGATGTTTTTATTATTTTTTCTTCAAATATTTTAATTTCTTTGGTTACTTTATCTTTTAAAGTCGTTGTTTTTTATATATAATTGGAATATTCCAAAAAAGAAAAGGCAGGTTTAAAAATCCATGATGATTCATCCCTTGGTAAAAGAAATTTTAATATCAGAAGAGCAAATTGACCGCCGTTGTGCAGAGTTAGGAGCGGAAATTAGTGCGTATTATTCGCAACCAGAACATAAGTTAAAAGATAATACAATTTTATGTTTAGGATTATTAAAAGGCTGCATTCCGTTTATGGCAAAATTTATTCGCCATTTAACAATTGAATGTGAGACCGAATATATGGTGGTATCCTCATATTTTGGTGGGGTTAAGGGTAATGGGGCGCCCAAAATTGTTCTTGATTTACCAATTCCCATTGATCAACGCGATATTTTATTAGTTGAAGATATTATTGATAGTGGGAAAACCATTAAAATGATTAAAGATTATTTAATTTTAAAAGGCGCGAAATCGGTTAAAGTTGTTACTTTATTAGATAAAAAAGCCGGACGGGAAGTAGACTTGGTACCGGACTGATTTGGTTTTGATGTTCCCCATGCGTTTTTAATTGGGTTTGGCCTAGATTATGAAGAACGCTTACGTAATTTACCCTATGTGGCAATTGCTGATACTGACAAAATTAAAACTTGAAAGTGGTAAAATAATGTAGGAGATTAAATTAATGAAAAAGATCACAACAAGAATGATTACAATTAATGGTATTATTATTTCCATTTTTTTGTTGTTTTGTCTTGTTCCATCCCTTGGTTATATTAATGTCGGGGCTGTTAAATTAACGTTAATGCATATTTTATTTATTATTGGAACATATGCCTTATATTTAACGGTTAATGTTAATTTAATTGTAGCCGGAGTTATTTACGGGTTAGTTTTTGGGTTAACTTCGTTAGTCCAAGAACTATTATACCCTGGGCCAACCGCCTTTATTTTTATTAATCCCTTGTTTTCAATTGTTCCCCGGGTTTTAATGGGCTTCTGTGTGGGAGCAATTGCCTATGGTTTTAATAAAGTTAGTGATTGTGTGGAAGCAAAAATTTATCATAATGATTATGTTCATTTAACATGGTTTAAGAAGCACTATTTAAAAACTTTTAATTTAATAATTGCCTTTAGTACTTCGTCATTCAATACCTTATTTGTGTTAGTTTTTATGTATTTTATTGGCCCTTTGGTATACCCTGAACCTGAACACGCTGCTTTTTTTAAGGCCTTTACCTGAATTATTTTAGCAACTAATTATTTACCAGAAACAATTTTAGTAATTTTAATCTTTCCCCCCGTAGCATATGCGCTTCGAAAGTTGTATAGTTAAAAATATAAGAGGAGATGATTTGTTTGAATACAACTAACCAACAAAATGATACTTTAGCAAAAGTAGTAATTTTTATTTTATTAATTCCCTTATCATACTTATGGTTTATTATTACATGACCACTTGGATATTTGCTAGCGCGTTTTCGCACTCCCGAAGAGTTAAATAATGAACTAAAAAGAAACTATTGAGAATGAGCAGTAATCATCTTAATTATTCTCTTGTGAATTTTTGCCTCACTGTTTATTGCATTATTCTTTTTAATTTATTCGGGAGTTAAGTTTTTTATGAATGGCCAAAATGCAGTAATTTCCCTAGCTAGTTTTTTTGGACTAGTATGAGTAATTGAGTTTTTCCAAAAAATGCTACGCGTAAAACCCTAAATAAATAAAAATAAGATAAAATATTAATTATGATAAAGAAAGAAGGAAACCTTATGACAAAGAAAATTACAATTCTTGGTGACTCGTTAACTTATGGGTATTTACCGATGGGGGAAGGGAAAATGGCAGTTGGCGATAACTGACCAAGTAAATTAGCTGATTTATTAGCTCAAGAATATCAACCAGTTAATATTGAAATTAGAACTGATTCGCAACCAGGGCGAACAATTGTGAAGCCCTTAGTTGATTTTGGTTTTCCCCAAGATAATGCAATGGATAACTTACGTGCTTTATATGGTAAAACCTCACCCTTTGATTTATTTATTATTTTTTTAGGGACAAATGATTATTTTGGTTATGATGCGTATGCTAAATATAATAACTTGCATGATTTTAATATTGAAGAAAAAATTGTTACGAGTTTACATGATATTATCAAGGGAATGAAAAATTTGTATGTTGATAATTATGAAGAACCAGATTACAAGGTGTTAGTAATTTGTCCTCCGAAAGCAATTACTTTAAATGATGGGGAGTTACTAACTAGTTTACCAGATGCTTATGAAAACTATTTTAGTAAATATAACATTCCGGTTTTAAACCTGCAAGCAGTTGCTAATCCCGGGGCTGAAGACCAGGTAAAATATGATGGGGTTCATTATACTCCCACGGAAACACCAGCTGTTGCCCAAGCCATTTTTGATATTATTACTAACCAAGACTTATTAAGATTAAATAAATAACTAATATTAACTTTATTAACAAGCATTATCACGTTAAAAGAAATGAGGTTATGTTAATGATAATAGGGATTTATGGTTATATTGGTAGTGGCAAAACAACTGCTAGTCAATATTTAGTTGAAAAGTATCAATTTCAATATATTAATGCTGATCTTATTGCTAAAGAATGTATGCAAAATCCAGTTGTAATAAACTATTTACGTAAAAAATATAATAATGTTGTTAATGAAAATAATCAAATTAATAAAGAGATCTTACGTGATATTATTTTTAACAATCAGTTAGATAATCATGATTTAAACGCGGTTGTATGGCCCTTAGTTGAAAATCAAACCCTGCAATTATTAAAACAGTACCATGATAGTAATGTTATTATCGAAGCAATAACCCTGAATGCTTTTAAAATTAAGTTTGATTATAAAATTTTTATTACTGCTCCTAAAAAAGTTTTATACACTCGTGTTTCAGCGCGTGATGGAAAAAGTAAAAACCAAACAAAAAATATTATTAAAATTCAAAAGCAATTATTTGGGAAAAATCCGCATAAGATTACAATTCATACCACGAATGAAAAAGAAATATTGTATAATAAATTAGATAAGGTCATGACGAAAATTTTAAAGGAGTCTTAAGATAACAATGCACCGGTTTTTTGCAACAAGGTTAGTTGATAATCAATTTTATTTGGAAAATGCTGATTTACATCAAATTAAAAATGTTTTACGATTAAAAAATAACGCGCAAATTATTTGCATTTATCAACAGCACCATTATTTAGCGACAATTACCTATCTTAATAACCAACAACTAGTAATTACCAAAATTAGTGAATTAGGGCAAAACCATGATCCCCAAGTTAAAATTACCTTAGTTGCTGGGTTAATTCGCAGCCATAAATGGGATTTAATGTTGCAAAAAGTAACTGAATTAGGGGTTAGCCAAATTGTTCCTTTTGAATTTAAACGTTGTGTTGTCCACCTTGCCAACGAAAATAATGCTAGTAAAATTAAACGGTGAGAAAAAATTTGTAAAGAAGCAAGTGAGCAATCGTATCGGAATTCAATTCCCACAATTGCTAATATTAGTAATAATCTCACAACTTTGCAATCATATTTAAGTGATGTAAATATTGTTTGTTATGAAAATGAAAATTTTGTGAATTCTTTGTCAACGGTTTTAACGCAAGACTATCATTCCATTACTGTCATTGTTGGTCCAGAGGGTGGGTTTGACCCTGGCGAAATTAAAGAACTCCAAGCAATGGGGTATCAAAGTGTCTCGTTAGGGCCACGAATTTTACGAGCAGAAACTGCACCAATCTTTTTATTATCTGCTATTATATATGAGAAAGAACTTTAAAATAGGGGGAAAAAATGAAAGCAATTACCATCAAATCATTAGTTAGTATTGCAAATATAGTATTATATTCAGCTTTATTGGTTATTTTTTTAATTTTAGGAATGCAAAAATGGGATGTTAGTGCCAATACGGGTTATAAAATTACCTATGTGTTAATTGGTTTTGCGATCGCAATTTTTGTGCTATACCATGTGGTGCGCGCGCATGAAATTAAAAAAACAACCTTTCAATTTACTAGAAAACATACTTTATTTATGTATATTTTCTATATTACCCAATATTTTATTTTTGGGTTTACATTATTTTATACAATTTTAGGAAACACTCATGTTTTAACTCCCAAGGGAATTTGTATTTTTTGGTATGTGTGGTTCCCAATTGTTTTTGTGGCAACCATCGCCGTGTCTGTCTTGGAATCAATTGTTCGGGTTGAAGAAAAAATCTTCTTAGTCAAAGAAAAATGAAAAGCTTCGGAAGAATGAGAAAAAGAACAGTTAGAATTAAAAAATAAAAAAAATCCTCCCCTTGTTGAAAATAACTCTTCTGCGGATTCAAAACCAATTAATCCGTTCCTAGAGGATGACAAACCAGAATAATAGGTTATAATTATTAACATATGAAGCATTAAAGTGCCACATCTTGAGAAGGAGTTTCGATATGAAGAAAATATTAGCAATGTTAGGAGCGATTTCAATTGCAACAATTAGTGCAACCTCAGTTGTTGCTTGTGTTCCACCTGGAGGTGGGGGTTCCAGCCCAGTTGCCTCAGGAATTGATTTGAGTAAGTTAACTTATGATCAAGTAACCAAAGATGGAAAACTTAATTTAACTTACAACGGTGTTTATGGGCAAGATGCTGATCCTGATTTTGTTCGGGGATTAGAAGCGGCAATTCAAGCCATTTATAGTAATTATTTTGACTGATCACAAGTTGAAGTTAACATATCAGCTCCTGTTCTTGTTGATAAAATCCTTAATTTAACAGATGCAACAGTTAACTTTAAAGCAAAACCGAATGTGAGTGGTTTTACCGGTCAAGTTGAATGAAAGGATGTTAACTTACAACCTTATTTAGAAGAATGGCTACCTGCTAGTCGCCAAGTGGTTGAAGTTGCTGAAGCGGATAAGGGTGATCTGGCTAAATTAAAAACAGCTGCTACGAAACAACTTTTTGGACCCAATGCTCTGGATACTTATTTTGATACTGCTGGTTTAACCGGTGCGCTTGACCCTAATGATGCTACTAAATATATTGTGAAAATCAACGGAACTTCACAATTCTTCAATGCCAAAAGTATTAATGATAAGATTACGTTTAAGATTAAAACTACCGCTTAATTATTAATAACTAAAGCATAAAAACATTTTGTTAAAATGTTTTTTTCTTTCTCTTAGGAAGATTTAAAATACTTTTTTGTGATTTTGATAAATATAGCATAGAATAATAGATAAGAGGTGAAATTATGTTAAGATTTGGGATTATTGGTACTGGTAATATTGCTACTGAATTTATTGATGCTGCTCGGCAAATTAAAGATATTGAGTTAAGTTGTCTTTATTCACGCAGTATGGAAAAAGCCAAGATTTTCTCTTTAAAAAATAACTTGCAAGTGCGGATGACAACTACTTTTGAAGATATGTTAGATCATATTGATGCAATTTATATTGCATCTCCCAACGGGTTACACTACCAACAAGCTAAATACTTTTTACAACAACAAAAACATGTTTTTTTAGAAAAACCGCTCGCTTTTAGTGCTCAGGAAGCCCACGATTTAGAACAAGTTGCTCTCGTAAATAATGTTATTTTAATGGAAGCTTTTAAGCCAATTCATTTACCAGAATATGAAGTTTTAAGTGAAAATGTTAATAAAATTAAGCCTTTTATTGCCAGTTTTCATTGAAACAAATATTCAAGTCGGATGAAAGAAGTTTTAATTGATGAATATCATTCAGTTTTTGACGAAAATCTTGGGAAGGGTTCTTTATATGATGCTTTAATATACCCTGTGGAGTTAGCAATTGCCTTATTTGGAAAAGTAAAAGAAGTTAAAGCAATGAGTCATAAGTTAAAAAACAATGTTGATATTAATAACGTCGTAATTATGCGACATGAAAATGATATTATTACTAATATTGTTTGTTCTAAAGCGGCCACGGGGGTTAGTAAAAGCGAAATTTTAAGTTATGATTACACGATTACATTTGATCATTTAACAATGCTAAGTAATTTAGCAATTTATGATCGTTTTCAAGATGAAACAACACAGTTATTTACTGAAGAGGGAAATAAAAACAAAATAGTCTATGAATTAAAGAAATTTATCAATATAATTAAAGTAAATGATATTAACGAAATGCGACGATTATTAGATTTAACAATTGAAGCAATTAGAGTTTTAGAATTAGTTAATATTAACGAATAACATAAGGAGGAAATGTGATGGAGTTAAATAAATATATTGACCATACTTTGTTAAAACCAGAAGCAACAATGGAGGATATTATTAAATTATGTACTGAAGCAAAAGAATATGATTTTGCCTCAGTTTGTGTTAATCCCACAAATGTTAGTTTAGCAGCAAGTTTATTACGAGATAGTGATGTGAAGGTTTGTACAGTAGTTGGGTTTCCATTAGGAGCAAATACTACCGCGGTTAAAACGTTTGAAATTAATGATGCTATTAATAACGGGGCAGATGAAATTGATATGGTAATGAATATTGGGGCTTTTAAATCAAAAGACTATGCCCTAGTTTTAAATGATATTACTGCTTGTAAAAAAGCAACCGGTGATCGCATTTTAAAAGTTATCATTGAAATTAGTTTATTATCTGATGAAGAAATTGTCAAAGCTTGTCAATTAGCAATGGAAGCGCAAGCTGATTTTGTTAAAACTTCAACTGGATTTAATAAAAGTGGTGCTACTGTCGAAGCGGTGCGCTTAATGAAAAAAACAGTTGGTGATAACTACCAAGTGAAAGCCGCGGGCGGGGTGCGAACAAAAGAAGATGCTATCAATATGATTGAAGCAGGAGCAACCAGAATCGGAACTAGCGGGGGAGTGGCAATTGTTAGAGGAGAAAGCCACCAAACTGGATATTAATTTATTGAAAAAGAAAGCCGCTTTGGCTTTTTTTGTATTATAATGGTAAAGAAAAATAGAGAGAAGGGGAAAAATGTATATTCTAGATAATGGTCAATTAACCGCCCAAGTTAGCAAAGATCCATTTGAACTAGTATCATTAAAAAAAGGCAATAAAGAATATGTTTATCAAAAAGATAATGTATGAAAAAAATCATGACCAATTTGTTTTCCAATTACCGGTAAATTAATTAATAATCAATATCGTTATAATGGTCAAACTTATTCAATGAATGGTCATGGTTTTTTTCGTAGTATTACTAATTGAGAAGTTGTTGAGTATTCATCAACAATTTTGACAGTGCGCTATGAAAGCACTGATGAGATTCAAGACCAGTATCCATTTAAATTTATTTTATATGTTACATATGAGTTAGTAGGTAATAAGTTACTTAATAAAGTTAATATTGTTAATAGTGGGAGTGAAAAATTACCTTACAATTTTGGGTGACATCCCGCCTTTATCTGTGATGATCATTTAGGAAAAGTAATTTTCGACCGGCCACAAACTTTAACCCATGTGCCACTAGATAATTTTTTAACGGCGGACTCACCAACCGAAAACATTAATGAAATCTTTTTAGATAAGTATGATTTTTCAAAATCACAATGTTATGCCTTATTTAACCAGTCAACTGATCATATTTTAGTAGTTGATCCGAACCGGGTTATTAAGATTCGTACCACTGGTTATCCAAATGTTGTTATTTGAAAATGTAATGATGAGGCGAAATTTATTTGTGTGGAACCATGGGATGGTCACCAGGATGTTGTTAATTATGAAAATACACCGCTGGATGAAAAACCATGGATTAATCTCTTGCGGAAAAATGATAACCAAGAGTATTTATTAGAAGTTGAAATTGCAAAATAACCAGGTTTTTCCTAGTTATTTTTAATTTTTAAACATAAAAATTATTTTTTAAAAAGTGTCTTTTTTTCTATATTTTATATACATTTTATAAAAAATAATGTAAAATAACATAAACCTACGAAATATAAGGTTTAAATTAGAAGAGGTGGAAAATTATGTCAAAAAAAGAATTAGCAGAATTACTAGCTGGAGAATTTAATACATCAAAAGCCGATGGTGAAAGAATGGTTAATTTCATTTTTGAAAAAATTTCAAATACTTTAACTAAAGGACAAGAAGTATCAATTGCTGGATTTGGAAAGTTTTCAATTTCTGAAAGGGCAGCTAGAGATGGAAGAAACCCAGCAACTGGGCAAACTATCAAAATTCCTGCATCTAAAGCAGCTAAATTTAAAGCAGCTAAACAATTAAAAGATGCATTAAACTAATTTAATTTGAATATAATTACAAACAATGTTAAATAGTTTATTTAACAAAGGTAGTATCAATAAGTGAAGATTCTTACTGGATCATTACAAGTTAATAAATTTATCAGAAGAACAGTTAGTGTTAATCATGTTGATTATGAACTGTTCTTCTTCTGATAAAAGATTTATTACCCCCTTAGAAATAGCTACGCATTCAAATTTTACAGAAGAAAAAGCGAAAACAATGTTAGATCAATTAAAACAACAAGGTTTTATTAATATTAAAATGAAAAAAAGTGGTTTAGAAATGGATTTGTCACCAATTTTTAATAAAATTATTATTATCATTGAAAACAATGAAATGAATGTGGAACGGAAGTTCTTATATCAACAAATTAATAATATTTTAGCCAAACCATTAACAGATGATAATAAAAAAACCTTAAATAAATATTTAGACCGCGAAATTTCTGATTTTCAACTGACATTAATTATTAATAATCATCAAAATAATAAAATTACTTTTCATGAGTTAGTAAAATACATTGATGCTTATATTAATAATAAGCCAAAATCATTAACTAAATATAACTGATTAACCGATTAAGAATATGGATAAAATCTAACAACGATGGATAAGATATTGATAATTCATAGCCCTTATCTTCAAAATATTGCAGTGGAATCTGTTTGGTAGTGTTCATTACTATTCAATTGTTTAAGGCGTGATATGGCAATAAAAAATAACGGTCATAATAGCGAAAATAAACAATAATAAAACTTATACCTTTGTGCAAGTTAACAAGTTCTAGTTGTTTAAATTGATGTTGCTTTAAAGAATTTAAATTAAATTTTGTTTGATTAGTTTCTTTTGTTTCAAATTCTAAATACGTACCTTGATATAAACCATAATAGTCACATGTTGATTTTTCTTTAAAATAAGCCTTACTAATGTGGTTGCCATTTTTCACAACCGGAATAATCTCCACGGGTCGTTTATAGATGATGGCGAGGTTACGCTTGCGATAATCATTAATGGTATAATTAATGAGTTCTTCCAAAAACATCCCCCGGTTATTTGGTAAAATCATGACACCAGTCCTTTCTTCAATTGATATTTAACATTTAAAACAGATGTTTCCTTTAAAAGAGGTGATAAAAAATGAAAAGTATAAAATTAAAAGCCGTTGATATTGTTAATAAGGAGTTTCAAGTTGACTACCAGGGTTATGACCCCCAAGAAGTTGATTTATTTCTAGATATGATCGCCACGGATTATCGAGTTTTTGAAAATATGGCTGAAGAGTATAATAAAGAAATTAAATATTTACGACAACAACTAACTGATTTACAAGAGAAAAATGAAGTTCTCAAAGCTAAATTAGATGTTACAAAAGCCCAAAAAGCAAAATTAGAAGAAGAAGGATTTAGTAAAGCAGATTTAATTAAAAGAATTCATAATTTAGAAGGAAAAATTAATAACGATTAGTTATTAATTTTTATTTTTTTTCTGCGTTTATCCCATTTTTTCTTTAAAAATTAGTATAATTAAATAGCTAGAAAAAATATGTGGTAGGTTATGAAAACCGTGTGGAAGTTATTGATAATAATGTGTGGTTATCAAACAAGAACGAGGTTATTATCTTTAGAAAATTCAATTTTTTATTAAAAAAATTAAAATGTAACTTATCAATTATCACCAAGGAGGTCACAGATGAAAAAACTTCGTATTAAGAAAAATAATAATTTATTAATTAATTTTAATTGTAAAGATTACTCTAATTCGGCCGTTGCTAATGATAACTGTGAAATCAACCAGAATTTAATTGATAATTTTGCCAATTACCAAGATATTATGAAAGTAATTGTTAACATTACGGATTGATTTTTTCACCACATTATTTTTAAAACGAAAATTCACCACCAGAAATTTTTGAAATTATGACTAATTGGTCAAAAGTATTTAACAACAAACTTAATGAGTAGTTTTTTGACTCATCCTTATTTAGTCAATTTTAAAGAATTAAAATGGTTAAAATATGATGTAATCCAGTATATTTATCATCACAAGCTAGTTGAAATTGCTGATGAGTATTTAGCTAATAATTTTAAGGTTCTTACTAAATTTAAACTCGAAACAATCAATAACAAAGAAATTAAGTTTATATACCACCATTTTGTTGAAATTTTAGATTATGAACAACGTAAAAATAAGTTAATAAAATTATATCGGAGTAGTTTAAAATCAATTGTGGAACAGCAAACAATTAATCCCAACCAACGCCTAACCAATGCTGATTATGAACATTTTAGTTGGCCAATTATGTTAACCCCAACCCCAGATGTCAATTCTTTCTATAGTAATGATAATAAAACTTATTTTCAAATTATTCGTTCTTTTGCTTACCAAGTGCAAGAGTTAATGTTATTATCAATTGATTTTGATACGTTTAATAAACTCCATCATGAGTTATTAATGATTCAAAACCATAACAAAAAGCATTAATTATTCTAAAACATTTTCTTTGTATTAAAAAAGGTGGTGGGTTCTTTATATTTAATAATTAATCTATTATATTATTAAATTATCAAAATTAATAGTCAAGAGAGTATTTAAAATGCCGACTTAATAAGAATTCTTATTATGTTGGCATTTTTATATAGTAAGGAACCACAAAATATGTGTGCAGAAGAACTTAATGAACAATTAACCCTTAGTGAACTTATTAACTTAAAGATTAAAATAACATATTTTTTATGTAATTATTTTGAAAAGAAAGGACTATTAGTTGGCGATCACTTTTATGAGGACCAAATTAACAGTTTAATTACTCAGCATTTTAAAGAAATCAATCCACTACTTGAGCAACAGTTTGGAGTGCAATATTTAATCTATTGTAAAATGGAAAATTTGCCAAAATAAAAATAGTGATAATATTGAATATCTAAAATAAAATAGACACGTAAAAAATAAGTTTATGTGTAATAATTTTATTGAAAGGTATTCTTTTTAT
>NZ_JASTWG010000008.1:0-73043 GCF_040940205.1 Spiroplasma sp. DGKH1 | reverse complement strand
GGAATGAGTCCTGTTGAATACAGAAAATCATTCCTATAACTTATTTTTAATATGTCTACTTTTCTTGACATATTCATATCACTATTTTATAGATTTTGCCGGAATAATGCTAAATTATTATGGGCAACTTGCGCGGTTTGCTCTTCAGCAATGGTAATCCATTCTAATGGTTTCATGCTGATAGGATTTCAATTATATAATTGGAGATATCCTTTTTTATAATTTTCAATTAACCGGGCGGGAATTGTTTTTTCATCAATTAATTTTTTGGTAAAACCATAGTTATTGTTAGTTGCCAAGAAAATCCCCAGAATTAAGGATTTTGGATCTTGTAAACTAGCAGCAATTTCTCAATCTACATTTTTTCGTTTTCAAGTTTCACTTCCTATTAAGACAATTGTGACATTGGTGTCTTGTAAGACTTCTTGTTTAACTTTATTAATAAGATCCTGGTCACTAAACAAGCGATCATTAACTTCCTCAGGATAATAACTTTCATTTGTAATATTAATTTTTTCTTGAAATTTTTCAAGAAACTGGTTCTTGTATTCATCATCTTTTCCAAGATGGTATGCTATGAAAACTTTCTTCATTTTTTATCTCACTTATTGTTATATTATATCTTTTCTTTACAAAAAATAAAATCAATGGTGCGAATTCTTAATCTTTGATATAATTATAAAAGAGTTATGGTCGAACTAGTTGCTATTAATTAAAGTTAATAGAGGAAACTCCACGCTCGCACAATCTGCGAAGATTGTAGTGTTTGTGCTAACCGAAACCATAAGGTTAGGCATAGGTGAACCTATGACGGCTGGTAGCTAGCGCTAAGTTAATGTGTTAATATGCGCCGTACCTATAAAAGTGCCACAGTGACGATGTTCTAAAGAAATTTAGAAAGTGGAACGGGTAAACCCCACAAGCGAGAAACCTAAATTTTGGTAAGGGAATCTGTTCTTTTTAAAAAGGAAGAAAGAACGGAATTTAAATAGAAATTATTTAAATAGATAAATAACTAGTGATTTATAGCAATATAAATAACAGAACGTGGGTTATGAGATCATAACTTTTTTATTTTGGTTAAATATTTGTTAGGTGAAAATATTTTAAAAAAAATTTAAAAATAGTTGACTTTTATTTTTTACTATTTATAATTTTTATAAATAGTAAAAAGGAGTAAAAAATGAAAGAAAAAAATACCACTGTTAGTTTAAATGTTAAAAATGATAGTATTTTAACAAGAATTAAAAAATCATTATTTGATAAAGAATTATATAACCAACGCTCAATTGTTTTTAAAATTACTGCTACTGCTGTTTTTTTAGGAATTGCAATTGGATTAAGTTTAATTGAAATTTTTGATGTTCCCATGCCTTGGGGAGCAACTTTTGGGGTACGGTTCTTTGATACACTAGTCTTAATTTATTCGATCTCAATTGTTGGGTTAGGGTTTAGTTTATTAGAAGGGATTGCCTTACCATGAATACATAATTTAATTGATGGCCACCATACCTGAATTGAAATGTTCTTCTTTATGGTCTCAAATATATTAGTTGTTTTCATTACCTGATTTATCTATTACATTGTCTTTAATGCTTATTATAAATCACGAGTTCCCGAAAATATTGAAGACCATGATATTCATGAATATCATGTTGTTAAAAAACCCCATGATCACCACCACCGAATTGGTACAATTGGATTAACAAAGAAAATTACCGCTTTTAGTATAATTGTTCCCATTTGTGCTTTAATTGAAGCTTGTGCGGTATTATTAGTTGCTAAAATTTTATTATCAACTGGTCACCAAAGTTTTGATGTTGATGAAGGGGAAAGCGGACTAGATGGGATCTTCAGTAGTTGGCAACATACTTTAACATTCTTAGCTATCTTCTTTGGGATTTTTCTGGCAAAATATATTTTAAATACCACATTGTTTATTTTGTTAGAACGTCGTACCAGAAGTTTAATTGACCGGTATGGAATTTATGCTTAATAATAAGTTAATAATATTATTAAAATTTAACACCCATTGGGTGTTTTTTTAATTCTAAGGGAGATAAAATTCACCAGAGGATTTTAGAAATTTTTGTTATTTTTTGAAAATAAAGTAAGGTTTCCAAGAATTTTTTTTAAAAACTTATTTAAAAAATAGTATAATTATTTATAGAAATTGAAATGATATGAAGAAACAATACTATCAAAATCAATTTGTTAAAACAATGGGATAATTTTTAAATACTTTTTTATTTTAAAATCATTTTTAAGAAATAGTATTTAAGAATTTGAAATTAACTATTTAAAGGGGTAAAAAAATGGTGATATTTTCTTGAGTTTTGGCAATTATTATTGCAATTTTATTAGTTGGAAGCTTATGAGTTTTTCCTAATTTTTATTTTAAAACAACAAAAACTTGGTATTTACGCTTTGCAATTGTTGCTTGATTATTAATTACGGAAGCTACCCAATTTTGAGAAATGTTAAGCAACCAGGGATGGCAACATTTTGCCAATTATTTTACCTTATATGCTTGTACAATTTCAGCATGAGTAGCTATTATTATGCTTTTATATCCAAAAAGAATTTTTCTAGATTGTTTTTTCCCGCTAGGAGTAATGGGGCCAATTTTAACGTTAATTTTTCCAAGTAAACAACCAACTATTTTTGAATGAACCTATTATGTTTTCTTTTTAGGCCATATCTTAACGTTGTTTGGTTTTATGTATATCTACTTATTTAATTTCACAGATTATAAGTTTTCAAAACGAGCATTTCAATTTGCAATTATTACGGGAATTATTGTGTTAGCCTTAGTTGAGTTATTTAATGTCTATTTTGGCACAAATTACATTGTGGGAGACATTACATGAGCCCTAGGCTTAAAAGAATTACCACGCCCTTGGCAATTTGTGGTTGCTTTCTTTAGCGGTCTTGGTATTATTTTAATTGGTTTAGCAATTCCATACTTTTTCAAACCAATTTACCAATATCAAACTAATACTAAATTACATGAAACTTGATGAGAAATTTTGTTCGGAAAAATTAAAACTAAAATAAAACAGTCAAATAATGAAGTCAACGAATCCAACGAGGTCAGTTAAGGCTGATTTTTTCACGAACAAAAATTCCCATTGATATTTTTTTGCAATCCCTCTGTTAGTAATTTTTGTTATTAATTTAGGATTATTAATTGCAAGCGCGTGATATGGTGTTGATTATCAAATTGCGGCGGTACTAGCGGGTGGATTAAATAATGAATTTGGCAAATACTGAGCTCTTTTTTATAATCAATTAGGTAATACTGAATTATTTGTTGTCTTATTGATTTATTTAGCAATTTTGTTAGAAACGTTATTTTTAGTTAAAATTAAACGGAATAAAATAAAATTTAAAAATAATTATTGAATAGTAAATAGTTATTATATCATCGTAGGACTAGGATGAGTTATTGGCAACTCTCTTACGATTGCGTTTATTTCCACAACGGATGAAGGTTTTGGGGTTGGGATTGATTATATTTTACTTGATAGTATGAAATATCGATTGACTGGTTCAATTTTAGTTTTTATTTACCAAACAGTTTTATTAGGATTAGGTTTATACTATGTTCGTTTTAAATTAGTTAAAACAAACCGAATTTTAACTGAGCAAGCATGAATTAAAGCCGTGAAAGGGGTTTCTTTCTTAATTATTACTTATTTAGTAGTAGCTATTTTAAAGGGATCAACTCAACGAACATATTATTATAATGCTATTTTTGGAGATTTAATAAGAGCTCACCCGGATTTACTAAGCCATTACCTCCAACAATCTGAATTTAAATATGGCTATAATTTAGGGAGCGGTTATGTTGATAATATTCCGTGAGAATACCAATACCCTTGGTGGAAACCAACTAGTTTAATTGATAATCCTAATATGCCAGTTTTTAATCTCCCATGAGAGTATGCTTTTCCAAGTGGTCATATTAATGCGACCTTTTGTTCCGGGGCGTTAATTATTTTATTTTTAAAAAATAGTGATAATAAAGAAGTAAACTGAAAAGTAAAAGGATTATTTGTAATTTGATTAATTCACATTATTTCAATGAATTTTGCCTTAATTGTTGAACGTATGCACTGAATTTCTGATACTGCTTTTACCTTTGTCTTTTCAATATTAATGATTTTGGCTGTTCATTTTGGAGTTAATAAAATTTTTAAAAACCATTTAAATAGAGAACCGGCATTATTATTGACTTAATTAACTTATTAAGTCAATTTTTAATAATAAAATTTAATAATCGGATATAATATTATGAATAATGCGATAGAATAAAAAATTAGGTACCTCCTAATATTAAAAAAACGTCTATAAATATGGATGTTTTTTTAATATTCTACAAAAGTCAAGTAGGAGGTTAAAAATGAGTTTCGTAGCTGGTCAAAAATTTGAAAGAAGAACAGTTGTTACTTTAACAGAAGTAGGTGATGTTGCAAGAATAAGAGTTTCTAATATGCCATATAAAGTATGGAATGAACCATCTGTAATTAAAGTTGAAAAAGCTGTTATGTGAAAAGATGAAGATGACAATTGAATTGAATTAAAACCAGCTGTCTATGCACCAATTTCATATGCATGAAATAAATTTAGTAGATCAAAAGTTAGTGATCCTGTTGTTTTAGATACACCATCTGAAACTGACAAAGATGAAAATTTTTCAAAATCAGTTTCAAGTTTAAATAGATCTAGACAGAATATTCAAGATTTTGTTTACCTGAATTTTAGACCAAATGATTACTTTATAACGTTAACTTTTAAGGAAAATTTAACAGATATTAAAACTGCAAATGAGTATTTTAATAAGTTTAACATGAGATTTAATAAATATTTAAAAACTAGAAATGCTGAGTATAAGTGATTATTAGTTTATGAATATCAAGAACGTGGAGCAGTTCATTTTCATATTTTGTTGAAAAACACTGTAGATATGGATTTAGAAAAACTTACAACTAAAAAAATTAAAGATGGTAAGTTTGTGAAGTATCAGACAATCTTTAATTCTAAAGTTCTTGAAAAATTATGACCACATGGTTTTAACACCTGTATCAGAATTACTCAACGTGATATTGAAGAATCAGACACAATGGGTAAAATAGCTTCTTATATGGGAAAATACATTACTAAAATGTTTTATGAAAATCCTTATTCTGTTACTGAAGGTAAAACATTTAAAATGAAAAATTTAACGGATTATAAATGTCGTTTATTTAGAAGAAGCAAAAATCTATTAAAACCTAAAAAAACTAGGTTAGTAATAAACAAGGAAATAAACTTAGATAAAGTAACTAAAGAATTATTTCAAAAAGTAGAATATCGTGGCAAGAAAAAACTTATTGAAGTACGTAATCAGGATAATACTAAAAAAGCAATTGGTGAAACTCAAACTAATCGATACAAAAGTGACTCTGCCAGACTTTTGTTCAACTATTTAGTTGATATGCAGAGAATTCAGGCGAAAGGAACAACAGTAAATGAATTAGATGATATTCATTTTAAAATTAAAGGATTTGTAAAAAATCCAATAGTTTCTTTTTCTAAAGATATGAAATTCAACTTAGCATTAGCTAAAAAACTTTACCAAAGAGCAGGGAGTATGTTGAGTAAAAAGTATGTTGTGGCACATCACTATAAAAAGTTAAAACAACATGTGCGGAACAAACTTGATACTACCAACATAACTCTTACCATTTAGTTCAAAAAGTATAGAAAGGAATTAGATATATGAGCGATAATCAACCAACTTTTCAAAAACTGCATATTGAAAAGAGAACAACAAAAGTTGCTGATTCATTTTGTGAAGTATGTCCTACTGTTGATTTTGATCAATCATTACCGCAATATGCAATTATCACTAGTTTTAACTGTATTGTACTTTGTCAAAAACATTTTGATTTTTTAAGGCAATTAATTAATCAACTTGCAGCCTTAGGAAGGAGCACATAATTATGTGAGTCATTATAATTCAAAATATTGAAACATCAGAATATATAGGATATTACACAAATAAAAAAGGACGTATTTATTCATATTCAAATCGTGCTGCTGCAGAAGAACATTTAAGTTGATTGTTAAAACACAAGAACAATTTTAGATTATTAAAAGCTAATGAAAAATTAATAGTAGAAAAAATAGAAGGGAATGATCTATATGATAGAAAATAATAAAACTGATTTAAAGAGTGAACTGCAATTTTTGATGGATCAAGTAGTCAATGAAATAATATCTTTAGTTAAATACGAATCAATAATTATTCGGAAAATTGGTGAAATAGGAACTGAAAATGAATATGTGGCTATAATTCCATCAGTCTCTTTTACAACCAAAAAGAAAAGTTTATGCAAAAAAATTAGTGAAATTAATAATATCAAAAAGCAATTAATATTACTTGCTAAGAATGGAGGCAATTAATTATGTTATGTAAAAATGAATTATCAGAAAAAATATTATTATCATTAAAAATTAACAAATCATACAAAGCTGTCTTAAATGAAATATTAAAAAATATAGATAGTAATTTAATTAGTAAAAATTTAGTGTCAGAGCCATTATTGACTACTAAAGTAGAACTAAATATCCAAGAATTGGGATTAATATTAAACTTATTAAATCAACATTCTTCTAACAACTCAAGCAGTAAAGAGTGCAAAGATTTATAATGAAAAATTATGAAGCTATTAAATATAACAAGATTAACAAGTTAGAAGAATGAATAAAATTAAAGAAATTTAATTTAGTTATCAAAACCTGAAAATTATTAATTGAAAGTTTTAATTCTTTAAAAGAAGCTGAGAATTCATTAAAAATAAAAGTTTTAGAAAATAATTATATGTATGAAGAATTCAATGAAATAGAAAAATTATTAATTAAACATAAAATTTTAGTTACTTCTGAAATAAATAATTTTGGACAACTTAAATTTAATTTTATGGATAATGACAAGTTATTTAGTGAGATAGAAACTATTCAAATTTCAAATTATAAAGAGATTTATTTCTAGGAAAATATTTTCCTAGCTTAAAAAATATTTTACTGATATAGAAAGAGGAAATTTATGGCAAATACAGAATTTAGGATAGTTTCATCTGAACCAAAAATTAGAGATAAAGATCATGTAGAAACTCCAAAATGAGTTGTGCAAGATATGTATAAAAGAATTAATATTAGTACTTATCGAAATATATGATTACCCTTTAATCATTTAGAATCGGAATTTAGACAAGAAGCTTTAAACAATAATTTATCAAATTTTCAAGCAACACATATTTTTGATGATTTGCAAAATGACTTTTTTACTACAAAACCACCTAAAAATTGTGATCTTATTATTTCAAATCCACCATTTAGTATTCAAAATCAAATACTAGAAAGATTATTTAAACTAGATATTCCATTTGCAATGTTATTGCCTTTAAGAACATTAGAAACAACACCTAGAGGTAACTTATTTGAAAAACATAATAGTAATATTCAGATACTAATTTTTAAAAAGAGAATTAAGTTTAAAGGTTGTGTCAGTTCATTCAATCAAGGATGTCTTTGAGTTACATATAAATTAAATTTACCTGGAGCACAATTACAATGAATTTAATTAATAAAAAAATTAAAGTTCTAGAAATTTTTGGGGGAATAGGTGCACCACGTAAAGCTTTAGAAAATTTAGGATATGACATTAAATCAACAGATTATATTGAAGTATTAGATTATGCAACAATTGCTTATAATCGTTTGTTTAAAAATAAATATTCACCACAAGATGTTCGTAAATGAAATACTCAAATTGATTTATTAGTTCATGGTTCACCTTGTCAAGATTGAAGCAATGCTGGTAAAAAGAATATTGAATCTGGTAGAAGTTTATTATTTTTAGAAACTATTAGGATAATTGAAAAAGAATTAATGCATAAACCTAAGTATATAGTTTGAGAAAATGTCAAAGGTTTATTACAAAAATGCAAACATAAATATGGTTATTGTATATCATGTGATGATTTTAAGGGGGTATTAAATCATAAAGATTACTCATGTTATGAAAAAGATTTAAATTGTTCTAATTATATTAATGATATTTTAGAAAGTAACGGAACTAAAAAAGCTTGTCATTGATATTTTTTTAATTATTATCTATGAAAATTAGAAAATTTGGGATATACAAATACTTATAAAGTTTTAAATTCAAAAGATTTTGGAATTCCTCAAAATCGTGAGCGTGTATTTGTAGTATCAATTTTAAATTCAATAAATAAAAAATTCATATGAGAGAATGTTAAAGAAAATGAAATGATTCCTTTATCATATTTTTTAGAAAAAGGACATCTTTGAAAGGTAGAATCTAAATTTAAAGAATATAGTAATTTTTATACAATTCCACGAGCAACAGACAATAAACTGGTTAATGGAGCATATAATCGAATTTGAAAAATAAATTCATATGTAGGAACAATAAATGTAACTGTACCAATTAAAATTGGATTTATTGATTCTCAAAATATTTTACATTGACGAGAATTATCAGAACAAGAATCTTGAAAACTAATGGGTTTTACTGAAGGAGATTTTAAAAAAGTTAGAAAATCATTAAAAGATTTTTTAGACCAAAATGTAGATAAATCATATTATATCAAACAACCCTCAATGGCGAAAGCAATTCAAGAAGGCAAGATAAAAATTGTAGATAGCATTGCTCAATGTGTTACTACTAAACAAGTACGTTGAAACAATGCGGGAGTTGTTAAAATTCCAATTACAACTTTTAATAAAGATAATTATATTGTTAATAGTGAAAATGGTGAAATACCTACAATTATGGCATCTTCCAAAATTAAAATAGCAATTCCAATAAATAAAAATACTTTTAATAATCAAGGAAAAACACAAATTCCTATTATGAATCATACTCAAGTTAGTACATTTACTGATACAAGTAATAAAAAAGCAATTTTGCCTACAATAACTACTGCTCATGGTTGACCAGGGCAATTAGCAATTCCAATAAAAACTTATAAAGTTAATGATGATTATAATTATACTTTAGCTGATGGTTCACCTAGAAAAGCAGGAAAAATAAGAGAAAAGGAAGGAAACATTATTATTCCTTTATCAACTGTTCATCAAAATAACATAGTTGCTATGCCTGATGGCAATATTAATACTTTAACTTTATCCACAAAACAAAAAGTACTAGTTGATGCAAATGAATATTTGGGTGATGATATTCCAATATTTGAAATAGAAGGTAAATATTATTATTTAAGAGTTTTAACAGAGCAAGAATGTTGAAGATTAATGGGATTTAATGAACTAGATATTGAGGAAGTTAAAGAATTACCTAAAACAGCATTATATCAACTTGCAGGTAATTCAATTGTAGTTCCAGTTTTAGAAGCCATTTTTAAAGAGCTATTAAAAACTATTTAAATAAGAAGGAGAAAAATAAATGAAAGATTTAATAAAACCAATTATTACATATTATGGTGATAAACAAATAATTCAGGCGATAGAAGAAATGGCTGAATTACAAAAAGAACTGTGTAAAAACTTAAAAGGAAAGACCAACAAAGAATTAATAAAAGAAGAATTAGCAGATTGCTTTCTGATACTAGAACAATTAAAAGTATATTATAATTTTAATGATCAAGAAATTCAGGACATAATGATGCTTAAATTAAATAGGACTGTAAGTGTAATTAATAGTCAAATTTGTAATAGTTTTTGTATAGAAGAACAAAATAAAAATCAAATCACTTCTTTTGGAAAAACAATAAGTGGAATTGGTATAAAGAGGAATGAACATTTAAAAAAAATAAAATCTAAATTTGAGAAATAAATTCATTTTTAAATAAAAATGAATTTTTAATTAGTTTTTTATCTGGTACATGTTTAATTTTTCAAAGTTCTTGAAAAGTTTGCATTTCATTAATAAAAGCATATAGATATTTATCAAATTTACTTAAAAAAATATTATTTCTTAACATAAAATTTTCAGTTAATAAGTAAGCTTTAATGGTTTTTTGCCTAGAATTAATAATATGAGATATTCTAAAATTTCCATCAATTAATATTCACTTTTTTATCCCGTCATTAAATTTAGCTAAATAAATTGGTTTCTTTTGAATGGGTTGTTGTGTTAAGGATTCTACTAATGTTCATGAAATAATTGATTCATTTGTTTTAAACAAATCAATGTCTATTTCATTTCAATTATTCAATAAATTGTATTTAGTTAAAAAATCTTCAATCAGATCTATTCTATAGTTAATTAAAATTTTAATATTATTGTTAAAAGTAAAAGTTTGAAGAAATGTTTCATACTTAAGATTATTATTTGCATCTTTAATAAAATTTGAATTATCTTTTTTAAACTTTTTGGTTGTCTTATAATCAAGAAACTTTAGTACTTTAATTCATTTTTTTAAATATTTTTTAGTATTTTGTTTATAATACAAAATTGGTTGAACTTTAAGAAAATTATATAAAGATTTATAATTAATTGAATAAGTCTCATATTTTTCAAAGTTTACTGGCATATAAAATCTCCTAAAAAAGTTGTCTATGTAATTAATTATAACAATTTATTGAAATTTTATGCTAAAACTAATCTTTCTTAGAAAGTATGATATAAAATTTTGCTAATGTTAGGAAGTGAAAATATGACAACTAAATGAAAGACAAAAAATCCAAATGGAATTTTTTATAAATGATTTAAAGTTTTAAATATTTGAATTGTGTTATAATTTTATTGTAAAAATAAATATGCCAAAGTGTACTTCGGGTACCGGCAATTAAATAAATACTTTTTAGTATAAGTTTATGTCGGGACACGAAGTTTTTATTTTTTATAACTATTGCTAGTAAATAAATTTATTCGTCTACAAAATTAAGTACTAGTAAAAGAGATGTCCCATAAACTTTATTAAATAAGTATATGGGGCATTTTTATTTTTACTACAAAATTAATAGAAAGAAGGAATAATAAATGCTTAGTAAAGAACAAATTGAAGAAATTGTTAAAGGTAATGATATTGTTAAAACAATTACAAATCATGTTAACTTAAATAAACGCGGACGAGATTACATTGGACTTTGCCCATTCCATCAGGATTCTAATCCATCATTTTCTGTATCACCAGAAAGGCAATGATATAAATGTTTTAGTTGTAATGAATCCGGTAATTCATTAAATTTTATTCAAAAAATTAGCAATATTAGTTTTCCAGAAGCTTTACAAATAGCTGCTGATAATGCAAATTTAAAATTTGAGTCTTTAGATAACTATAAAATATTGAAAGAAAAACATAGTGATGAAGAAATCAGAATAATAGAAATGAATCGGCAAGCTGCATTATTTTATCAAAATAATCTCAGTGTAGTAAGTTCTGATCAACGTGAGGCACTAGCTTATTTGGAAAGCAGAAATATTGATCGCAATGATATTAATAAATTTTCAATTGGCTTAGCAGATTCAAATTCTACGAAGTTAGCTGATTTTTTAGAGAAAAAAGGCTTTTCTTTAATAGAAATTAAAGAAGCCGGATTAATTAGAGTTACAGATGATTATAAAAAACATTATGATTTTTTTACTCAAAGGATTATGTTTCCTATTAAAGATAAAGAAGGGAATATCATTGGTTTCTCGGGACGTACCATTGGAGAACCAAAAGAAGGAATTCCAAAGTATTTAAATACTGCTGAAACTAAAATTTTTAAGAAGAGTCAATTAATGTATAATATTGATCAATCAGTTAATGAGATAAAAAAACAAGATGATCTTATTATTTTAGAAGGTTATATGGATGCAATAGCATTATCAAAAGAAAATATTAATAATACAATTGCAATTATGGGAACTAGTTTAAGTGACTATCATATCAAAGAAATTAGTAAATTAACTAAAAATGTAACAGTTTTCTTGGATGGAGATAAACCAGGAATGGATGCAACATTAAAGATTAGTAAACAACTATTAGATGCTGATTTAACAGTTAATGTTGTTAATAATTCTACTGATAAAGATCCTGATGAATTAATTCAATCAAAAGAAAATATTCAAGAAATGATAAATAATAAAATGCATCCGATGTCATGATTAATGACAAGAACTAAAAATATGTATAATACTTCAGATTTAAATAGTGTAAAAAAATATATTTATTCAATTGGAAATATGATGATCTCAATTAAAGATAATACTACAAAAGAATTTTACTTAAATTGTCTAGCAAAAGAAACCAATATGTCACGTGAGATGGTTAACGATATATTAGGTTTTAAAACTAATTCTTTGAAATTATCACAATCACAAAATATGAATGAACAAGTTACTTATCATAATAAAGTTAAACAAACTTCAAGTTTTAATGATAAATATACTTCAGTAATTCAAAAGAATTTTAATATTAAAGCTGAAAGTGCTGGTGGTAAAGAGTTTACTTCCAAAACTGGTGAAGTATTTAAAACTGAAGCATCAATATTTTTAAAAATACCTTCATTTACACAAAATAATCAAGTTGTTAATGATTATGCTGTTTGAATTTCTAGAAAATATATTCATGAACTAAAAGATAAGTCAGGGAATATTAAAACTAATGACCCTCGAAAAGAATATGTTTTAAAAAATGATGCAGAATATACTTTAAAATTTATTAATTCTAATAAAGAATCTGAAGTAAAGCCAGATATTAAAATTTTAGGTAAAGATTTAGCAAGTATCTTAAAAACTAGAGAGAATGCTGAAAGATTAGATTACCAAAATTATAAAGATGGTCTAAAACAAAACTCACCACAAAATAAAACAAAAGAAGCTAATGAAAATACTAGAATTGAACAGTTAACACTATATCACGCTATGACACGCTAGGAAGGAGTATTTATGCAAAAGAAATTTAAAGAAAATAAAGTTCATTGGAAACTAAAAAGCAATAATTTAAAAATATGTGGTCAACGCAAGAATAAGCCAGCAAAATATCGTTTAGCTACTTTCATATTTATGAATAGAAGATGAAATCAAACTTTAAAAGGAGGAAAATAAAATGAAAAAGCTTTTATCGTTGTTAGCTGTAGTTACTTTAACTACATTTACTACAACTTTATTAGTTTCTTGTGATGGCACTAGTTTTGGTGGTGGAGGAAACAAACCAAATCCGCCTGTTCCCCCAGAACCAGAAGTTCATGATATTAAATATTATTTACAATTAATGAATTCATATTTAAATGAAATTCCAGATATGCAAGATGGTATTAATACTGCTAATAAATCAGATTTTCCTACAGAACAAGATTACGAAGAATTTTTAGCAGGATTACAAATTCAAATTGATGATGACATTGCAAAAACTCAAGATAGTGCATATCAAATTATTAAAATCTATTATAATGATTCATCAAAATTAACAGAATTTATCGATGCTATTAATAGTGTTATTACAGCATTTAATAGAATGTTAAATTCATCCGAATTAGATGGTAAATTAACTGCTGCAAAAGAGTTAAGTGATAATGTTATAAGTTTTAATGATTTATTATTAACTCCACAAGATATTAATAAATTAAAATCAGTTATCAATGAAATTTTAGGATTTAAAGTTGGATCAATATATACAAAAGGGGAATTAAAACATTTAACAAATGAGTTAATATCAATGCAAAATTTACCAGATATATACAATGATTCAGATATTAAGCCAGTAACAAAACAAATTACAATAGCAGAACAAGAATTATCTTTATATCAATAAAAGAAGGGAGAATATAATATGCAACATATTTTTAATTTTATAGCAGATACAGGACCAGATCTTTCTGGTGTTACTGAAACAATGAAAGTTTGAGTAAATATTATTTTAGGAGTATTATTTGGTCTTTTAGGACTATTTTGTTCCGTTAAAGTAGTAATTATTGCTTATCACATTGTTAAATCATCAGATAATCCAGAAGAACGTTCAACATATGTTAAATCATTAATATGGCCAATTGTCGGTATTATTGCAGCTGTATTAGTGCCAACAATAGTAAGTATTGTATTAACGGCAGTTGGAACCCCAACCGTAGGTTCCTAGAAAGGAAATAATTAATATGCATATTACTGAATTATTAACAACAAATTTATATTTTATGGGTTTCTTTGATCCATTAAAAAAAGTAGTATGAGAAATGATTTGAGGTATCTTTGTAATGGCACCGTTAAATATTATTAATTCATTTGAATTTGTTTTACAATATTTAGCCGGTGGTGTTGTTAATGATTTAATGTTTGGAGGCCAAGATGTTTTTTCATTAGAACATTTACCAATGCAATTTTGATGATTTGTAATAACAGCAGTGGTATTATTTACTGTTGTCTTTGTTATTCAAGTCATCGTTATTCAGTTTAAATCTCATGTAGAAAATAAAACAAAGTTTGTCCAGTGTATTTTAAATTCATTTAAAGCTTTTGCCTTTATGTTTTTAATCCCAATCTTTTTCTTAGTAGCTAATTATGGTATTAAATCATTTGCTAGTTTGCTAATAGGGAGTTTTGGTAATGGTTCAACTTTAGCAGATTATTTATATCATATTGGTGATCCAAATGGATTAACCGGAGCAACACCAAGTAATTTTGCCCCACCAAGTAACATTATGGATTACAACTTATTTATTGAAATATTTGGAGTATTCTTTATGTTCTTTGCCATTTGTATGGTGGGATTACAATTAGTTCAAAAAGTTATTGAGTTATTTTTTCTATTTGTTATTTCACCGGTGGTATGTATTATCATGGTGATTGATGATGGAAAAAGAGCGTATATTTGAAAAGATATGGTTATCGCTAAATTTCTAGCTACCACGGCAGTAGTTATTGGATTCTATGTGTTCATTGCTGCTTTACAGGCTGTAGTATCCAACGGAATGACTGGATTGGGTGGTGATTGATCAGCAAAAAGTTTATTCTTATTATTATTTATGGCTGGTGGTGGCCTTGCAATGTTATCATTTTCAACCATTATTGCGTCATTAACCGGTGAAGCTGTTGGAATTTCTGAAGGAATGTCATCAATTAAATCAACCATGGCAGCTGGTATGTTTGCAGCAGGAGCAGCAAAAATGACTGCTAAAGCATTTGGATTTGGTAAAAATAAAAAGGCGCAATTAGCAGCACAAAAAGCAGGGCTAGGTGGTTTAGGAAGTGACGGTAGCTCTTCAATGCCCTATGGCCAACAAGTTATGGAACAAAATATGCAAAATGGTATTCAAGTACCTCAGCGAAGAACTGCTGGATTATTTGCCAGACCAGGATTAGCTAGAGCATTTGCTGCAGCTGCAGCAATAACTGCAGGTACTGCATCAACTGTAGCTACTTTGTATCATGCAGGAAAAGCAGGTGGTGTAAAAGGAGTAGTAAAACAAATAGGGCAAGGAGTAAGTAAACCATTTGTTAAGTTAGGAAGAGCATTAAATCCAGCAATTCTTACAGAAGTTAGGGGTACCAGAGAGACAAAGCAAATATTGTTAAAAAATGCAAATAGTAAAATTGAAAAATTTAATAGTAAGTTAAATAAATATGATATTGATGACAAAAAATATGCTAAGTACATGAATAAACTAAAGAATGCTAATGACTTTAAAAATAAAATAGATAATCATATTATTAGATCTGAAGTTGAAAGAGAATGAAAAAAAGGAGGCAAAAAATCAACGTCAACTGGTAGTGATTTAAAAAATAAATTTTCTTATGGCGACAAATATACTACGTCAAATGAAAAAAATGGGAAAAAATAAATTTTCCCATTTTTATTGTGTATAATTATATATAGAAAGTTGGTGTTTTTATGGGACTGGGTAGAATGCTAGGGTTTGGTATTAATGAAAAAGGATATAAAAAACAATTAGAAAAAGAAAATAAATATTTTCGGGCACATTTAGAAGGAATTGAGTTAATTGGATATAAATCTAGAGTTTTAGATTGAAAGCATGAAGATGAAGTAAAATATGCTTGATCATGTTATCCAGAAATCAAAGACAGACGTACAAATAAGAATTTTTACGAATACTTTGGTATAGAAAATAATTATAATAAAGATAATAAACAAATAGAATTACTTAATAAAGAAAAAGAAATTTTAGAATTAAAATTAGAGTTGGAAAGAGAACGTAATAAAAAAAGATAATTTATTGAGGTTAAAATGTTTAATTATGAGTGAAGTTATTAATTCAGATAGTACAATTTTAGATAAAATTAATGTTTATTCTATTGCAATTTTTGGAAATGGTTTAGATATTGCATTAGGTAAACAAACAAAAATAAATGATTTTTTAAATTGACTAAAAAGTGTTATTAATTCAAATGCATATAATAAATTAAGCATTGCAAAAACTAAATTTGATGAATTAAAATATTTTTTAGAAAGTTACGAAAATTGACTATCTTCTAATAAAAAACTGAACGAAAATTGATCAAACATCGAGAATGATATTATTGAGTTTTTTACAGAATTTGAACTTGATTATGTATCTTTCTTAAAAAAAACTATAAAAAAAATAAGCCAAAAAGATTCCATATATAAAAAATTAAAGATTGGTTATGAAGTATTCTGTTTTTCAATGCAGTATTATTATTTTAATGAAATTAATCAAAAGGCATCTCAAAAAGCTAATTTAGAATTAGAAAAAAAGTTGAGTAGATTAAATACCTTTTGTAATAATTATTTTAATGAAATAATTTCACTAAATTATACTTCATTAGCTGATTTTATTCATCCAAATAGTAATGCATTTTTTTCAACAACTATTGGAATTCATTATCTTCATTATATTGCTTTTGGAACAGATCTTTTTGATTATGTTGCAAATTTATATTCAAAATCAACTAGTAATTCTCTTAATTTTGCGACTTTTGGATCAGCGCCAGAAATTTTAAGTCTTAAAAATTTTTCATTAAATAAAAGTGCGAGAGTATCTTATTCAAAGCCACAAATAGTATATAAAAAAACAAACATTCAAAACAAGGATTCTGAACCATGTGCGGAATGCAATAGAGTTGATACCATCACAACAATTGGATATAAAAAATATTATCAGTTACTTATTTTAGGAACTACTAATACAAATGTTGATTTATATACAGATCAAAATTATAATTTTCTTTTTAAAAATGAAAGCCCAAATTTATTTTTAAATAATTATCCATTGTATTTGCTTCAAGAAATTTATGAAAAAATTAAATTTAAATTATATGAAAATGAGCATATGCAAAAAATAATATTTATTTTTGGATACTCATTTGGTGAATCAGATTATCAATTGAATAATTTTATTTTAAAATTATTAAAAGAACATATGTTTAAAATTTATTACCTTTTTTTTAAAGAAGATCAAAATAATAATGAATTAATCACTGCCAATTTAGGATATATTAATAAATTTAGGACTAGATATAATATGGAGAAAATAGATTTAGATAGCTTTTTAAAGGTAGTTAAATTTATATAATAGTATATTTGCAAGTTAATGGTATAATTTTATTGTAAAAATAAATATGCCAAAGTGTACTTCGGGTACCGGCAATTAAACAGATACTTTTTAGTATAGGTTTATGCTGGTATCCGATTTTTTATTTTTTACATAAAAATTACTAAAAAGTGGTTTACTTTAAAACAAAATGTGTAGTATAATATAAGTGCGAGTTGCTCATATGAGCTATGTACTTAGAAATAAGTGCGCACGAGTAAAATCACTTCTTAGTAAAGTGATTTTTTTATTTGTAAGGAGGTTTCAGATGAGCAAAAAATATCGCATGTATAACATTGTATGATTTTGAAAAATTCATCGTGATGTACTAGCTAAAGAATTAAATAATAAAAATACTAAAGTAATACAAATTAATAAAGTAACTATTAATGGTAAAGAACAATGAGATGTTACATATGTTAAAAAACGACCAGGTGTTATAGTTGGTCAAACTGGTTATTTATATAAAATAATCCCATTTGAAACAGTAAATAAAGCAAATGGTAAAGTTTTAAAATATAAGCCTAAAATCCATATTAAATACAACAATAAGGGTAAAGAATCATTATTGGATGTATCTGCAATGATGTCAGTTACAGATAGTGAAATTGAGTGTAATGATAAAGTTCATAATAAATACAATGTGATAAATGATAAAAAAATTCAACAAGAAATTATTAATAAAATATATGATGTGCATATTAATACGTTGTCGTTAGCACCTGATTATGTAAATAAGCTTGAAATAGAAAATAAGCAACTAAAAAGAGAAAACAAAATTGAAAGAGATTTTACTCATGATTTTCAAAATATGTATGTCGATGTATTAACTGAAGGAATTAATAAATATAATATTCCAAAATGTATTACTTGTAACAAGGATTTAACAACTCCATATATTAATTCAAATACTAGATCAATTGAGTTTGAACAAGAATGCCTTAAATGTATTGAGATTAAATTAAATAAATCAAAAGGACGTTCAATATAATGAAAACTAAACTAAAAGAAAATAAAAAACTATTGATCTTTTTTATGATATTATTACCATTTTATTTAATTTCAATCTTATTTGCAACTAGCTTTGTCTTAGCATTTATTAAAACTAAACAATTGGGAATTAATATCGTTATGGAATACATAAAAACTAATCCCAATAACACATTAATTTATATTGAATTAATTGCTTTAGTACTATATATAATTTTTGTTACTTGAAAATTACTATCTATTAAAAACAAATCTTTTTCTAATGATTCCAAAAGCAAGACTTATGGTTCTGCTAGATGATTAACTGAAAAAGAGATTGAAAGAAATTATATAAAAGTTGAGATGACTAATCCTGGTAAAAATTATGGAGTTGTAGTACGAAGTGAAGAAGTAAAAAAAGGGAAAGTAGTTGTTAATATTAGAAATGAGGCACATACAATGATTATTGCTGGTACTAGAGCAGGAAAAACCCAAGGTTTTGTAAAACCAACGTTACAGGTAATGGCGCATAGTAGTGTAAAACCCAGTTTATGTATTTCAGATCCAAAAGGTGAATTATATGCAGCAGATTCATTAATGTTTCAAAATAATGGTTATAAAGTAATAAAATTGGACTTAAGAAATCCAGAATATTCATGTTCATGAAATGTATTAGCTAATGCCTTTATTAACTGGGAAAAATATTGTATGCTAGAAGATGAAGAGTTAGAAACCAAAAAAGATTTACAATCATATTTATTTAAGCAAAAAGCATTTGGATATATTAATGACATATGTGAAACTTTATTTTTCTCAACAAATGAAAAAGATGCTTTTTGAAATAATGGAGCAAGAGATATTACTAAAGGTATATTAATTAGTATTTTATATGAAATGAAAGAAAATAAATGCCTTGATATTAATAAATTTAACATGGCAGAGATTATACCAATAGTAAATGATGTTAATTCATTAAAACAATATTTTGAAAGCCTACCATCAACACATCCAGCGAGAATAGCAGCAGGATCTATTAGTGCTTCAGAGAATGCATTAAATGATGTAGTATCAACTCTAAAAATTAAACTTAGCAAATTTGGAGATTCTATTATTAGAAATTTAATAGCTAAAAATGAAATAGATTTATCTAATTCTTCAAATCAACCAACTGTGTTTTTCATTGTTTCTCCTGATGAACGAAGAGATATGGATATCTTTGTAAGTTTATTTGTTACTCAATTATATAAAGTATTAGTAGAAGAAACTGATAAATCTAATGGGAAATTAGAACGTCCTTTTTACTTTATCTTAGATGAATTTCCAACATTGCAAATTCCAGACATGGATAGAAAAATGTCAATTTCTGGAGGGCGAAATATCTGATTTATGCTAATTATTCAAAGTAAAACTCAATTAGAAAATAACTATCGAAATATGTCAAAAGTAATTTTTGATAATTGCCATATGCATATCGTTATTCAGACAATGGATACTGAAACTGCTAAATTTTATAATCAATTTATTGGTAAGAAAACAATCATTTCTCACTCATATTCAGACAAAAATAAATCCTCTACAGAGAAAGGAGTAGACTTATTTGGAACTGATGAGCTATTAAAAATGCCACCAAACGAAGCAATAGTTATTTATACAAAAGAAAATCCTATGAAAACTAAATTTATTCCTATGTGAAAAGTGGAGAGTTATGTAACAGGTATGGTTCCTAATATTATTAATATGCCTATGACAGATCAAGAATTCACAAATAAACATTTCTTTGATTTAACTAGTTTCACTAAGAATAGCATAGTAAATGATTCAGTAACTTTAAATGAATTATCAGAAGAATTAAATACAAGTAATTTGATTAGTCGAAAAAATGAATTATTTGAACTACTAGATGAGTTAATTGAGGAAGAGAAATTTCATTCTACTCGAGAACTTAAAGAAGAAATTACTAAAATACGAATTGAAATTGATGATATAAATTTATCTATTAAAAGATCAATATTAAATACTCAGAATAAAAGTAGTGAAATAAACGAATAATAAGGACTCAT
The DNA here is from genome assembly GCF_040940205.1 of Spiroplasma sp. DGKH1. NCBI lineage: Bacteria > Bacillati > Mycoplasmatota > Mollicutes > Entomoplasmatales > Spiroplasmataceae > Spiroplasma > Spiroplasma sp. DGKH1. The sequence goes on along the minus strand of NZ_JASTWG010000008.1, from coordinate 52,494 downwards.
GTCCTTTTTTTGAAACTTGGTTTTCCAAGTTGTCCAAAGTATGCCCAGTTTTAGGCACACAAAAAATACTTAATTTATTAAGTTTTTGCAGTATGTGGGAACAAAACTGGGCATACTTTAATACGAGTTGGACACACGAAAACGCCATATTTTATATGGTGTTTTCAATAAAGTGTGGACAACTCTTTTCCTGCTTTGGTGTTTTAGATAAACGAAACTATGGGTTTATTGCTTTGGAGTTTTAAAATAGTGAAAGCTATGTTAAAATACTTCAAGAAAGAAGTAGATATGATATATGAATACAAGATATAATTTAAAATGTTCTGTATGTAATCAATTAATTTCTATAAGATCACAGGTTAGTACTTTTGTTGATTCATACATTGCAATAATTTATTGTGGAAATTGTAAAACAGAAATTAAAATTAAAATTACGGATGTTGAAGTTGAGTTACTATCAAATTCAATATATTCTCCAGTTAAATCACTTGATGATTCTTCTGATGATGAAGAACTGTTTTTTATTGAATTAGCACCAGACTTTTTTACAACAAAGATGAAGAAATATAGTAACATTAAAAATACAACTTTTGAGACTCCTTTTTTAAATACAATTTCTGATATCAAACATAAAAATTATGATGAATATATGAAAAAAATAATGTTATTTTTGGTATACCAATTAGATTGACCGAAAATAAAAACTATTAATGATTTATGAGTGAATAAACAGTATGAATATATACAAAAATATGCTGAAGAAATTTTGGATAAATGAGGTTTCTTAAAAGAAATGATTAAGCTTGGCAATGAAAATGAGATTTTTGAAATACATAGATATTTGCATTATGTACAATTTTATTATTTTGCTAAAATTTTGGGAAATAAAATGTTTTACAAGAATATTGAATATATTCAAGAGAATATTAAAAAATTAATTACAACTGAATCAGGAATTATATTTTTAGATTTTTTTTCATCATCAAATCTATTAGATAACTATGAAAATAAACTAATTGATATCATGAATGATTTTAATGCAATTTTTATCAAAATAATTCCTGTATTTTCGCTTGATTATTTTAAAGATTTGAATTTAGAAAACTATGGTATGACTTCAGTTTCATTTTATGAATTAATTTCATTTTATGAAAAAGCATATGAAAATTTAATTGAAGTTAGTATGATTCTTATTGGTTTAAATAATATAAGACACAGAAATAATTATGATGAGTTAAGAGATACAACAAAAGAAACATTTACTGAATTTATTGAAAAAGATAAAGGTAAGGGTGCAATTTTAAAAGAAAAATTTTTAGGAGATGAAGAGTTTGACAAGTTTATAATAGAAACTTTTGATTCTGAATTACGTAATGCTTTTGCTCATAGAGATTATCATATTGATTGAATTGAACAATCTCTGACGTACTATTCAAAAAAATCAAAAACAAATATAAGAATTTTTCTAGTTGATTTAGCATATATGTGTATGAAAATAATGTATACTGTAGTTTATTTAAATGAAATTATATATCAGGTAAAAAGATTTTGATTATTAAAATCTTCACCGAATATTGTAAAAAATATTATGAATCATAAAAGTAAAGGTTTAAATGATATTCAAAAATTTAAGAATAAACAAAATATTAAAAATAGAAAAAAGAAAAAAAGAAAATAGTTAAAATGGTATAATTTATTTGTAAAAATAAATATGCCAAAGTGTACTTCGGGTACCGGCAATTAAACAAATACTTTTTAGTATAAGTTTATGCTGGTATCCGATTTTTTATTTTTTACATAGAAAAGAAGTTGATGTTATGTTATTTATTTCAATTGGATATGTGTTGCTCTTTACTTCATTTTTAATTGCATTAATATTGTATTTAAAATGTCGTAATAATGCATTAGTTTATAAAACGAGAAAATTAGTTTTAATTAAAAACTTATCATTAACTACTATATGAATATCAGTCATTTTAATAATTTTATTAACAATATTACTTATGGTGATATAAATGAAATGAAATAAATCAACACCACCAGTGGTTGGAAGACAAATTCGTTATTCAAAATATGGTAGTGATACATATAAATATTATTCAGATAATGGATGATATGATTATGTAACTCGTGAAGAAGCTATTTGTAATGAAATTGAAACTGATATTGTTAATAAATCACATACTCATGAACAACTATTAAATATAAGTGATATAGCACAACAACCACTAAAAGAATATGGAACAGTATTTGATTATTATTCAAAAAGACCTGGTTCAACTGGATTATTTGGTCCAGAAGGAAAAATATCTTTAGATGAAATTAAAGAAACTAAAAAATCAATGCGCAAAACCAAAGCAACTTTTATTGATGGAGTTTGATCATTAGATAGTGACTTTGCAGCACAATATGAAATAACAACTGAAAAAGCAGCAATGGAAATAACTCAAAGTTGTATTGAAACTTTAATTAAAGGATATGGGATGGAACCAAGCAATGTTAATTGACGAGCTGCATTTCATAAGAATACTGATAATCCGCATGTTCATTTTCTAATTTGAGAAAAAGAACCAAAACGGCTAAATTATAAAACTGGTAAGTATGAATTTACTGATTCTGGTAAAATGAGTAAAAATTCAAGAAATAAAGCTTGAGATGAATTTAAATATAAAATTAATAGCTATATTAAGAACAATTCTCTTATGTATCATAAATTAAATTCATTACGTAATTCCATTGCAATGGAGCAAAAAGAAGATACGTTAACATGAAATGAAATTAAAAAAATTTATCAAGGAGATGAAGACAATCAGTTGTCTAAAAAGTTTAATCAACTGTTAGAACATATTCCGGCAAAAGGAAGGTTACAATACAATAGTTCAAATTTTAAAAGAGCTAGAAAATATATGGATAGTTTTTTAGATGAATTTATTAATACAACAAATATTAAAACAGTTTATCAAGAATATGAAGCATTATTAGATAATCAACAGCAAGAAATGATTGATGAATCACTTACTAATAAAGTTAGAACTGATTTAGCTATTAATTATAAAAGTAATCGAATTGAACATCTAAAATCAGCAATTGCCAATAATATTTTAAAGTTTATTAAAAAAGAAATACCTGATTCAAGGAAAGGAAAACGATCACCATCAATTGCAAGAACAAGTAACACAATGTTTAATGAAAGATTTGGTTTAAATAAAAAGAAAACAATAAAATGAAATATCTTTGACAAACTAATGGTGACATTTAATAGAACTATTGCTGAAGAAAGACATAATTCATTATCAACATTTTATGAGTTACAGAGCAAATCTATTTTTGAACAATTATATAAAGGAAAGGGGAAATAATTATATGAAATATGTTTTAACAATATTTATATTCATTTTTATTATAACTATCTTTGTGATTGGTTATTTCTTACTTAAATTTTGAGCAAAGCAAATAAAACTCACAGGCTTAAAAATTAAACAGTGAGAGAAAAAACCTAAAAAAACATTCTACATTTTAATTTCCATAATAGGTTCTTGTTTTCTATTAGCATTATTATTTATGGGTATTTATTTGGCAATTTATATTTAAGGAGGGTGGTATTATGACGCAAAATACAGAATGAATTAATTTTCAATTAAAAACTGAATGATTAATAAAAAGCAAAGCAGAAACAGATGGTAATGGAAATATAAAAATTCCTTTAAAAATAATGAACTTGGCAACTCCATTTGCGATTATTAAAATTAGTTCTAAATGCGTTTATCCAGATAAATTTGATAAACATTATATCAAAGTTGGAATTGCAAAAAATTATGAATATATGTATTGAGATCGAGAAGGAATTTTATTTAGTAAAAAAATAACTGGTTATGAATTAGCAAGATATTTAGAAAAAATGCAAAAGATAGTGGAGCGACAAAAAGCCAGAAGTAAAAGAATATATCTTCAGAACAAAGCAACAATGAAAAAATTTGATAAAGCAAATAATGTTATAAAGGAGGAATAAATGTGAAATTACTATTATCATTAATTACAACAAGCACACTTTTAACAACACCATTATTGCCATTAAGTACAAAGCAATTAATCTCAATGTATAGTAATTTAAAAGGAACACCGTTTCATCCTGACATTAAAATTACTAATACTGATGAAAATACTAATCGCCAAGAAGGAAATTTAGATAAGGGTTCAACAAAAGAAGCATATCCAGGATGAACTGAGATAAAATGAACAAATTATGCTAATTCATGGGAACAGTTTAAACAATATTATAAAACAATTACTTTATATACAACTGGATATGTTGATGGTAAGAGCGCTTCTAAAAATTCTTTTGGTAATACATATATAACAGTTGCTAATATTGATCAAAGAAGTAGTTGGCATAATAATGATGCTTTAAGAGCAAGCGGTTCGCCATATTGCCTTGCATATACAAGCCATGACTTTCAATGAGGAAGTTATGATCAATCTGGCGTTTATTATGATGCAATTGTTTCTGGTTCTAGCATACAGCTACGATTTTATTTATGAACTAGGGGATATCAATATGGCAGTGGTTCAATTTGAACAGAAGCATATATTAAATATTCCGGTGGGATTATTTCATCATCATGAAATTTAAACACAATTAAAAATAACTTAACTAATGCGCTATCAAGCACAATTAACTTAGTTAGTGATTATTCAGGTAGTTTAGAAGACAAAAGAAATATTATTGATCCAACTGGAAAAGGAAATGATGAAACTACAAAAATTAATAGTATTGTTGCAAAAGTATTAGGGGCAGAATATACTGATTGAAAACAATATATTCAACCATATGCTTTTAGTGATACTAATCGAACTGCGACAGTAACTTTTAAATTTCCTGACCCAGTAACACAACAACAAGTCGTATGACCTTTTACAACACCAGTTAATATTACTTTATCAAAGAATTACTGAAGTAAGTCATTACGTGAACGACTACATATTATGCCAGGTCAAATTGTGAATCCCCAAGATTCAACAAAAGGAATGGTGCCAGATACTGGAATTCAACTTGAACCTAGTCAGGTGACTGACAACTATGGTGGTAATATTCAATATCATACAACAGCTCATATTGAATTTGATGGATTAGCTGATTCATCAGAATGAATGACTGTTAATGGAAAACCAGTTCAAGTTTTAAATAATAAATTCATTTATGACATGACAGATAATAGAGTTGAACAAGGATTAAAGGCAAATAATGTTTATGATATTATTGTTTATCATGATGATGGAGTTTACAAATCCCAATATGAAATTAAGTATACAATTAATAATTTAGTACCAACGTTGCAAGAAAAGTGATATGCTTGAGATCCTCAAAATAATCCTGATCAGAATGTTTTAATCCAACCAACAATTGATGGCAAACCAAATTCAAAGTATGATAAAGAAGTAAATCCAGATACTGGAACAAAAACACAGATTTTATGAGTAAAGAAAAAATCAGATTATCCTTTTCCCTTAGATCCTTTAAACAAAGATGGAGAAGTAATTGACCCTACTAAAAACCCAGAAGATTATGATTTAGGTTTTCTAGCAGAAGGATCAGTTGCTGGAATGGGAGTGCAACAGTTATTTGATTCATCACAAGTTGATAAAGTTTTGCGAGAAGGAGTTGACAATAATTTAAATTCATTCAACTTACCTGATTCAAAACAAAAATTAACTGCTATTGCCCCTGATACAGATAATAAGTATTGAAGTTGGGAAGGATTTTGGCATTATATTACTGAAACAAGTGATGGCTTAGCATATGAAAAATATGTTTTAATTGGCGCACAATATCAAAATAAATATCCTCGTTTTTTAGATGTTCTTAATAATTCAAACATCGCAGTTGATTTTTGAACGACTATTCATGGTGTTCATTTAAAAAATTATTTATCAACATATAAAAATTTGGATTCAGGAGATATTAATAAATTAAATTTTGAACAAGTTGCTAGCTATTGAAAAGAATATACCAGTGATGTTATAGCACAACGAATTCCCCCAGATCCAGAACCAGCTAATTATTCAGATATTACAGGTAACATTCAAGAATTAAAACTTAATGAAGAAGATGTTATTAAAATTAGAGATAGTATTAATAATTCTGTCGCTTTATATATTAAATCTAAAAATGATAAGGCAAAATTAAATGATGATTATAGTATTTTTACACCAGATGGGAAAGATATTAATGTTGATTCAAGTGGATTAAATTCATTACTAAATGATGAAATTGAACCACAATATCTAAAAATCTCAGTACGTGCAACTTCAACATCTACCTTATTAATTGGTACAGCAAGTATGCAAGTAAGAAATTCATCAAATTATGACCCAGATAGGGCTGATGATTTAAGTAAAATAAAATTTGAGAATTATACTTATAATTTTAATGATTTTACAATAGAGCAACTCAGAAATTGAATTATTAAAAACTCTCAAAATTATTTAGATGCTTATAATTATACAGATATTATTTTAAACACAGATTATGGTATTTCAGCAAATGAAATTCCAGAGCAAGATCCAATTACTCACCATAATACCCCTGGTGATTTATCAGATAATTTGTTAAAAGACTTTTTGGATACTACAACTGGGATTAAAACTATGACAATAGTCACTTATGCCGATGATGCATCAGACTTAGCAGTTGGTAGTTCAACATATTTAATAACTAATGATCCAGGCTCAGAACCAGTTCCTCCAGAGCCCCCAACACCGCCAATTCCTCCAGACCCAAGCCCACATCCCAAACCTAGTTATTTTGAAAAAAACAAAGCATGAATAGCAGCAGTAATTGTAATAAGTATACTTATTGTTACGACTATTGGATTATTCTTTTGATATAAAAAACGTAAAGGATGAGGTGGTAAAAACCGAATTAGAAGATAGAAAGAAGATGATATTATGAATGAAAATATAATTCCTAAAAATATTAAAAAAACTAAATTAGAATTTTGACGAGGAATTGGAGTAATTGAATTACTTATTATTTTAGTATATATAGGAATTCTTGCTGTTATTATTTTTACTTTACCAACACCATGAACATTTAAAGCTGCACTGGGATTAATTGCTTTAATATTAATAATTCCTTTATTGATTCAAGTTTATCCTGGTGTCAAAGGATGATATGCTTTAGTTTTAATGTTTAAATTTTCAGCTAAGAAGAAGAATTTTAAAGAATATACAAGTAATGATACTACTTTATTATTTCCTTATGATAGATTAGTAAATGACAACGTAATTAAAACTCGTTCAATTAATGGAAAGGTAAGATATATTACGGCGTTTGAAGTTACAGGATATAATATTTCATTACTAGACCCAAGAGTTCAAGCAACTAAAATTATGGAATTTCGTGATGCCTTAAAATCATTAGAATTTGAAGTAAGTTTTCGGAAAATTGAAATCCCTGTTGATTTCACAAACTCATTATCAGAAGTAAAAAAGAATTTAGATAATGCAGAATCATTATTTAAGAAAAATAGGATTTCAGAAAAGGGATTTAATGCAAGAAAGTATCAATTACTATCTTCAGCAAAATATTTACGAAATAATATAATTGATGAAGAAAATGATATTAAAACTCGTAAAGTATTTATTATGTATTTATATTTTAATAAATTAGAACATACAAATCAGATTCCATATGTTATCAATCAATTTGATAGTGCCAACATTAAATTAAAGCAATTAGAAGGTTATGAAATGTTAAACTCTATTAAAAAACTTTTTAATCCTTTTTGCGAGTTACTAACTGAAAAACAAGTTAAAGATGATTTTAATATAATTGATGGATTAGTAACTTTTAAAAAAGTTAGTTTTCACAAAAATTATTTTAAAGCTGATGGAATGTATTATTCTATTAATGGAATTTATTCATATCCAAATTATCCCATAAATGGGTGAGGGGCAACATTAGCTAATTTAGATTGTCCTGTATTTTGAAATATTAAACATGAACAGAATCATAAAATTAAAAAACAAATTCAATCAGCTTTAAATAATTTACTAACAAAACAAGTAATGGTTAGAGGTTTTGTTAATAAAACTGATTTGAAATATGATGAAGAAGTTTTGACATCATTAATTGAACAAATTTCATCTGGTAATGATGTAGTAAAAACAGTAAACATATTGTTTTTAAATTGTGCAGCAACATTAAAAGACTTACAAAAAGCGGAAAAGCTTTTAAAAAAACAATTAAAGGATATGGATATTATAGTTGATCCATTAGTATATCGCCAATTAGAATATTATGGTTCAATTTTACCAAAACCAGATGATGCTCTAACAGGTATAATGGGGCATCCAATGCCATGTTATACCATAGCTAATTCATTTCCATTTGTTAATAATGGAATTTCTGATGATAATGGATTTTATTTAGGTGATAACTTATTAGGTGATAGTATTATGTTTGATCCTTTTAAATTAGATGAACATCGAACAAATTATAATGCTGTAATTTTTGGGAAATCCGGTTATGGCAAATCATGAACAACATATAAAGAAACAATTCATCATCTTTCTAAAAATAGAAGAGTTATTATCATTGATCCAGAAGGTGAATATAAAAATATTTGTAATTTTTTTGATGGACAATATTTAAATGCTTCAAATGGTTCAACAATAAGAATCAATCCATTTCAAATATTTGATAATAGTTTGCTAATTACAGATGAAGATAAAAATGAACATACAGAAATGGATGAATTAGAAAAAGAAGAACCGTTATCAAATCATTTAAGATTTATAACACAATGATTTAAAACTTTATATAAAGAGCTTAGCGAACGAGAATTAAGAGTTCTTAGTGCAGAATGTCAAAAAACTTATCATGCAAAAAATATTACTAATGAAACAGATATTAGTAAATTATCATCAACTAGTTTTCCAACAATGTCAGATTTATATGAAACTGTTTGTAATACTTTGAATGAACGTAAAACAGATATTTTAGAAGATTTAAAAGATTTATTAGAATTTGATTTCCTTAATGATGGTCAATATGCTAAATTATGGAATGGCCATACCACTTTACAATTAAATAATATTTTTACTGTAATAGATGTTAAAGATTTATTAGATCAAGAAGTAGATAATGTAACTGCAGCTCAATTATATTTAATTCTTAACTATGTAAAAAATGAGATAAAACTTAATCGACAAAAACAAAATAGTGATATAGTTATTATTTTAGATGAAGCACATAGATGTATTGATCCAGATAATCCGGTAGGGTTAAATTTCATTTACCAAATGGCAAAACGTGGCCGTAAGTACCGTGCCAGATTATTACTAACAACTCAGAACTTAAAAGACTTTAGTGGTGGGGGTAATGAATTAGTACATAAAAAAACAACTGCAATATTAAATAATATTCAAACCATGTCAATTATGCATTTAGCACCTGATGATTTAGAAGAATTATGTATATTGTTTAGGCCATTTGGTGGAATTTCAGATGCAGAACGTGAGAATATTGCTAGAGCAAAACGTGGTGATATGTTATTTATTTTATCTTCATTTAATCGACACTTCTTACATCGAAATGTAACTTCAGAAGAACAAGTAGCTTTTATAAATGGTGAGTATATTATGCCTAATAATTATTTTGAAAAAATGAATGGAACTGCTAATGAAATAAAGCCACCAAAGAAAAAAGGAAAAGCTAAGATATTATCAGGTAATGATCATATGGAATACAATGATGAATGACAAGTGCCGATTGATAAAAATAAACAACCAAAAAGTTTAAAAGGAGAAAATTAATATGGCAAATGGAGTTGAGATAAGAATTAGGTTGTATAATAAAGAACAAATTGAAAAATTTAATCAATTTATTTCTTCTAAAACTACAGTGGGTACTAAAAATAAAATACTATCCGATTTATTAATATCAGCAATAGATAATGAAATGGTTCAGAATTATTCTTCAACTATAAATGAATTGATAAAAACTAATTTAAATAATATTTTAAATTATAAATTAAATGCATTAATAAAATATTTAGATAAAAATAATGCAGAAACTTTAAAAAGAGATTTAATTATGGATGATATGTTAACTTTTATTATGAATCAATTGGGTTCTTTAACAAATGATTATGATACTCATAATAATCCGCCTAAAGCTTTAAGAATTAAACCAGAGTGAATAACTAATTCAGCTGAAGAAATAGCTGAGAAATTAAAACATTTTAATAATATTAAAGAATATCATGATATTTTTGAAAAAGAAAAAAATTCATAAATTATGAATTTTTTTCTTTTTCTTGATTTTGAATATTATTTAAAGTATTATTTACAGCCATTATATAAATTATATATGAATCTAAGGAATCATCAGTATTTTTTAATTTTATATACTCATCTCTCAGTAAAGGCGATGCCTTATATGCTTTAATTTCTTTTTCTTTGATTTTTAATTTATCCAGTTTTTCATTTATAACGTTTCATATATAACTATTTTTATCTTTTACTAATATTTCAATTTTATTATCTTTAATTTTTGTTACTGCAAAATCAATTTTAAAATAAGTGGTATTATCGTTATTTAAAATTTTTATACTAATACTTCGTTTATTATTATGAATTGCTATTTTATATTTTTCTATTTGCGATGGTATTGATTTTTTTATAAGATTAATTATCCTATCCTCATCAATAACTTTTGTTTTTTTCCCGAGTTCTAAATTAATATCAAAATCAAAAGGTTCATTAATTATATTTGTAATTATTTTTTTCTTTTTACTTCCAACAAATTTTCAATTAAAAGTAATTTTTACATTTGCAGTTTTTTTTAATTTTCTTTGCATTTGTATAATAATTGCAAGTACTAACTTAAGAGCAGGTTTTCATTTTGATTTTGGGGTATATATGTATTTTTTCATTTTCAATATTCCTTTCATTCCCAAACCAACCATGTTCAATATTAAACATCGTATTATTATAATACATATTTTTCTTTTGTAAACAACTTTTAATATTTTTATGTATTTGGAATAGAATCATAATTTATGGAATCATTAAGTTAATAATTTCCAAGGTACTCTTAAAATTAGAGTATTTTTTATGCTATAATATACATAGTAAACGTATTAAATACAAAAGGGTAAGTATAAATATTAGATAGGGCTATATATATGATATACGACTTTAATCCTTATGACTTTTTTATTGACTTTAATAGAGCTGCCATTGAAAAATATAAGGAAGAACTAGTGAGTAAATTTCAAAAGATAGATGAAGAGTTATTTCAATATATTAGAAAAGCAAATCCAACATATAAACTAAAGGGATATCGGAAAAGAAAACTAATATCAATTTTTGGTGAAATTCAATTAAATTTGCACCGTTATAAATACTGAGATAGTGAAAAGTATAATTCAAAAACAAAAGAATATGGTAAATGACGATATACAGTATTATTTTTACAACATATTAAACTTCAAAAATATCAACGATTAACCCATGATTTAAGATTAACAATTTTAAATATGATTGGTGATGGACTCCGACATAAAGATATTTTATTAGCATTTCCAAAAGATTTATTAACAACTCAAACTATTAGTAATGTTATTAAAAGAGTAAAAATTGCTGATCATATTGATAATTCTGAAATTACTAAAATTGATGTGACAGCATTAGTTGAAAATAAAATACACATAGCTTTAGATGATACTTTCATTAAAGCATTTAATAAAAAAAAGAAAAAATCAAAATTTAGAATTCGTTCTTTAACAACTTATACTGGCCATGATAAAGATGAAAGTTTTTATTATCGTAAAATTCTTGAAAATAAAAAATCTGATTATAAAATGGTTAAAATTGCTGAAGGAATAAAAACCGTTGATTATGTTGATGAAATATTAGCACATATTAATAAATATTATATTATTAATGCTGATACAAAGTTTATAGTTGGTGGAGATGGCGCAAAATGGATATCAGAAGTTGCTAATATTTTAGGAGCAGAATATGTATTAGATAAATTTCATGCAATGCGATTGATAAAAAAACTTCTTTCAATTAGAACTTCTGAATATCATAAAAACCATTTTAAGAATGCACGAGAACTTTTTTCAAAAGGTGATGTAGATAGGTTGCTTGAATTAATTAATAGTTTTAAAGGTGATCCGCTGATTCATAAACAAGATAAGATTCAACAAGTTTATAATTATATTAAACGTAATAGAAAAGGGATAGAATCATATCAATATTCATGATGCCTAGGAGTTTGTGCTGAAGGACAAATTTCACATAATTTTAAACAAACGTTAGGTTATGGAGCTAAAATCTTGAATGAAGAAATTTTACGTAATATGATAGATTTAAGACTTGCAAAATTAAATGGATTTAAACCAATTGAAGCATTAATTGATAATGAACTAACAGAGTTAAAAGAATTAGACCAATTTAATAAGACTACTCGTTGAATTAATACTAAGAATATAACTGAATATAAAATTAATGAAGGAAGTACACCAATTATATATTCTGGTAATCATTCATTAGCTAGAGCAGTAAAAACTATAATAACTTATTAGTCTTTAAATAAATTATTTTAAAATAATTACTTTTTAGGTTGCAAAAAAAGTTATTTTAAGGTTAAATTAAATCAGAAAATTAAAGAAACTTAATTTTGTAGACGTTTAACTAAATAATATAAGGAGTTTTTCAAAAACTATGAATTTTTGTGAAATAACCGGTACCTAAAACTTTATTCTAAGGAATAATGCACTTAATTGGTTTTTTTTTTTTTTTTGGTAAAATAATTTTAAGTTAATTTTGCAAAAATATTAATTTTGAATGGGAGTATATATTAAAGATGAGAAACGCGGATATTAATTTTTTGTGTCGTTCGTGTACACAAGAGTTGAAAAATAAGCTAAAAATTATCAGAGAAATAAGAACAGAGTTTTTAAAAAATTTAATTTTTTTAGAAATTAAAGATAAGAGTTTAGTAGAGTTAAAAGAAGAGTATGATATTAAAATTGTGTTGTATTTACGGTGTGCCAATCGCCATTTTGGGTTATTTGTGAAAAGCACCTTATTTGATAAAAAAGGTACTTATAAAAATATCGTTTTGGAAAATGTTATTAATAATGAGCAACCAGTAATTTCTAGAAATGATTCTTATCTAACATTGCCAGATGAGAACTTTAACGAATCTGGTATTGTTGCTATTTCATCAGATAGTTTAACATCTCCTAGTTTGAATGAGGCGAACATGAATTTTATTAAGAATATGGATCATAAGATTAACCAGTTAGGGGTGATGCATCTTCATAATATGAAGCATATGTCTAAAATGCGTCGTAATTTTCTAATTGTATTGTTAGTTTTAATTGTGTTAGCTGCTGCTGGTTTAGCAGGGGGATTAGGGTTTTATTTTACTATTTCAAAAGAAGTTACAAGTGCCGTTAGTCAGCAAAATTTTAACCGGGTTGATTTAAGCGAAGATGTTAAAAATTTAGAATTAGGATCAATTGTTGATAATAAAGATATAACAATTTTAGCTAAAGTTAAAGCTCTTAATGATAAAATAATCATTGATGATATTTTGCTAAAAGATATTTCAAAAACAAGAGCAACTTTAGTCGCCAAATCTTCTAGTAGTCATTATAATTATAATTCAACAGTTAGTGTGGAATATTTAGCTAATAAAATAACTTTAAAAACTGATATCCATAATCAAGTTATTACTAACGAAGTTAATGAACCAACAAAAGAGCAGGATATTTTAGCTGGCATTAAAAAAGAAAATCCACAAGTAATAATTCAAGATTTAGCAGTTGATCTGGGATCAAGTACGGCGACTCAAACTGATATTTTTGTTAAAAATAGTACAATATATTTACCAAACGATAGAATAACTGTTTATTTTAATAGTAGTGGGAAGAAAATACTTTCTAATGATTTAACAGAAACTAACATTGGTGATCTGCATGATAACAAACCAGAGACAATCTTAGCGACTGTAAAAAATAAAAATCCCAAAGTAGATATTAATCAATTAGAAATTATTAATGATTCAATTACTAATAATGGAGTCCTTTTAACTCCTAAAAAAGATAGTCAATCATACATATCAGGACAACAAGTACAAGTTTATTTTCGAATATATAATCCTCATATTGGTACTGTTAAACGCAAGATTAATGAGGTATTTGATTCATTCGCCTTTATCCAAACAACAGATGGTAGAATACTTGCTTCTAGTGCAGAGTTTATTTATGAATTAAATTTAGATGGGACAGTAAAACATAAATTAAGTTCCCATGTTGACGAAAGCATTGCGGATATGATCCAATTATTGGATGGTAGAATATGAATTCTTGATATAAGAGGAGAAATATTTGAATTAGACCTAGTCAATGACACCATTAAAAAACTAGGATTTAATATTACTGAAACTCCAGAAGCGATAATTCAATTACAAAATGGGATGATTCTTCTAGGAGGAGCAAAGGGAAATATTTATGAATTAAATTCTGATGGAACAATCAAAAATAAAATAGTCAAATTACCAAATGAATATGGGATAAATGGTTTAGTAAAATTAAAGAATGGGATTATTTTAGTAGTGAATGGTCACCAAATTTATCAAGTTAATTTAAATGGAACATTTAAATTAGTGGTAGATCAGGTAGATAATTTTAGTTTTTTTCACACTATAGTTGAACTTAAAGATGGAACTATTTTAGCTGCTGGTTATTGAAACAAAGGAAATGGTGGTAAAATTTACCAATTAAATGATGATGGTTCAATTAAAACGGAAGTTGGTCAAAATGTCTTAGTTGCAATTCCCGTATCAATATTTCAAACTAACACGGGCACTATTTTGATGGGAACAAGTAATGGAATATATGAATTGAATAATGAATAGGATCTAGATAAAAAGTATTTTACCAAGGAATAATAAACTTTTTATTATATTTAAAAAGCAAAGTTAATGTATTATCTTGCTTTTTTTTTTTTTTTTGTAAAATAACTTTAGATTAATTTTATTGCAATATTAATTTTTGAATGGGAGAACATATTAATTATGAAGAATGCGGATGTTAATTTTTTGTGTCGCTCATGTGCACAGGAGTTAAAAGATAAGTTAAAAATTGTTAAGGAAACAAGACCAGATTTTTTGAAAAATTTAATCTTTTTAGAAATTAAAGATAAGAGTTTAGTAGAATTAAAAGAAGAGTATGACATTAAAATAGTCCTGTATTTGCGCTGTGCTAATCGTCATTTTGGGTTATTTGTGAAAAGTACCTTATTTGATAAACGGGGAATTTACAAAGACATTGTTTTAGAAAATGTTGTTAATAATAGTCAATCCTCAATTTCTAATCAAGACTCTTTTACATTAGTCCATGATAATAATAATTTTGATGATCCTGGAATTATTATTCCGCCCACAAATGATTTAACAACTCCAAATTTAAATGAAGCTAATATGAATTTTATGAAGAATATGGATCATAAGATTAACCAGTTAGGAGTGATGCATCTTCATAATATGAAGCATATGACAAAGATGCGTCGTAACTTTTTAATCGTCTTGTTAGTTTTAATTGTGTTGGCAGCGACTGGTTTAGCAGGAGGATTAGGACTTTATTTTACTATTTCAAAAGAAGTTGCAAGTGCGATTAGCCAGCAAAATTTCAAACGAATTGATTTAAGTACGGATGTTAAAAATTTAGAATTAGGTGAATTATCTGATAATAAAAGTACTACAATTTTGCAAGCAGTCAAAGAAAAAAATCCAGATGTTGTGATCAATGATGTTTTACTAAAAAACATTTCGCAAACCCAAGCTGTTATTTTTACGAAAGCTGGTAGTACCCATTACAAAAATGATTCAAAGTTAACAGTCGAATTTTTAGTAGATAAAATAACTTTAAAAACTCATTTGCAAAAACAAATTATAAGTAGTGCAATTAATACAATAAGTTCCGCGATTGATATTTTGAATGCGGTTAAAATTGATAATCCCCAGTTAGTAATTAGTGAGTTAAATGTAACAAAGTCCGGAACATCTTTACACCAAGCTATTATTAGTGTTAATCCAAAAAGAAGTATGGTTTACATTGCTACTGACCAGGCCACAGTTTATTTAAATGTTCAAAATAAAAAATTACTTACTGATGATTTAACCGATTCTAATTTGGGTGATATTCTGGATAATACTCAAGATACTATTCGCCATGCTTTGCAAGCTAAAAATCCTTATCTAAAAATGTCGGATGTTATTGTTAGTGAGATTATTAGTACCGAAGCAAATGTTTCAGCTATTGATAAGAGCAATTTTTATATTAGTGATACTACAATAAGAATTTATTATCGAGTTTACAATCCTCATGTGGGGACTATTAAAAAATTAGTTGAAACTAATTTCAAGAGTTATGTTGCTGCTATAAGAGAATTAAAAAATGGGCAAATTTTGGCAATAGGTTCTTACAGTTTATATCAGTTAAATTCTGATGGCACTATTCATCAAAAATTGGCTACTTATAAAGAACCACTTACTGATATTTTTCAATTATCACCAGATACATTATTAATTCCTAATAATTATGGGACTATTTATGTGACAGACTTAAAAGGAACCATTAAAAAAACTATTGTTGATGAAAAGGCTAAAGGAAAAAATTTGAGAAAAATAAGCAAATTAAACGATGGCAGAATTTTATTGTCTGGCTTTGATCGTAATATTTTTGAATTAAATCCTGACGGGAGTATTAAACAGCAATTGTGGTCATTTCCTACTGTCAAGGGAGAAAATACTACAAATGACTCTGATGGTTTCTTAATACAATTAAAAAATGGAAATATTCTAGGACTTATTTCTAATAGTATTTTTCAAGTTGGGTTAGATGGTACTTTTAAACTAATTACCCAATTTCCCTTGCTTGGAGTCGCTCGCTTTACTGCAGGAATTCAACTTCAAGATGGTACTATTCTTGTTGTTGACGTCAATGGTGATGCCATACAGTTAAATGAAGATGGCTCAGTTAAAATGGTAATTTCTCCACCCCAAAGTATTGATAAAATATTTTTTAGTGAGGCTCTTTGTCAGCTTCATGATGGTACTATTTTAGTTGGAACATATGGTGATAATGCAAAAATATATGAATTAAATCATAAATAAAAATGAAGATGTTATTATAACATCTTCATTTATTTTCTTTTCCGCTGATAATTATAAACAGAAGTTAGCACTCAATTTTGGGGTATTCATTTTGTTAATTTTTTAACGAATTTATTAGTTGTCCCTGTAATGATATAGTTTTTTCGTTTAGTTGATAAAGCTTTACGTAATGATTTTTTGGCATATTTATCGGTAGGCATTACTTTTACTGTGGAATGGTATTTGGCATTTTGTTGGTTACTACTACGATTTCAAAAGTCAGTTTTTAATGGCCCGGGACAAACTGTGATAACCCGAACCGGAGATTTTGTTTTTTTTAATTCAGTATTAACAGCGACACCTAAACTATAAACATATGCTTTTGAAGCATAGTAACTAGCAAATACCGGGCCTGGGGTGAAGGCAGCTAAACTGCCAACATTAATAACTCGTCCAATTTGTTGGTCACTAAATCTTTGCACAAATAATTTTGTTAAAATATGTAACGCATTAATGTTTAAATTAAGCATATTTAATTCTTGGCTAAGATCAGAATCTTTAAAGTAACCCCAGACCCCATAACCAGCATTATTAATTAAAACGCTAACAAAATATTTTTTAGTTTGTTCAAATAATTGATAACAATTATCAAGAATACTTAAATCAAGGTTTAATAATACTACTTTTTGAGCTGGATATTTTTTTGCTAATTCATTAACACTACTAGTATTTCGAGCGACCGCAATAATATGATAACCTTTTTTTAATAATTCTTCACAATAGTAATAACCAAGGCCTTTACTAGCCCCGGTAATAATTGCTCATTGTTCGGGGGAAAAGTTATTTTTTTTCATTTGGCGAAGTTTCACCTTTCATTGTTGTTAATTTTGGTTTATTAATAACTGCCATATCAAATAATGCGGTGCGGTTTAAATAGATATAATTAACAGCAGAAGTAATTGATAAAAGAGTTGCTAAGTACATTGGAATCATAATAATTTGGTTAACCCAACCATATTCATTAAATTCACCAGTTGTCTGAGGTTGACCATTAAACATGCGATATCCAACAAAGAATAAAATAAAGATTCCTAGCATTTCACAGGCTGCTCTGATTTTTCCTAGCCAGTTAGCGGCCATAACAACTGTTTTAGCAGCTAAGATTTGGCGAACAACATCAATTAAAAAATCACGTAAGATTAAAATTAAACACATTCACACTGGAATGATATTAGCACAGGCAAAGACAATAACGACTCCATTTGTTAATACTTTATCAGCAATTGAATCAAAGAATTTACCAAAGGTAGTCACTTGTCCATATTTTCGGGCAATATAACCATCTAAGGCATCACTTAAACTAGCAATGGCAAACAAAACACCAGCTATTAAATAACTAATTGGTAAGGTATAAGTAACATGTTCACTCTTGGCAACAATGGTATCAGTTCAACCATGATATAATAATTCCCCAAACGGATAAATTAATAATAAGACTAAAATAATCGGTAATAAGATTATCCGAACTAGGGTAATGCGATTAGCTCAATTCATTTTGACATCCTCATTTCTTTTTCATTTTCTTTCTCTAATTATATTATAATAATTAAAAAGAAAAATATAATATAAAAAAGTTTTGGAGGGCAAAGATGTTTAAAGAATTAGTAGAAAGTTTAATTAAACAAAAGTTAACAATTGCGACTTATGAATCATTAACTGGGGGGTTATTTACCTCATTATTAACTGATGTTCCCCATGCTAGCTTAACAGTAAAAGGTTCGTTAGTAACTTATACTAATGCCATAAAAGTTCAGGTCGGACATGTAAATGCTGAAACTATTGATCAATACGGAGTTGTTTCTGCTGAAACTGCCTTCGCAATGGCCCAGGCATGTCAAAAACTATTTGCTAGTGATATTAGTGTTAGTTTTACTGGCAATGCTGGGCCAGGGGTGTTAGATAATTTACCAGTTGGTGTTGTTTATTGTTGTATATGTTATAATGATAAAACTTATCCGTTAGCATTTAATTTTAATCCCACTTTAACTCGTGGGGAAATTAAGTTAGCAGTTTGCCAAGCAGTTTGTAAGGAATTATTAAAAATTGTTGAAAAAAATTAAAGGAAAAAGCTAGTGAATTAGGTAAATCTAAAATAGAAGGAGGCATTGAAGATGAATGATGATAAAGTTTTAACTGAACCAACCAAAGTAACTAATAGTGATCCCGATAATATTTTAAAAAATGTTATGAAGGAAATTGAGCGTACTTATGGGAAGGGTGCGGTAATGAAATTAGGGGATAAATTACATTTAACGATTGAAGCAGTGTCAACGGGTAGCTTAGTGTTAGATAATGCGATTGGCATTGGTGGTTATCCGAAAGGGCGGATTATTGAAATTTTTGGTCCGGAATCGTCGGGGAAAACAACCTTATCTTTGCATGCAATTGCTGAGGTCCAAAAATTAAATGGGAAAGCAGCTTTTATTGATGCTGAGCATGCCTTAGATCCTAGTTATGCAAAACGGTTAGGGGTTAATATTGATGAATTAATTATTGCCCAACCCGATTCTGGTGAACAAGCCTTAGATATTTTGGAAACCTTAGTTAAATCAACGGTAATTGACATTGTGGTTATTGACTCAGTAGCGGCATTAGTTCCCAAAGTGGAGTTAGAAGGAGAAATGAGTGATGTAACAGTCGGCGCCCAAGCGCGACTAATGAGTAAAGCCTTACGAAAATTAAACGGCGTTATTTCAAAAACTAATTGTATTGTTATTTTTATTAACCAAATTCGTGAAAAAGTCGGGGTAATGTTTGGTAATCCCGAAACAACGGCGGGGGGTCGCGCCTTACGCTTTTATTCTTCGGTGCGGTTAGAAGTTCGCCGGGCTGAAACTTTAACTAATTCAGGAGTAGCCATTGCCAATAAAGTTAAGATTAAAGTTGTTAAAAATAAAGTGGCCCCGCCTTTTAAAGTAGCAAGTATTGATATCAATTATAACGAAGGAATTGATAAGTATACAGAACTAATTGATTTAGCTGTTAATTATAATATTATTGATAAGGCCGGAGTTTGGTATTCTTACCAACAAAATAAACTGGGTCAGGGTCGTGAAAAAGTTAAAGAGTATTTTATCAATAACCCCAATGTTTATGAGGAAATTAAATTCGCTGTTTTAAATAAAATTAAAGATGAACGCTAAAAAGAATTACTAATATAGTAATTCTTTTTTAAACTAAAGTAGCATCGCATTTAGTTTCGAGATAAAATTTTACTCAAATTACATTTAAAAATAGATTATTAAAATATTATAAACTTCCTCAAAAATGAGCATATGAACCAGATCAATCAGTTTTTGAATTTAAAGCATGATATCTAATATTATATTTACCATCATATCCTTTGTGGTAATCCATTGTAATAAACATTCTTACTTCGGCTAAACCAATGAACACATCGCGTGAGAAAAGATAAACAGTTTTATATTGTTCTCATTGTTCTGAAACGGGCGCATTTGTCATATCAACTGTGGTATAGTCTAAACCACCATGGTATGTTTTACTTCCTCAATGATAGTTGATGTTAGCACTATTGTTATTAAAAGTACTACTATCTTGTCAATGCCAACCAAAAATATAGTCATCTCTGTCACTTACATCAAAAGAGTATACTCCGTTAGTTACATTATTTGTTGTAATATTATTTTCATGAATTTGGACAGTACCACTAGCAACACTTGTTGCCCCAATGATACTGCTCCCTAGGAATGTTAATAGAGTTTTCATAGTTATTATCCTTCTTTCACAAATTAAAAAATTATTTATTATTGTTTATTTTTAAAATAATCAAGTAAAATCTTATCCTAATTTCATTATATAGCGGGAAAGAATTTTTGCAATTATTTTTAGAGAAAATATTTAAAAAATCGTAATTTATTTTCTAATTTTGAGATAATTTTACTTTTTTGCTCGCCCATTGAAAGTTAAATAATAAGCACTTTTATGAATTTTCTAAATGTCAATATTTGTTAAAATTGCTTTTTTTTTTTTTTTTGTTTTAATTATTTTATCTTTGGAAAGAAAGATATAACAATGAGGGAGATTTAAAAAAATATGCGAAAATTATTAGGTATTTTAGGAGTAGTGACATTAGTTGGTTCATCAACTGTTAGTGTTGTTGCTTGCCATAAAACAAACAATGGGAAAACAAATGTTTCATATTTTGACTATGAACTTGACCAAATTGCTAATAAAACAAATGAAGAGCTAGTTAAAAATTCATTAGCAATTTCAAAATTATTAATTTCTTCTCGCCATGAGAATTTAAATGTTTATGCCCAGGATATGCTAAACTGATTTGTTAATTCAACAAAAGATAAATTTACCACTAAAACAGGGGCTGTGGTTGACTTAACCCAAGCCAAAGCTAATTTTCATCGTAAAAACCGTGCGTATACGGTAGATAATTTAGTTAATATCTTAGCACGAAACAATCCAGTTAGTTGAGCTTATTCAGATACGGGAGCCTTATCAAATTACTTGTTCCATGCTGATTTAAAAGACCAAATTCCGGGGGGGATATGCTAGTGCTGGGGCCAATGATAATGTGATTGATTCTTCACGTTTATACCAGCTGCTATTATTAAATGATAAAGTTAAGGGTAATGGTTATGTTACTGATGATGGAACTGTTTTTGGAAACGCCAATAACTTTAATGTGTATAATGTAACAAAAAATGCTACAAATATGTATGCACTAAATACTGTTAATTTTTTAGGGCAAGGATTTAGTATGATGAGTCAAACAAATGCAATTACGGGGTTAGCAAGTATATCAAAAGTTCTACCATTTGTTCGTCAAGATACTTTTTTAGGTGGCCAAGATGATAAATTACGAAAATTTATTTTTCAACATTTAAACACGGCGGTAACTGCCTTGTTTGGAACGAAAACGGATAATGATGTGTTTGGACAATTAGCGGATAGTTCATTATTAGGAGAAAACTATACAAAAGTATTAGATCCTACGATTGGAAAATCACTATTTGAAGTTCTGCAAGAATTTGATGCGCTACCAAATAAAATTGCCAATGCAGGGTTATTTGCGCCAATTTCAATGGATAAGTTAGCTAGTTTAAGCGGGGGAATTAATGTCTATGCTAAGTTTGTGGAGTTATATGATACTTTCAATTTAGCAATCAAAGCCTCACCAAATGTTGACCAACAAAAATTAAATGAAGTTTTATCAACAGCGGCTTATAAAAACTTGATGGCCAAAATTGACCAATTACGTAATGCCCAAGTACAAGGGAGTTTATGAGATATTTTAATTATGATGGTTAATGCTTTTAAATATAATCAAATTCTAGTCCTTACTTTCTTAGGTGCTTTTGCTGATTTTGGAGCAATGTTTGGTTCATCAGCAAATGATGGAACTGAACAATCAGCTGAACAAAAAGCAAATGTTGCAGCACTAAAAGCGATTGCGGGATTTAGTGATGAAGTAAATTATAATTTACATGATTTTACTGACCCTAAAAATGGTACAGTCAAGGCGGTTGATGATGGAACTGGAAAGATGATTTCTTACCATGATTGAGTATTAATGAAACTGGGGATGACAAAAGATGCGACGGGTGCTTATCAAGTTGCACCTGGGTCAATGATGTCATATATGGCTAAATGAAATACGAGTGGGGGAATGTATGAATTCTTAAAAGCAATGTTTAAAAGTTCAGATAGTTTATTTACAAAATGAACTAACCAAGCAACAAGTGATTTAACAAATAATTATTTTGATTATTTATACCGAGATGATATCTGAGATATTGATCCGAATTTGGTGCAACGCGTTGATACTGGCGGAGGTTGGTCAACCTTAACTTATACGATGACTTATAATGGTCTGGGAGATAGTATGGTTAATAACCAACAAAATTTAGATAAATACCATTCAACCTCATTAAATATTCAATTAACTTCTGATAATTCTGGTAACTTAAAAGGGGTGGCACCAACGGGTGACGCTAATAATCCTAATTACTCATTAGAAGATTGAAAAAATCATGATGGGTTAGGAACTACTTTTAATCCTGTTAAAAATACTTATACTGTTTCTTTTGACATTACTCCGGAGGGAGCAGTTGCCAAAATGGGAAACTTTATTTGAACAATTAATAATAAAGGTTACTATTAAAATTTTAAAAAACTTACTAGTTAGTGATAACTAATAATTTTTTTGTTGTTAAGGTACAAGATGCTGTTATTAATTAAGCAGGCATTAAAAAGTAGTTTAAAAGATAAAATTCAACTGATAATATTAATTATTTTAGTAGCATTATCTTTAATTTTATTTGTTTCTTCCTATACCATTAATCAACGGTTAAATTCAGCATATAACTATATGGGTAATGGTGAATTTAATTATGATTATTCTTTTCGTTATAATTCACTAGTTAATTATCAAAATACCCAGAGTATTACGCCCTGGAGTTCTTTTACAGATGAAAAAATTGAAGTCTATAAAAAGAATCCGGACCAAAGTTATCGCTTAGAATACAGTTTGCCAACAATTTCAATTGGTGCGCAGCCAGATGATGTGCTCCAAGCTTTAAAAGCTGAATATTTTACAATTAGTACTGATGGTAATTATACAGTATCTTTTGCGCCTGGTTATTCAATGGTTAATATTTATAGTTTAAATAATATTAACCTAACAAGTAAACACTTTCAAAATTCGTTAGTTGGTAAATTAGTTAATAAAATTAGCATAGCAACTTATGATAATTTAAAACAAAAATATCAAACGGATTTAGATAATTATTTTAAAATCTTACAACAAGCACCTACTTCGTTCAATATTTTACAGTTAATGCAGATTTATGCCAAAACTAACAGTACGACTGATCTCAACCAAATTGTTAATTATCTAAATGATGATAACGGGACCAAATGAAGTCAGCAAATTTATTTAGATAAAACAAATAATCAAATTCCAAGTAATAAGCAAGGTGATCCTAATTATTTATTTACTAATAAAATGGGCGGGATGTTAGGGTTACTGGTGTATGATAATAATCGTACAAATAATAATCAAACATATAGTTATCTTTTTGAATCTGAGCTTGGAACTAGTTTGGATAGCTTAAGTAATCCTCGTAATTTTGCTAGTTACCAAGTGGGAAATTTATATGCTTATGATTCGTCAGCAAAGTTCTTTCGGATTATTGATTTATTTAATACCTATAGCCAAATTTTAGGGGATGTGAATAACTTTAACATTTTCAATCGCCATGAGTATTACGCGTGGGATTATCAAAAGAATTTAAAATATAAAATTATTAACTGGGAAGATTTATTTGCTAATAATCAAATGCGATTATTTGAAACCTATCAACGCGATCCCACTTGAAACCAACCAGGTAATAATGTTTATGTTGTTGTTTCACCAAGTTACCAACGGCTTTATAATGTTAAAGTCGGGGATGCTATTAGTCTTGGAGATGACCAAACTCGTTCATTATATGTTGGTGCTATTGGTGGGGATGTTGGCAATATTTATCCAACCATTTATGATACTGATACCATCCCTAATCAGCAAACCGAAGCAATCATTTATTTAAATCCGGTTGCTTATAGTCAAACTTTAACCAAATATTTTATTGGGGATAGTATTAAAGAAAACTCAACCGCTTTTTTACAATCGTATGGGGTTGATAAACAAACTGATTTACAAAATTTTAAATATTATTTAAATGATGATTTTTTACATTTAAACCAAAATAATTATGCCCAAATTAAAAGTAACCACGAAACAGCAGCCATTACTAATCGGAACACGATGTTGGGGACAGTCATCAATATTTACCAGTTAATAAATTATGGGTTAATAATTTTCTTTTATGCAATTTTAGTGTTATCCTTGGTTTTTATTATGAAAAAAATTATTAACAAAAGGAGAGTTGAAAACGGAATTTTAAAAGCAAATGGATTTAGTATTTATCAAATTGCCACATCTTATCTTTCATATGGAATAATAATTTCTCTGATTGGTGGTCTAGTGGGATGAGGATTAGGACTAGTAATGCAAATTCCAATTATGAATGTTTTTAATAAGTTCTTTATTTTACCAGTTAATTTTACTATTAGTGGGTGATCATTTTTATACAATATTATTATTGCCCTGGGATTAACAATTTTTATTATTTTGTTGATGGGGATCATCCAGTTAAAAGATAACCCATTAAAATTAATCCAACCAAATAGTAATTTAAATTCTGAGAATAAGTTGACTCATTTACTAAAACGTATTCATTTTAAAAAATTTACTAATCGGTTTAAAGTAATTTTATTAAGTGTCTCATTAAAAAACATTGGGTTATTATTTATTGTTCTATTACTAGCAACGATTGGGTTAACCGGCGCTATTATTATTCCAACTTCTTTAAAACAAGTAAGTCAAGATTATTATAAAAATCTTGATTATAATAATGAAACTAATTACAACGGGATTATTGGGAATAATCCTCTAACGCGTTACCAATTATATAATTGAACAGGTCCTGATAGTGCTGAGAGTGCCGACCCAACTTACCCAATTCGGAATAATAGTGTTTTTCCTAACTATATTAAAGAATATTTATATGATAAAGATGGGAATACATTAGATGAAAATGGTAATATTGTCCCGATTGGAAGTGCTAAAAAATATTGATTAGATATTTGAAACTTGCCTCCGGCGGCCATTAAATATTATGAAGATGATTTACGAAATGCAGTTTTATATAATTTTGCAACAGCCCGGGGTGCAGCTTTATCATTAGGAATTTTTAAAGCATTATCCGACCATTACTTAGATGATGATTTAAATTACACGATTTCCACGTTATTATGTACAGTTGTCCCAACTGCTTTCGGGAAAGAACCAATTCCCTTTGATAATACAAAACCATATGAAAGTTGGCGCTATTGTTTTTCGGTGGCAACCGAAAGTATTTTGCCCCCGGACATTAAACAAATTTGAAATGGGAATGAAGAACGTCAACGTGAATTTGCCTTTATCTTTGGAACCCAGGCTTATCAAGTAACCCAAGATGATTTATTTACAAGATACCGTTCGCAGTTTAATAACTTTAGTGTTGATACTTATGGTATTAGTGCCGATAATAAAACAATTTTAATGAAAAATAAATTACGTAATGATTTATTTAACAATGATCGTAATAGTTTACCTCCAACAATTCCGGTGGTGGTCAATAGTATTGCCCAAAAAAAATATGGTTGACAACCAGATGATCAAATTACAACAACTGTTGAAGTTCCAACTTTGCAATTTTATAATTCCCGCACAAAAAGTTATCAAACCATTGGCAGCGAAAATAATAGTAGTAGTTCCTACTGATTCTATAATGCGAGTGGAGATTTCCATGATACAAGTAATCTAATTGATTTACAAAAAGAAAACCTTGATTTATCAAAATTGACTATTAATAATGATAGTAATTCCTTTCCAGTTCAATTTGGTTATCAAGAAGATAACAAAATTAGGCCGTATTATCAATTATCTAATGTTGAACTATTAATTCCCACTTCGGAAGTAGATGCTAGTGACTGGAATATGAATTTAACTAGTGATACATCTGGTGTTAGTTTACCAAAATTATTTGAAACTAATCCGACAAATCCTCAACAAAAGGTAGTCGATAAAGTAAATTATGATGATGGGAACGGCTTAAAAGAGTATTATGTGATTAAACCATATAATACTGATTATGATTATATTATTAATGACCCGTTATCATCTTTCCAAACTTTTCCTAATAATTGATACCATGTGGCAATGAGTAGCGATATTTTACATACTACAAATCCATTTTTAAAAGTTAATAATGTCCGCAAAGAAGTGCATTACCAAATCGTGGGAGTTCAAGAATCATATGATCGTCCTCGCATCTTCTTAGACCAAACCTATGCCAACCAAATTATGGGTTATAATTTAGTGAATGACCAGCAAACTAATACTAAAGCATGGTTTAATGGGCAGTATAGTAAAGATTATGAACCATATACCCAAACAACAGTTTATAATGTTGTGAGTCCCAATGGTGATTTCTTATTAAGCAATTTCTTTACTGGAAAATTTACCACCGCGGTTAATAGTAGCCTTAGTGATTATATTGGAATCAAAAAAGACATCATTATTAAATTAGCTAATATTTCCATTATTTTATCGACCTTATTTGTTTGCCTAATGATTATTGCCGCAGTTATTGTTGTCTTTATCATTACTGAAGCATTTTTAACAACCTATCTAAAATTTATTGCTGTATTAAAAACAATGGGTTATCGGAAACGAGAGATTAATAGTATGACCTTAGGAATCTTTACCCCATTTGTGTTCATAGCTTGGTTAATTGGCGTTTTTGGAACCTGGTTTATAATTAAAGCAATTGTAATGACTAGTTTAGATGTGGCAAACATTGTAATACCGTTAAACTTACCTTGAATCTTAATTCCAATTACTTTTGTATTAATTGGCATTATTTATGGTATTGCCTATGGGATTTTAATTCAAAAAATTAATCACAGTAGTATTCAAGAACAAATTAATCTCATGGAAAGCTAACTAATTAATAACATTCCTAATAAAAGTTATCTTTATTATCATTATTTTTACCTAAATTAAAATAAATTGATTATAATTAAAAGGATAACTTTTTAATTTGAAAAACTATTTTTGATCATAATTTAATTAACATTATTGATAGAAAGGACTTATTAATATGCGCATTATTCCTCATGAACTATATCAATATGCTCCTGATCTTTCCTTAACTGCCTTAAGAAAAGAATTTGGAATGCATGATTATTGTTTGAATGTAAACCCGCATAATAAAGCAATGCAACCATTTTTAGATTTAAAGAGAAACTATTTTAATTTATTAATGCATCACTGAGTTATTGAAATGCGCAACCGGGGTCATTATGTTAACACTTTTCATACTTTTTATGCTGAAAATAATAGTTTTCAAGTAGTAAAAACTGATTTCTTTTTAATTTTAGAATGCTGTGTCCAATGAGATTTAAAAGAGTTTTTACCTTATAACACAACTTTGACTTGGTATGAAATAAGTTTAAAATTCTTAAAAGAATCAGAGGTTAACCTTCATGATTTTACCAAAGAAAAATACCAACATTTATTAGAATGATATAAAAATAAGTTTATGAATTTTAATCAAAGTGGAAAGTTAAAACCAAAACAATTAAATATGGAAGAAGTAATTAAATATTTTATAGAATATTTAATAGATAAATAATTTTGATAAATCATTTTCAACAAATACAAATTTTATTGGAAGGAATAGTATTTTAGAGAAAATTATGGAATAATTAACTCAACAGTTTGAAAAAAAATATTTTTATTAAACTACCCGCCAATTAATTTAATCAAAATCAGAAAAGGATGCCCAAGATGACTAAACAAGAAATAATGAATAAATTCTATACTGCATTTGCTAATGCTGACTGAAAAACGATGAATGATTTATATGATAGAAATGTTGTTTTTAATGACGAAATTTTTACTGACTTAAATTATGAATATGTAACTGCCATGTGAGAATCTTTAATTTCAAATAAAGAAAATAACAAAATGAAAGTTAAATATGAATTAAAAGAAGAAAATGATGATGTATATGTGGTATGAACAGCATCATATTTATTTGGACCTAAAAGACGACAAGTTATCAACATTGTTACAAGTAATATGGAAATTAAAAATGATAAGATCATTAAACACAATGATAGTTTTAATTTTAAAAAATGAGCTAGCCAAGCGTTAGGAATGCCAGGTAAATTATTTGGTAATGCTTTGCAGAAAAAAGTAAGCAAAAAAGCGCTGGAAAATTTGACTAATTACATTAAAAATCATATTAAATAAGTTATATAATGATTAATATTTGATAAAAAGTGGAGGGGAGGATATAGAATGTCGAAAGCTATTTTATTATCAATTCATCCAGAATTTGTTGAAAAAATTTTATCCGGAGAAAAAGAATATGAATTTCGTAAAGTTATCACTAAGCATAAACCCACTAAAATGATCATATATTCTACATCTCCAATTTCAAAAGTAGTTGCCGAAGCTGAAATTGAAGAGATTATTATTGATAAACCAGAAGTCGTATGAAATAAAACCAAAAAATCTTCTGGCATTGCAATTGAATTTTTCTTTGAATATTACGATAATAAAGAACTAGCCATTGCTTATAAATTAAAAAATGTTAATAAATATGTTGTACCTAAAGAATTAAAAGAATTCGGTATTTCAACTCCTCCCCAGTCTTTTCAATATTTAGATTAACTTTTCTATACATCTAAAAAATACTAATTTTAATTATAAAGCTTTTATTAATAATGAATAAATGTACTTAGTGATATTTGAAATCGAACTATTATTAAATAAAATATTAAGAAATAAATGTTATAAAATAATAAAAATATAGAAAAAACTTGTAAGTTTAAACGCCTTGAACTATAATGTAGGTAGTTCATAGAATGAACTATAGGTCATTTATTAATATTAGAAAGTTGAGAAAAAAAGATATGAAAAAACTAATTCAATTAATTTTTAGTTCGATTATTTTAGCAGCTGGAATTATTTCAATAATTTTATTTGCTCAATTGTATATTAAAAATGATATTGTACCTCCAACTGGAAATTATAATTTTAATAATGTTACCGATGCTTATACTGGAGTCGCCGTGCTGATGGGAATAGTTACCGGTTGTGGTCTTTTAATGCTAATCACCAATTTAGTTTTTATTAAAGGAAATATGTGAGTTGGAATTAACTCAATTGGTGCTTTAGTAATTGGTGCAGTAATCATGGGATTATCAGCTTATTATGTATCATGAACAAAAAACCCAGACTTAAGTGTTTCAGGAACAACATTACGTTCAGTAATGATTTTACCAATGCTATTTACAGGTCTTGTTTTTGTTCCTTGTTGTATTGGATATGTCTTAGCTTTTAAAGAAGATTATTAATAAGAATATTAAGAATGAGTATTTCTTTATTTATTGTTTAAATAAAGAAATCCTTTTTTTTGATGAATAAAAGCCCCTATAAACTTTTTTGAAAATTGTAATAAAATAATTTTTGATAATTATAAATAAATATTGATACTATTTGGTTTTTTAGCTAATCTAATTAAAAGAGATTAATTTGCAACTTTAAAATAACTAACTTATAATTAAGATAGTTCATATATTGAACTATAGGTCATTTATTCATAATTAGAAAGTTGAGAAAAAAAGATATGAAAAAACTAATTCAATTAATTTTTAGTTCGATTATTTTAGCAGCTGGAATTATTTCAATAATTTTATTTGCTCAGTTATATATTAAAAATGATATTGTTCCACCAATTGGAAACTATAACTTTGATAATGTAACAGATGCCTACACCGGAGTTGCTGTTCTAATGGGGATTGCTGCTGGTTGTGGAATCTTAATGTTAATTACTAATTTAATTTTCTTAAAAGGAAATATGTGAGTTGGAATTAATGCCTTAGGAGCATTAGCAATTGGTGCAGTAGTAATGGGTCTATCAGCTTATTATGTATCATGAACAAAAAACCCAGACTTAAGTGTTTCAGGAACAACATTACGTTCAGTAATGATCTTACCAATGCTATTTTCAGGAATTATTTTTGTTCCAAGTTGTATTGGATATGTCTTAGCATTTAAAGATTAATTTAAGAAGATTATAAAACAATAAGTATTATTTTATTTTAATTTTAAAATAAAATAATACTTTTAATTTTGTTAATTAAGACTATATAGATGAATTAATGCAGCCTGATGATGAATTTTTAGAAAATGGGGTTAAAGTATCTTTTAAAAAGCTAGTACCAGAAGAAGCTTCTTATAAACAAGATAATTTACCACTTCCGAATTATTTTAAAATTGTAGCTGTAAGGAGAGAAAATCGGAAAGATATTAATGGGCAGTGCATTGATAAGGACGGAAGACCAGCCATTCTTTTGGAAGAATATAGTAACCAATCATTAATTTGAAGTGGTACTTCCAAAGATAAGGGACACCTTGATGCGCTTACTAAACAAATGTCGACTAAATTTGAGACTTATTTTTATTTATGAAATATTGAAATCGTTGAAAACAAATTTATTAAACCACAATACAATGTTGATGGAAACCCTCAGATTATAGATATTAGTGAAATTAAAATGTTGAAAAAATTACTTGATTTAAATTTTGAAAAAAATAATATTCTTGAAAAAGCATATAATATAATTACTGAAAAATTAGATCCTTATTTAGAAGAAAAAGATCCAAAAATAGTGGACATTATTAATTCTACAAATGATATGAATGCTTATTTCGAAAAATATTTTAGCCTTGAACCTGCTTGTATAGAGTCAGAACAAACAAGTTCAAACGATCAAGACAGTTTTAATGTTGATGAACTACTTAGTCTATCACTTGCCGAAAAAAAATCGCAAAAGAATTTGCTCGTTAATTAAAAATTATCAGTATTTTTGGTTTAAATATTTTGTTAGTTAAAAAAATAACAAAAGTAGTAACTTATTAGTGTATTATAAATTATGAACTAAAAATAGATTTAAGGTTTTTTAGAAATGATATTTAAATTAGTTCTCATCTAAATAATCCTATTTCATTAATTTAAAAAGATTATAAAAATAAGAATTCTTTATTTAATTTTAAAATAAAGAATCCTTTTAATTTCTCTGAATAATAGGCTCTTAATTTTCCATTAATCATTTAGTACCAAGATAAAAGATTGGCGAGCAATATAATGGTAGGCAACTAGATAAATCCCCGTTAGGAAAACTCTCGTTGTTACAATGATTAGCAAGGAACTTTAAACCGGAATCTTTGTTAGTAATAAAATATGTGAAGTTTAAAATAATATGAGGAGTATAGCTTTTACGGCATAAAAACTTATTGTAGATAATAACTGTTATTTAATGTAATATCTTGTCATTTTATTAAGAAAACTACTTTAAATTAATAAAAATTATGTAATAATATATTTGAATAGGTAAATTTTTTTAATGTTAGGAAAAAATATTATGAATGGGGAATATCAATGAGATTTAGGTTTAGTTAATGAATTAACAAAAATAAATTATTAAACCATAACTGTAAAATTTAATTTTACTAGAATTATTAAATGTTTTAAGAACAATACAATTACTTAGTATATAAATTTTAAAATCTAAATTGTTTTTTTATTACCTAAATAATTTAATCTAATGTTATAAATTTTATCTATTTAGGGATATTATTTTTAATTTTAGTGTCATTATTCATTAAAAATGTTTAAAATAAGGTAATATTAAAAGTAAGTTTAAAAATAAATAAGATATTTTATTAATTTAACATGTCTTTATTTGTTAAAATAATTAATAGGTAATATTATAAAACAAATAGAAATAGTAAAGGTGATTGGGAGTGAACTATATTGGTTCAAAGTTAGGCTTATTAGATTTTTTATTTGATAATATTAATTTAATTATTGATGAAAAATTAAAATGTAAAAATAATAAAATATTTTGTGATTTATTTGCTGGTATGGGGAATGTATCATTTAAATTTTATAAGGAAGGATGGAATGTTATATCAAATGATGTTCAAGAGTATAGCAAAGTAATTTTAAATAAAATGAATTTTGAAAAGGATGTAGATCTTTTAAAAATGCAAAATCTTATTGAAAAAAAATTAAATAATTTTTCAAAAAAAGGTTTTTTTTATAAAAATTATTCAGATGCTAGTTTATCTAAAAGGCTTTATTTTACAGAAGAGAATGCAAAAATTATTGATGGAGCAAGGTTTTTGATTGAAAAATTTTATTTAAATTCTATAATTAATGAAATTGAGAAGTTTTATTTATTAAATTGTTTATTACAAGCCATGAATAAAGTTAGCAATGTTGTTGCTGTACATGAAGCTTTTTTGAAATCTTTTAAAGAAAGTGCTAAAAAAAGAATTAATATAAAATTAATTGATGGAGTCAATTCTAAAAATAAGTTGGCAAAAAATGTAATTTATAATGAGGATTCATTAAAGTTAATTAAAAAAATTAAAGGTGATATTTTATATTTAGATCCTCCTTATAATTCAAGGCAATACTCAACAAATTATCACTTATATGAAACTTTAGTAAAATATGATTTTCCTCAGATAAATGAGAATTCAATTACTGGAATTAGAAAGGATGTTTTTAAGTCTACATTTAATAAAAAACATGAGGTATTGAATTCTTTAGAAACTATTATTAAAAATGCAAATTTTAAATATATATTTATTAGTTACAATACTGATGGCATTTTAAACAAAGATATTATATTAAATTTATTAAAAAAATACGGTGATGCAGGTGTTATTGAATTAGAACATAAAAGATTCAAGGCAAAATTTAAAACTTATAATGAGACAAAATTATACGAATTATTATTTTGACTAAAACTAAGTGAGAGTTTGGAGATTATATAAATGAAAACAATAGAAGATAAATATGAATATAAAAAAACTATAGATTTATTATCTGCAAGGCAAAAGAATACTAAAGATTATGTTATGTTAGGAGAATATATTGATAATTCAATTTCTAGTTGAATTGGTAACAAAAAAGAAAATCCTAATATGAAAGTAAAGGGCTTAGAAATAAATATATGCATAATTGGTCATGGAGAAAAACGAGAACTACATATTATAGATAATGCGTATGGTCTTACAAAAGAGGAAATGTCTTATGCCATAAAACATGGTAAAGAAGATAAAATAAATTTAAAGAATAATACTAATTTGAATCATCATGGTGTTGGTTTGAAAAATGCATCATTTTGAGCTGGTAATAAAATAGAGTTTTTTTCTAAATCATTTGATTCTAAAGAATCAGTAGAGTGAATTTTTGACATTGATATGGCTGATAACAATGATGAAGGAAGAGTTGATTATACTGTTCAAAATTCTAATCATCAAATAAAATTATTGAGAACTAACGATATTTTAGAAAATGGGACAGAAATTATTATTTCTAAAATACATGGTACTAAAAAATATAATTGAACTTCAAAAAAATATGAAGAAATTTTAAAGTCATTAGGTTGAAAATATTCGCATTATATTAAAGAGGGATTAAAAATATTTATTAGTTCTAATGGGAAAAAATGAGATTTAATTTCATCATTTTCAATAACATGTGAAAATTTAAAATATTTTTGAGATAAAAATTATGAAGATTTTGTTACTGCTACTAAACCAAAAGAAGAAAAAGAAAATCAATTTATTAGTGCAATTAAGAATATACCCATTAATAAAACAATAAGTACTAAATTTCAAGAAGAAATTAAAGCAAAATTTTTGGATTCTTTTAAAAAAGGAGAAGAACTTAAGTGACATCAAAAAGTCAAATTACGTGAGGGAGTATTTGTTGATGGGTGAGTAGGAATAAATAATAGTGAAAGCAGCAGTTTTATTAAAGAGCAAGGAATTTCTATATTTGAAATGAATAGGGCTTTATGATATGGACCCAATGATTTTGCAGACAAGCATTCTTCACAAAATTATGTGGCAACATTAAAAACCGAGTATGGTAGTTCTGGCCAAATTGATATTCGTATTGTTGGAGAATTTAATTTTGATGAAGCTGTTAAACACGAGTTGGTCTTTTTAGAAGATAATAAGAAGGGTTTTGACTGAATATCTGAAAAGGCTGAAGAAAATTTTAACAATTTTTTAATTGAATGAAAAGAATCAGTAAAATTATATGTTAAAGAGTGGATCAATTTTATTTCTAAAAATAAAAAATGAAAGATTTCTTTAGGGAAAAATACAGAAGAAAATTTAGCAAAAGTTTTTTCAAATGATACTAATTTTGTTTATAGACCAAAAACAGACAAAATTTATAACGAATTTTTAAACACTACTAATGATGCAGAATTTTTTATTTATGATGTTCAATTTAACAATGTAAAAGAAATGACTATTATGCTAATTAATATAACTAAACCAAATGAAGATATTGATTTTTTTACTTATGAATCGTCAGAAGAGCCTGATATTGATTATATAATTAGATTAAATATTCAGCATACTATTTGAGAAAGAATATTTAGACTTTTAGATTCAAAAGAAAATATTATTGATGAAATGATTATTGCTCTCCATAAATTGGCGTTTGTATTATTAATTTTTTCAATTTTTATTGAGGGTAAAGAAAACAATACTCTTAAAACTCTTTCAAATACATATAATAATTTAATTGATATAGTAAATAACTATAATAAAAGTTTTTTGATTGATCGTTTGGCAAACATAATATTTATTCGAAAATATAATTTAGAGGAAGAAGAAGATGACTAAAAAAATTAAAGAAATTCAAGGTTTTATTGATAATAAAACAATATATAATTTAGATGTAGGATTAAATAATTATTTTATAAATAATTTTTATAATAAAATTATTGAAGATATTAATAATAATAAATATGATAGAAAATATTTTTCTCAATTACAGAATAATCTTAATAGGATAAACGTTGAACTCAAAGATTATAAACACGAGTCTGCAATTATTGTAGGTGAAGTACAATCTGGAAAAACAAATAATATAATTGGTGCGGTTTGCCAAGCTATGGATCTAAATTATGATCTTATTATTTTGTTAGGTGGAACTAATAATAATTTATTAGAGCAGTTTAAAGCAAGAATGTATAATACTTTTGAAAATAGGAAATCATATTTTAAATTAGAGACTTCTCATTCAGAAATAGAATTTTCTAATCATATGAAAAATAATGAGAGAGTTATAATTTTATCTTTAAAAGAAGATGATAATTTAGAAAAGATTTATAGAGAAATAGAATTTAGTGAGGATTTATTAAAAAATAAAAAAATTTTATTAATTGATGATGAATGCGATTATGCTACTGTTGGAAAATATAAAAAGAGTCCGAATATTAATAATGAAAGTAACCATAAATATTTTAAAAGAAATTATATTTTAAAATGAACTAAAATTTATGAATTAATTAATAATATTTTAATTAAGTCTTCTGGAAAGTATTTAGGTATAACTGCCACTCCGTATGCAAATATTATTGCAAAACATAATAATTTTCTTTGACCAAGAAAAATATTAAAATTAGAATCAAGTGAAAATTATACAGGAATAGATTTTTTTAAAAAAAATAGTTATTGTTATAAAATAATAGAAAAAAAGGATATTCAATCTGCAGTTAAATATTTTTTGGTAGTATCATCAATATTAAAATATATTAAATATAAATTTAATAATTTTCAAATGTTAATTAATTGTGATAGCAAAAATAGTGGGCAAGAATCTATAAAAAGTTCTGTAACTAATTTGATTAATCATCTTAATAAAATTATGAATATTAAAATTTTTAAAACAATAATTGATGAAGTTATTGAAGATGGTGCTTTTTTAAAAACACTTGTCATAAATTGTAATATTCAAGAGCTATATGATATTGCAAAAAAAAATTTAGCAGACATGTTTGAAAATATAGATATTTGGAATCAAAATTATGAAAATAAAATTAAAGAAAGCAATTTGCAAATTATTATAGGTTCGACATTAATATCAAGAGGTTACACTTTTCCTAATTTATTAGTAGAAGTAATAACTTTATCAAGACAGCAAAAACAACCTATTGATACTCTTTTACAAAGAGCAAGATGATTTGGATATCGAAAAGACAACAATTTTTATAAATTTATGAAAATTTTTATGACACAACAAGTATATAAAAATTATGAAGAAGCATATTTTGTTAATTATAATCTATATAATAATATACTTTCAGAATATGTTATTGAAAATTCAATAAATATTATTGAAAAAATTAAAGATTATGCAAAAACATATAAAACAATAAAGTTAACAGATAAGGAATAGAAAAATGAATACTAAAGTTAATGTAGAATTTAATTTATTTTTGTTTACAATTGGAGATATAAAAATTATTGCTAAAAAATCAAATTTTGATGATGTAACTGAAAAGTTATATGATTCTTGAAAATATGAAAGCAATATAAGTGGTAAAATTCTTTTTACTGATGAAGAATATATTGAAAATAAATTTGAAATAATTAAATTAAACACAGATTTGTCAGAAGAAGAATCTGAACATTTATTTAACATTATTCTTGAAGAATATGCATATTATAATGATAGCCACAAAAGTTTATATTCAATAATTTCAGATTTAACAAAATGATTTCAGTATGGAAATATTATAAATAAAAACCAACTCTTAGGATATTTTGGTGAATTATTTTTTATATATTTATTAAATGAAAAAGGAATTAATATCTCAAAATATTTTCATAATAAAGAAAATGATCTATTTGATTTTTATGTGACAGACATATCAAAGTATTTAGAAATAAAAGCTACGCTCACTAAAGGTAATATTTTCAGAATTCATGATAAGCAATTAACTTATAATAAAAATAATACTTTTTTAATAACTTTTAATTTTGTAGAAGATTTAATTTCAGGAATTAGTATAATAGAATTAATTGATAAAATTACTACTGAAAATGATAATGTTCTTAAATTAATAAATAAAATTAAAATGCTTTCTTTAAGTTCTAATTTAATAAATAATTTTAAAATTAATATTGAAAATTATAAAATAAACATTTATTCTGCGCAAAATATAAATACATATGTAAATGTTGATGAAGATAAAATTAAATATATAGAATATGATATAGATTTAACAAATATTGAATCTATAAATATCGATAATTTTATAAAAATACTAAAATAAAAAAATATAAGAAGTAAATTGTTGAATTTAGAAAATACTTAAGTTAATATTTGCTTTTTATGTAAAAGTTTGACTTTATTTTTATATTTTAAATTAAGAAAGTATTTTTATTTATAATAAAATTATTTCTTCATTTTTAATTACCATATAGTAGAATTATTATATATGAATAAAAATATTTAATAAATATTTTTAAAATAATTATGCACGAAAGGCAAACTTTATGATCAAATTTATAAAAAATCCGTCCTTAGAATTATTTTTGGGATATATTAGAAAATGTGAAAAAAGTATAATAATTTATTCTCCATATGTTAAAAAACAAATTGTTTCTGAAATATTAAATAATAAACAAAAAAATGTTCAATTAAAAATAATTACATCATGAAATTTGCCAAATTTTATTAATAAAAGTTCAGATTTAGAAGCTATAGAATTACTTATTAAAAATAATATTAATATTTTAGCTTTGGAAAATTTACACGCTAAAATTTATATATTTGATGAATCTTCTGCTCTTATTACTTCATCAAATCTTACTTTTAATGGATTTAACAAAAATTTTGAATATGGAACTTTTATATGAGATGATGATAAGAAAATAAAAGAAATATTAAATGATTTAGACTACAATGAGAAAAAATTAATAAATTTGGATTACGAAAATATTAATAATATGAAAAAATATGTTAATTTAAAAAATAATTTAGTAATTAATGATAATCAAGGTGACAATATTTTATTAGTTGATAATAAAGAATATATTTTAAAACAATTTCGAGGTTGAAATAAGGAGATACTAAAAATAATATTTGAAATAAAAAGAGATATTTTTTCATTACAAGAAATTTATAAATATGAAGAAACACTTAAAGAAATATTTCCCAATTCGCATACTATTCAAGAATCAATTAGAAAAACTCTACAAATATTAAGAGACAAAGGGATTTTAAATTTTGTAGATAATAATGGTCAATACAAATTATTAATTAAATAGTATTATTTATAGGTAGTAAGTTAATTAGAAAGTGAGAAAAATAATGTCAAATATTAAATTAATAGCGTTAGATATGGATGGGACAGCTTGTGTATTTCAAAAAGGAGTTGTTGAAGGTAATATCCAACCAATTATTAGTGCGCAAGAAAAAGGAGTTAAAGTAATTTTTGCAACTGGTCGACCAGTTATTATCTCCTTACCAGAAGCATATAAAGTTAAAATGGACCAATATAATGAGTATTTTATTGGTTTTAATGGGGCTTGTATTTATGATATTGCTAACCAAAAAATTGTGCATACCCAAACTATTAATAATGAACATTTACAATTATTATTTAAATTAGCTGATAAATATCATGTTGATTTATGATGTTATACTGATAATTTAGATGAAGTAATTGTTAATTTTGATGCCCTTGGAACTCATAATTTAGAATGTAATTTTTTTACTGGGAAATATTATCAATATTGGGAATTACCAAAAATAACCCACGAATCATATAAATGTTTAGCAATGAATGTTAAAGAAACTGATCAGTTTGTTAAAGAAGTAAGATCACATGGGATTGAAGTTGCCATTGATGCTGCAGGAACTGCGGAAATTAATGCGCCTGGAATTAGTAAATATGTTGCGTTAGAATGAGTTGCTAAGAAATTAGGAATTGATAATAGTGAAATTATGGCAATTGGTGATAGTATGAATGACTATACGATGATTAAAAATGTTGGGTTAGGAATTGCGATGGGTGATGCCCAACAACCCTTAAAAGATGTGGCAAAAGATATTACTGATATTGCCGCCAATGCTGGGGTAGCAAAAATGATTAATAAATATGTTCTAAATTCATAAAATACATTATATAATGGTGAAGTAGTAATTATATAAATAAAGGAGAAAAAATAATGAAAGTTAAACAACCGATTTTATTAGCAATTTTGGATGGGTGAGGAATTGCTAAAGATAGTAAAGGTAACGCTGTCACCCAAGCACATATGACTAATGTTGAAGCTTGAAAACAAAAATATCCGTGGGTTGAAGCCCATGCATCCGGAGAATGAGTTGGTTTACCAAAAGGACAAATGGGTAACTCCGAAGTTGGTCATATTCACCTTGGTGCCGGGAGAATTAAATATGAATCATTAACTTTAATTAATAAAGCCATTGAAAACGGAACATTTAATCAAAATCCAGAAATCTTAGCTGCCATTAATTATGCGAAAAAAAATAACGGAGCCTTCCATATTATGGGATTATTCTCAGATGGGGGAGTTCACTCGCATATTAACCACATGTTTGCTGCTTATCGCTTAGCAGTCAAAGAAGGTTTAACTAAAATCTACTTCCACTTGTTTGGCGATGGTCGTGATACGAAACCAGAATGTATTA
This sequence comes from Spiroplasma sp. DGKH1, assembly GCF_040940205.1. NCBI lineage: Bacteria > Bacillati > Mycoplasmatota > Mollicutes > Entomoplasmatales > Spiroplasmataceae > Spiroplasma > Spiroplasma sp. DGKH1. The sequence continues at coordinate 12,084 of NZ_JASTWG010000008.1, read as the reverse complement.
AACTTTATCTTGACCAATTTTTTGCCATTCAAAAAGAATTAAAAGTTGGGGAAATTGCCACAATTGGTGGTCGCTACTATGGAATGGATCGTGATAAAAAATATGATCGTGTCCAAGTTGCTTATGATGTTTTAGTATCACGCAAAGGGACCGAATTTTCTGATCCTTACCAATTTATTGACCAGGAATACCAAGCTGGACGCAGTGATGAATTTTTAACCCCAGCTTATAATGTTAATACTCCTAATGGTTATCTTAAAGCTGGGGATGGGGTACTATTTGCCAACTTCCGTCCCGACCGCGCAATTGCAATTGCTTCAGCATTGACAAACCCTAATTTCCCAGTTGACCATGCTAGTGAATTCTTTAATCCTAAATTAACTGATATTTATTTTGTTTCAATGATGGAATATTCAGCAACAGTGGCCTCACCGCACATTGCATTTCGTCCAATTGAAGTTGTAAATGGGTTAGGAGAATGATTAAGTAAAAAAGGTTATCGCCAATTAAGAATTGCCGAAACCGAAAAGATTGCCCATGTGACATTCTTCTTTGACGGGGGAAAAGACTATTTTAAAAATGGTTTAGCAACCCAAGAAGAAATTACGTTACCAGGAGCTAGTGCTGATTTAATTCCATCACCAAAAGTAGCAACTTATGATTTAAAACCAGAAATGTCGGCGTATGAAATTACTGATAAATTAATTGCCGAAATTAACCGTAATGAATTTGATGTTATTATCTTAAACTTTGCTAACCCCGATATGGTTGGCCACACTGGAGTGTTACCAGCTGCGATTAAAGCTGTGAAAGCAGTTGATGAATGCTTAGGTAAAATCTATGATGCGATGCAAAAAGTTAATGGAATTATGATTATTACTGCTGACCATGGGAATGCTGAAATTATGATTGATGAAACTAACGGACCAAACAAAAAACATACTTCACAACCCGTTCCCATTATTATTACTAAAGCAGGGTTAAAATTACGCCAAAAAGATGCGGCAATTGCTGATATTGCCCCAACTATTTTAGACTTACTAGGAGAAGAAATTCCATCCGAAATGACGCAACCTTCATTAATTGAGAAATAACAAAAAAACTAACTATTCATAGTTAGTTTTTTTCATTATCCAGATGGATTAAATCTCTTCGTAATAAGATGGTAATATTCGCTTTGGCATTCTTATCATCTTCACTATTTCAATATTGTTTGCTATATGTATCTCAATTAGTAACAATTTGTTTGAAATCCGTAGCCCAGTGTTTAGTTTCTTCAGCATTTAAAATTCGATTAATTGCATTTCGTACTGAGAAGAATCGTAAACTTTCACTTGATATTAAGGCGGCAATCGCTAGCGATTTTTTAACTTCTTGTTCAAACATTGTATTTAAGGTAACTTTTTGTAGTTTAGCAATGGCATCACTAATAGTATAATTAGATATTTCAAAATTATCACTTCCAACCAAATAATTATAGTTAGAAGCATATCCTAAGTTAGTAGCAACTGCTCTGAAACTAGGTGGTAAACTAGTAATGCGAGCATCACTAAAGTAGTAATATCTTTTAACATCAGTTGTGGTAATAAAACCATTAATATATCAATCCACCGGATCAACAATTAATTCCAACTTGTTATTCAGAAACGCTGGAACTTTAATTACTATAATAATCATCTTTGTTTTTAAAGCGGCGGTTTTTGTTTTTAAAATTTCCCCATTATCATTAATATTATTATTTTCTAAATCAATAATATTTTCCTGGGCTAATAAGGTTTTAATGGTTTGGTTAACTGAACTAAGATAATTGGCGGTTAAATAAATTTTAACTTTCAAGATTTTTTTCATCGTTAATTCTCATTTCTAGATCTTTTTTTTTCATTGTTTTTAATTATTATAATTTTAACCTAAGAACAAAAATAAGTTAAGAAAAATTAGCGATAAATTTTAAACAATAAAATGATTTTTAAAATAAAAACTAACTTTTAAAAAATAATAGTTATATTATATAATTATTAGGACATTTAGAAAAGTAAGGAGAAGCATATGGATACTGTTAATACTAATAACAATAATGATTGGACAAATCCTAAACAAAGCTGAGATGAAAAAATTCAGTTAAAAAAAACAATGCTTGATCGCGTTGATCCGTTTGATTTTAAACTAGTTAATTTAAATAATACTGGTTATATCTTTGTCGGAACAGCGATTTTAGCCCCATTTTTTATTAGTATTTTAATCACTTATTTATTTGCCAAAAATCCTAACGCCGTATTAGTAATGAACATTGTTAACTGAATCGTCGTGGGGGTTGGCTGTTATTTTGTCCTATCGCGGGTACAAGATAAATTATTACGAACAGGAGCCATTGCTTTTTATTACTTTTATTTTATTCCCAATATTATTAGTTTAATTGCGGGGGTTATTCTGGGGATTTTAAAAGTACAAACCGATACGACTGCTAATTTAGTAGTCTCATGAATTGCGGATGTCATTTGTATTGTGATCTTAGCGAAAACTTCCCCTTATATTTTTGTGAAAATTAAATTAACATTTAAACAGAACTATAAATTATTAATACCGACCGTTATTATTGCTTTAATTGTAACCTTTGGGTTTAATTATATTTTTGGTTTAGCCCAAGCCCAAATTACCCCCGGAACTTCTGTTAACCAAGCTAATTTACTGGCGGGGTTAAATAAATGGTGAAATGTTGTTATTTTAGCAGTTTATACTATTTTTACCGCCCCAATTATTGAAGAATTAGCTTGTCGACACGGAATCTTTAGTTTAACAGGAAATAAATGGGTGAGTTATTTTGCCTCAATTATTTATTTTGCGGGAATGCATGTTTCTCAAACTGGGGACTGGGAACACTTTGTTGGCTATTTAGGAGCTTCAATTGCGTTAGCATCATTATTTATTATTGCCCGGGGAAATGTAACTTATACAATTATGACCCATAGTTTATTAAACACGGTTACCTTTATCCTAATTTTAACGGTTCCCACCCTTGCTAGTTAATTATGAATGATAATATTATTAAATTAACTGTTAATAAAAATGATGCGCACCAAACAATCTTTAATTTTATTAAAAAAATGTTTAAAACAACTAGTTTATCAGTTATTTATAAATTATTTCGGAATAAAAAAATTAAAGTTAATAATAAGGTAGTTAAAGATCGCAGTTATTCGTTACAAGAAAATGATGTTATTTTAATTTTTGATAAAGCATTAGTTGTGACGAACCGTAATAGTGCCCAACCAAGTCAACTACCGGCGCGCGAGTTAGCAATTGTGTATGAAGATGATAATATTTTAATTGTTGATAAACCCCACGGGGTTGAAATGCATTCTAATCTTCACGAAAGTTTAGATGGCATGGTCCGCAATTATTTAATTAATACTAATCAGTATCACCATGATCATGAACAATCATTTGTAATTTCGCATCTGCACCGCTTAGATAAGTTTACCCGGGGGTTAGTAATTTATGCGAAAAATAAGATAACTCTGGATGTGCTTCTAGCCAACATAAATAATAAAAATGTGGTCCATAAAACTTATTTAGCAAAGTGTGAAGGTAATTATCAAGTTGATAATTTAGTTGTTGAAGGTTATTTAACTAAGAATGAAAACTTAAAAAAGATGGTTTTTACACCCCATCTCGTGAATAACACCAGTAAAGCTTGTGCAACCCAGTTTAAAACTCTGAAAATAATTGCTAACACAACATGGCTAACTGCCACTTTACTAACAGGACGCAAACACCAAATTCGAGCAACCTTAAGTTATCTTCATCATCCTATTGTTAATGATGTTAAATATGGGGCCAAAAAAATTACCTCCGATTATATGATCTATTTATATGCTTACCAGTTAGTTTTTGCAAATTTAACTGGTCATCTGGCATATTTAAACGAAAAGGTTTTTAAAATCCCGGAAAATATTATAAAATAAAACATAAGAAAGGTCGGTGAAATTGATGTCAACCAGAAGAGGAATCATTAGTATTTTTATTGGTGCTTTTACTTCTTTAATTGGGACAGCTTTTCAGTTTACCTTAATGTATTTATTAATTCAGAGTTATGGAACCCAGTTTAACGGGTTTATTAAGAATAGTATTGCCATTGTCTCATTTTTAGGTGGTGTCGAAGGGGGAATCGGGGTCTTAACCGTGATTTTCCTGATGAAGCCGTTAATGCAAAAGGACTGGCGCAAAGCTAATGAAATTATTAATACGGCTAAACACCAATATAAAATTGGGGGAATTGTTGGATTAGTATTATTAGCAATTATTGCCCTTGTCTATAGTGGCTATACTTTTATTGTTGAAAAAGACTTTGGCGTTGCTTGAAATAATGGAACCAAAGATAGTTATCCTTATTGAAAAATGTTAATTATTATGTTAACAATTGGCTCAAAAAACTTATTAGCCTTATTTTGAACGGGTTGTTATGAAAATTTAATGCAAGCTGATCAAAATAATCATATGCGCCGGTTAATCCTAATGATTTGTGATTTAATTGTCTATGCTATTATTTTCTATTTAATTTCAATTACCGTGGATCCAGTTTTTGCGTTCTTAATTTTCTTAGGATATTCGGGGATGAAGTCCAGTCTGATTATCCTCTTTGTTAAATTGCATTACCCCTGGATCCGAATTTACAAACAAAAAGATAATATGCAACTAGTAAAAGCAAGTAATATTGTCGCGTTAAAAAATATTGGCGAAACATTATTTTTAAATGCTGATGTGATTATTGTGGCGTTATTATTAGGATTAAACATTTCGTCGACCTTATCGCTATATATGACAATTGCAGTGGGTGTTCGTAGTATTATGCTAATTTTAATTAATTCCTTTAAAGAATTTTTTGCTTCGTGAACAGCAAAAAATGGGCGAATTAACTGGAGTAGTTATGTTAAATTTGAAACATATGCTTTTATGATTGGCGGGTTCTTGTTTGTTAACCAGTTTATTTTATCCCCATATTTTGTTAATGCTTTATACGCGCCCCAAATTATTTCCGGATTAAAAGAATGAACAAACCAAGAATACCAAGTTTTTCGGGAAATCTTTTATAAACCAACCTTTTCGTTATTAGTTGCCTTATCATCAGTTTTTATTGTAATTTCAGAACCAGCCAATGTTTTAGTGTATGCTAAAGCTAATTATAAACAAACAGCCAAACCAATCTTTTATTTTGGTATTATCAATGTTATTTTATCAGTCTTTTTTGCGGTAATTTTCCGCTTTGTGGCTAATAACTATGTCTTAGCATTATACTCAATTTTGGTAATTACCTGTGTAATTTCATTTGCGCGGTTTGGATACCTCTGGTTCTATAACTGAATCTTCTTAACTTATAATAGTAGTTTTAAAGGGGTCTTTCGCAATTGGATGATTTTAATTATCCCCATCATCGTTGCTATTTTAGTTAACTATTTATATATGACCAAAGAATATAACCCAATTAATATCTTTGATTTTCGGGATTGAAATAATATTCCTGCCCAAATTAGTGTGGTGTGGGGTTGGGGTAAATTACTGACAATTTTCTTTGGAATATTAGGAAGTTCAATTGTCTTAATATGTATTAACTCGTTATTATGAGCACCAACATCGGTCCGGGGGATTTTCTTACGTTTACCAATTGTTTATCGAATTTGAACAAAACGGCAAACTAAATTACGAACTCGTCGGAAAGAAAAATATGTTGATGAATTAATTCAACTGCAAGAACCCGAGAACCCTTATGAAAAAATTTGGGAACGAGAAGAAAAACTAGATGCTTCCCGGAAAAAACTTGACCGAGCCCAAGACTTGGAACCCCAACAAGAAATATATAAACTACGGGGTTAAAAAAATAATAAGAGCAAGCTCTTATTATTTTTTATGTTGTCCTAAGTATCCTGGGTGATATTTTTCCCCATATAATACTTTTGTAATATTAACTAAACTATTAATACATTCGCCAAAGCCAGTCATCATATTATAGTATTTACCCTCATAACTAGCAATGTTCCCGGCTGCAAAAATTCGGGGGTTACTTGTTTTTCCATTAGCTTGGATTTTAATTTTACGCAGTTTATCAAATTCTAAGTCAAAACTGGAAATGATACTTGGACCCATTTTTGAACCATACTGAACTAGAAATAAATCAGCACTAACATAGTGTTCACTTTGATCATTCGTATTAGTAAGAATTAATTCTTTGACGGTGTTATTTTCCACCATAATATCTTTAATAACATATGGTTTGAGTTCTTGAATATGATTTGCTTTTAATTTTTGGACGCTTGCTTCTTTGGCTCGGTAAAGGTCTCGACGATGAACAATTGTCACATCTGTTGTAATATTATGTTCAACTAGGTGGTTTGCTCAGTCTAAAGCACTATCCCCCCCGCCCAGAATAACAACTTTTTTATTTTGGTAGTTATTAACATTTTCCATCCGGTAACTGAGGTTTTGATAAATAAGATTTGGATCTAATTGTTCTAAGTGAATAGGATTAAAAACACCATTTCCCGTGGTAATTAAAATGGTTTTAACATTAATTATTTGGTTATTGGTTAACTCAACGTGAAAGCCGTCGGGGATAGGAGTTAATTTTTTAATGTTAGTTTCTAACATTAATTCAATGTTGTTCCCATTTTTAAGGGCCTGTTGATGTAATAAATCAACAAAATTACTAGCTCTAATATTTAAAAAGCCAGGAATATCATAGATTTCTTTTTCATTGTATAACTCAATAGGTTGCCCACCAACATACATGTTTCCTTCAATAATATAACCATTTAAGCCCAACATTCCAGCACAACTTCACCCGTATAAACCAACAGGCCCAGCGCCAATAATTAAAATATCTTTCATTAATATAAGTCCTTTCTAATCCGATACATTCCTTATTAATTATTACATAAATTTTAAGAATATTGTATGATTAATGCATTTTCAAGATATAATAATTTAAAAGAAGGGGAAAGAATGGAAGTCGTAATACAAAATCTTAATGGAACAGAGCACTTAGCAAAAATTTTTAGTCAATATGTAAAGGCCAACCAGTGTCTTTTATTAACCGGTGAACTAGCCGCGGGGAAAACTACTTTTACCAAACACCTTTTGAAATATTTAGATGTTCAAGAACCAGTTACTTCACCAACTTTTGTGATTTTAAACCAGTATCTTGGTCGTGGAGGGTTAAAAATTAACCATATGGATAGTTATCGCTTATTGGGGCTAGATTCTACCGAAGAGTGAGACCAATATTTAGATGAGTTTGTCGATAGTTTAAATATTATTGAATGACCAGATATTATTAAAAAATATTTGGATACCAAGTATGAACTAATTCGCCTGACGATTACTTTTCGTGATCAAGAAACACGTCTTTTTACTATTGAAACTAATGACCAAGCATTATTACAAGCAATTAGAAAGGAATTTTTATAACAATGTTAAATTTATTTATTGATACTGCTAGTAAATATCTTACTTTAATTCTTGAACAAGATGATCAACTAATTGACCATCTCCATATTATTGGAGAGCGTAAACATACCGAACAAACAATCCCAGCGATTAATGCTTTATTAGCTAAACACCATTACAAACTAAAAAATGTCAATAATTTTTATTTAACCAAGGGTCCCGGCAGTTATACTGGGGTGCGGGTAGGAGTTACTATTGCTAAAACAATTAAAACAATTAACCCACTTGTTAAAGTTTACTTAATTACAAGCCTGCTTTACCAAGTTGGGCGAATTGATGCGGTTTCACTCCTTGATGCCAAAGGGGGCAAGTTTTATTTTGCTGTTGTCAGCAAGGGTAATGAGGTTATTCCTAGCCAAGTTCTTGATGAACCAACTATTTTAGAAATTGCTAAACAATATCCCGAGTTTCCAATTATCAAAAATCAGTTAGATGATCCCCAGTTTGATTATTTAAATAATTATTTTAACTTAAAAAATAAGTTTGAATTAATTAAAGATATAAATGAAATTAAACCATTATATTTAAAGAAAGCAGTCGGTTAAAATGCTAATTATTAAACCCGTTAATAATATTGATGCCTTATATTTATTTCAACTTGAAAAAGAGAATTATCCCCAGCATTATTATAAATATCGTAATTTAATTCAAATGATTAATAATCCCCAGTATTATTTTTATAAAATAACCAGGGGCGATAATATTATTTTAGGATATTTTATTTTATTAAAAAGTGGGGATGATTTAGAAATTATTAAATTAACCGTGGCTAAAAAATACCACCACCAGGGCTATGGGAGTAAAATGTTAAACTATATAATTAATAATTTTCAATACCATAATATATTCTTAGAAGTTCGTGTTGATAACCAAAATGCTCTAAAATTATACTATCAACAAGGATTTGTTAAAATTCGCGAAATCCCAAATTATTATGGTCAGATTGCGGCAGATGTTTTACAATATCATCAATAACAAGCAGCGAAATAAAAAAAATAAATGTTAAGTTAACATTTATTTTTTATTTAAGATAACCGGAATAATTAACGGATTTCGTTTTTTATAACGGTAAATAAAAGGGGATAATGACTGTTTTATTGCATTTTTTAACGCTCCAAAGGTTGGTTTTTGGTTTTGTAAAACATCATTAACAGCTTCTTGGGTAATACGGATTGATTCATTAATAATATTTCCCGAATCTTTAACATAGAAACTACCCCGTGAAATAATTCGCGGAGGAGCTAATAATTTATTAGTTTGGGAATCAATTGAAATTACCACCGCAATTAACCCATCTTTTGATAGTACTTCCCGGTCCCGAACCACGGCTGTTGTTTGTCCCGATAAGTCTTTACCATCAACATAGATTGCATCAGCATCTACTCGTTTACCAATTCAAGCACTGCCATTTAAAATATTAATTTGATCACCATTTGCACATAAAAAGACATTTTCTTTTTCAACATTAACACTAACGGCAGTTTCGCCATGTTGTTTTAACATACGATAATCACCATGCATTGGCATAAAGAATTTTGGTTTTAATAACGTAAATAATAGTTTTTGTTCTTCTTGGGAAGCATGCCCTGAGGCATGTAATTGGTTAACTGGACTATTTTCTAAAATAATTGCCCCGTTCCGTGCTAGTTTATTAATTACTCTTTCAACATCAGCGCGGTTCCCCGGAATTGGTGATGAAGAAAAAATAACAGTATCACCAGGAATAATTGAAATGTGAGGGTGTTGATTATTAGCAATTCGCGACAACGCCGCCATTGGTTCACCCTGACTACCAGTACAAATAATTAAAATTTCATGATCTTTATAATTTTTAGCATCACTAGCTTTAATAAACGCTTTATCAGAAATTTTTAAATGTCCCATTTGTCGAATAATTTTAATAATCCGATCCAAACTACGACCAAATACTAAAATTTTCCGGTTACATTTATTAGCGATTTCAACAATATGCTGAATTCGGTGAACATTTGAAGCAAAGGTTGAAATTAAAATCCGACCTTTTGATTTCACAAAGATTTCCGCAATATTTTTAATAATTTTAGCTTCTGTAGGGGTGTATCCTTCAACTTCCGCATTGGTACTATCAGCCATTAATAAGGTCACACCTTCTTGACCCATCATTACCATTCGTTCAATATCTGTTTTATGACCTAATGGTGTTCAGTCAAATTTATAGTCTCCTGTTGAGACAATTTTTCCGTTTGGTGTTTGCACTGCTACTCCAAATGCATCAGGAATACTGTGGTTTACTGCAAAGTAATTAACTTTAAAGTTTTTTGTTTTAATAACACTCATATTATCAATTTCTTTGACAATTGTAGTTGCTTCTAACTTATGTTCTTTTAAACGGTCCCGAATTAAAGCAGCTGCTAACCGTGGTGCATAAATAATTGGCACACTAACTTCTCTTAATAAATAAGGAATTCCGCCAATGTGATCTTCATGGCCATGGGTAATAAAAAGGGCCTTTAATTTTTTTTGATTTTCTTTTAAATAAGTATAGTCGGGAATGACAGCATCAACTCCCAACATTGTTGAACTCGGAAATTTTACTCCCGCATCAATCATAATTAATTCTTCATCATATTCGATACAATATGTATTTTTACCAACTTCTTCTAAACCACCCAACGCAAAAACTTTCGTTGGAATTTTATTTTTTTCATGATTTAAATTGCCACTAGCTTCATTTTGCTTATTTTTGCTTGTAATGACTTGCTGTTTATTTTCATTTACGACTTTATTCTTAACATTCTCCATATATATTTCCACCTCATTATCTAAAAACTACCTAACTTTATAAGTTAGCTAATATTAATTTGTTAATAATTATTGTTATTAAAATTGTCTGATAAGAAAGAAAAAGTTGTTTTGCTAGTATCTAAAAAATTATAACATAAAATAAAAAAAACAATGAAAAAATAATAAAATTATGAAAAAAAAATAATTATTTTTTTGTAATTAGTCATTAAAAAAGACTTAAGAAACTAAGTGTTTTATCACTAATTTAAGTATTATCACGCAATAAAATTAAGGGTCCATTTTTCTATCCTTTGAATTTTTTTAATTTTTTGTTCTTTAATCTCATCATCTAAGGCAAAATACTTTAAATGGTATAACACTGTAATTAATCAAATTGTAGTTAAAATGGTGGCAACAATTCCAAAGCAAATAATGAAAATGTATCAGAGAGAATAATAATGTACTAAACTGATTCCTACTCCAATTAGAAATAATGATCCAATAATATAGACAATATTATGAACAATAATGATCAATGGGGTTATATTTTTTCTCCTTATTTTATTCTCCTTTTTCTTTTGATTAGTCAACTCCTCAACCAAAGGCAGGAGTAGTAGTTCAAAAGTCTATTCAAATGCCATTACCTTGATCTAAAGTTTAAAATGAAAGAATAGGCAGCTAGAAGTCCCGCTAAAACTGCGGATAACCACCCAAAGCCTGCAGCAGTCATTGCTTCTTTTATTGCTGCAATTCCGGCAGAACCTAGTTTAAGTAGTTCATATCATATTTCACATTCAACGTGTCCAATATGCAATTTCCAATATCCAAATCAATACCATTTTGACTCTGTCCATACTCCACTATATGAAATTTGGAGTTTTTGATTAAAGCTAACTTTATTATTTATATCAAATGAAATTAAGTTAAGTTTTAGTTGTAATTCCAAACTACTAATGTATTGTGAACTAGATATAATATTATAAATATTTTTATCTCATATTTTTTTATTAAGGAGTTCCAAATTAATTTTTATTCTTCTGTTTATTAATGTGATAGATTCAATTAAATTTTCTTTTAATTTATTTTCTGATATTGTTTTGTGTCAATTAAAATCAAAATCATTTTTTGTATTATTTTTTAAATTTAGATTTGTAGCATTATTAATAATATTAGTTGATGTTATGATTGGTGTTATTCCAATAACTATTGTTTCTAAGTATGCCTAATAAATTTTTCATAATATTCTTTTCTCCTTTATATAATTACTTTTATTATGTAGGAATTAAGAAAATATAATAAATACAACATTATTAAAATTATTAGTAGCTAATATTTTATTATTATATTTTAATGTCTTGATTATCTTTTAATAGTATGAATTTATATAGAATATTTTTAATTATTAAAATTAATAGGTCCTTAAATTTTATAAGAGATTTTTAAAAAGAATTATTAATATTATTAGTTTTTTTATTAGTTATTGGATAAATAATGAGCCGTTATCTTTATTATATTATTTATCATATAAAAATTAAATTTAATTTATAATTTTATGTTTAACAAATTATTTTTTGTTCAGATAATGATGCTTTTTTAAATAGTATAAATAGATAATTTCCATAAAAATAAAATTTTTTATATTTATTTTGTTTAAATTTATTAATTGCTTTTTTTTTTTTTTTAGGAAAATAAAAATATAAAATTAAAAATTGAGTGTATATAACACCTAAGCAAAAAAATAGTTTTGTGAATATGTCAAGAAAAGTAGACATATTAAAAATAAGTTATAGGAATGATTTTCTGTATTCAACAGGACTCATTCCT
>NZ_JASTWG010000007.1:0-86627 GCF_040940205.1 Spiroplasma sp. DGKH1 | reverse complement strand
AATAAAAAGAATACCTTTCAATAAAATTATTACACATAAACTTATTTTTTACGTGTCTATTTTATTTTAGATATTCAGCATTCACTACTATTTTTTTTGAGATATTTTGTTTAAAAGACCATTTAGGTATTATACACGGTCTACGTTCGTTCTATTATATCTAAAATATAATAATTACCTAACATGTTCTCTTTATATGTGCATTCTTAATTTACTTATTGTTTTGTCTACTTAAGACAATTAAATAATATCACTTATTTTTAAAAATGCAACAATAATTTTGCAAATTTTTGACAATTTAATATATTTTATCATTATTTAAACCCTTAAAATTCAAGGGTTTAAATAATGAAATAAACAGGATTAAATAAAAAAAAAAAAAAACAGATTTGGTAAAATGAACAGCCTAGAAAACCAAATCTGCCCTTCAATATAAGTGTATGAAAAACAAACTATTTTAAGATTATAATTATTTTTAAATACTGCTACAAAAGAATAATTATTAAGCACAAAAGGAAAGGCTTTAATAATTTGTAAGAAAGATATAAATGTAACAATAATTATTTTTCATACGTAATTATAATAAATTATTTATGAAAAATTATCAAGATTTTTTAGTAAAATATAACTAATTTAGAACAAATTAAATGATATAATGAGTTAAAGTACAGACTTAAAGGGGTTTTAGCAGATGAAAGATGGTGTTATTTTAATTGATAAACCAGAGGGTAAAACAAGCCATCAAGTGATCCAAGAAATCAAGCAAAAATTAGATGTGCGAAAAATTGGACATGCGGGAACGTTAGATCCCTTGGCAACAGGTTTATTAGTAGTGTTAATTAACAATGCAACCAAAATTAGTGAATATTTATTAAGCGCTAATAAGGGTTATGATGTTGAAATGAAATTATTTCAAGAAACCGATAGTGGTGATATTACGGGGAAAACTATTAAAGAAGAGCCACCGCGGAAACTAAAGAAAAAAGAAATTAAAAAAGTTTTTGCTGCGTTTAATGGTTTTATCTATGAGCAATATCCTCCTAAATATTCTGCTATTAAAGTAAACGGCAAAAAGTTATATGAGTATGCTCGGCAAAATCAGGATGTTGAAATTAAACCCCGCACAGTAACAATTCATGAAATTAAGTTAAAAGAATATAATTCCCATCAACATATTATAAAATTTAGTGTTATTTGTTCAAAAGGGACTTATATTCGTAGTTTGGTGAATGATCTGGCGGCTAAACTGGGTACAATTGCTACGGTTAGTAAGTTAACCCGAACTTTATCAGGGAATTTTACCTTAGCCAGAGCTGTTAAAATTGAAAACTTAGAACCTAAACATATTATTTCGATGTATGACGCCTTATTTATTAATAAGCAACCATTATTGTTATACCATTATGAAGAAGAAATTAAACACGGAAAACCAATTGTAATTATTAACCATACTGATCCGATTATTTTTATTATTAATAAACAAAAAGAAGTATTAGCAGTTTACAAACATATTGGTCGTCATGTATTTGCATCCCAACGGGGAATTTGGACGCCCGACCCGAATGTTAAAAAATTAGAAAGTGAAAGGGAAAACTAAAATTATGCAAATTTTAAGATGAAAAAAAGATTTTGATAGTGCTCCTAAAATTGCATGTTTAGGTTTTTTTGATGGTTTACACGAAGGTCATTTAAAAGTTATCGATGCTACTTTAGCAATTGCCAAGGAAAATAATTTATTATCGTTATTTTTTACATTATCAGAAAGCGTTAGTGATTACTTTAAAAAAATGAATACTAAACTAATGGAGAACAAAGTTAAACAAGAATTAATTGCGACCCGCGGTTTTAATTATTATTTGGAAGGGATTGTTAATGATGAATTTATTAACTTAACTGCCCACCAATTTTTAACCATTCTCCAAGAAAAATACGGAGTTCAAAAAGTCGTTGTTGGTCAAGACTTTTCTTTTGGTAATCAGAAAACCGGAAATGTTGAAACTTTACAAGAATTTTTTGGCAAAGATAATGTTACAATAATTCGTCGCGATCCAACCAGTCCTGCTTCTTCTTATATTCGTAATTTGATTACTAATAACCATGATTTAATTAGTGCTAATAAATTATTAGCATTTCCATATTCAGTGACGGGGATTGTTGAGCATGGTAAAAAATTAGGACGAACAATTAATTTTCCAACAGCTAATATTTATTTACCAAGAAAGTGTTTATTACCTTACGGAGTATATGTTAGTGAAACATTAATTAATAATCGTTCTTATCCCTCTTTAACTTCTTATATGGTTAATAGTAAAAACCAAGAAGCAGTTGAAACTTATTTAATTGATCAAAAGATGGATTTATATGGTCAAGAAATTAGAGTCTTGTTTTTAGAATATATTCGACCAAATATTAAAATTTCTTCTATTGCTGAATTATCAGAATTAATTAATGGTGATTTAAATTACTGAAAACAACATTATCGGATTCCTAGCAACTAATAAATAGCAGGGTTTTTACAAAAATACTTAAAATAGTTGCTTTTTTTTTTTTTTTTGTTAAATTAAGAATATGAAAAGCATTTGGCCCAGTAATTATTATAGGAGATTTCCTATAATAATTATGGGCTTTTTTGATGTTTTTCTTATAAACACAAAATAAGAGAGGTAATATTGAATGAAAAAGTTATTAGCTATTTTAGGGGCTGTTGGTTTAACAGCGACTGGAGCAAGTAGTGTTGTTGCTTGTGATAAATCAGATAAAGATTCAACCGAAATTAGTCAATTAACATTTGTTGATGGAAAAAGTGTAAAAGACTTAGAAGCACTAATGATTAAAGACAAAATCGCGGATGGGAAAGTCGTTGCTGATAGTGTTGCTACACCAGATATGACTGGGGATCCATCTTGATTTAATTTAGATCAAGCTGGTCAACAAGAAAGTGAGCCAATTTTAGCATTATTCCAAGAAACAAAAGATTTTAAAAACTCAATGGACCAAGATGGGAATATTTTAGCATATACATTTACTGTGGAAGCAAAACAAGGAGCAACTGAAATTACTTTAATTTTAAATAAAATGGAAGGAAAAGTTGAAATGCCTCAGGAAGGTGAACAAGTAAAAGTTCCACCATTAACAGTAATGGCTAAACAAGTTATCCAATTAACTCAACCTGATGGTGGAGACAAAGAAAAAACACCTAACTTGGATGCTTTAAAAGCTAAAATTGCTGAAGCTAAAGAAATTGAACAGGGTAAAAAAACTGCTGATGCCTTTCAAAAATTACAAGATGCAATTACAACAGCAGAAAAAGTTACTGATGAAACTGCGGCAAGTGATGCTTTAACTGCTTTAAATAAAGCAATTGATGATTTTAATAATTCAGCAGATGAAACAACACCAGATTCAAAATAATTTTTAATTAAATATTTTATATTAAAAAATCTCTTTATAATTAAAGAGATTTTTTCTTTTACCAGTTGCTTAAAATTACGGTTATAAAAAAAGAACTAAAATTAATGACAAATTATTAAAATCACGGTAGAATTATTTAATATAAAAGATAAAAATTTTTATAAATTTATCTTATTTTCCATAATAATTAAAATTTTATTGTAAAAGTTAGGAGATGACTATGAATAAGAAAAAGCAAATGAGCAAAGTTGGTTTTATTGTTTCTTCGTTAGGAGCAGCAATTGGCCTAGGGGTAATTTGAGGATTACCTGGTTATATTAATAAGAACGGAGGATTTTATTTTTTCTTACTATATATTGTCGCAATGATTATTGTTGGAATTCCGTTATTAATCTTTGAATTTAATTTAGGAAACCTGCGTCGCAAAAGTGTCATTAATATTTTTGAAAAAGAAAATGTTAAAGTAAGTAAATTTATTGGATGGTTTCAATCAACCTTAATGATTATTATTCCAATTTATTATTCAGTTTTAGTTGGTTATACAATTGTTTCAATTGGAATTGAATTTAGTCCTGGCCTTATTAATGATATGGGTGGTAACATTTTTAATAAACATATTTTACAGAGTGGGGGCTTTGGGGTTAGCACCCATGGCGGTTTTCAATGAATTGTGTTTTTAGCCTTTCTCTTAGTTGTTATTTTAGTGGGGTTAATTTTATCATTTGGGGTTAAAGGCATTGAAAAATTAAACAAAGTATTTATGCCCTTATTATTTATTATTATTTTTATTTTAGCAATTTATATCTTAACCGTTCCGGGGAGTAAAGAAGGATTAGCCACTTTATTTTTAAAAGATAATCTAAAAAAATTAGGAACAACTCAAACTTGAAGTAGTGTTTTTTCCTTAGCATTCTTTACCACCTCATTAGGAATGGGAATGATGATGCGGTTTGCCGGTGTTGCTCCGCACAACCAAGACAATACTTCCAAAACATATTTATTAGTAATTGGGATTTTGTTTTTATCGGTTACCAATTTAATTTTTATCTTTGGGTCATCGGGAGCAATTGTTAATAATAGTATAAGTGATAAAACTGATATTTTATTATTCCAACAAGCCATTACAAATAAATTCGGTAGTGATTCAATGGTATTTGTTTTTAATGTCCTTCCCGAAACTTTCCATATTATTAACCAAAATACTGTGGTGGGGTTTGGAAACTTCTTAGGAATTTTGTTTTTCCTAGCCTTATTCATTGCAGGATTAAGCACTACGGTTGGAAACACCGAAGTTATTGTGGATGCAATTGAGACCCAGTATCATTTTAAAAAACGTCGAGTTATTTTCGGAATATGTGCATTAATTATTGTGGTTGGATTAGCATTAGTATTTGAAAATACTTACCAGTTAATTAATTCTTTCCAATTATTAGCTGCGGGGTTAGATCTAATTTTAGTATCATTTGCGCAAGTAATCTTCTTTGTTCATAAAGCTAAAAAATTAGATATTCTAATTAAATATAACAATAAAGTTTCTTGAATTAAATTAGGAACATGATACCGCCTAATGATGTATTATGTTATCCCAGTTATTTTATTAATTATTATTGGCTTTTCGATTTATGATTTTGTAATTTCAACAACAACTAACCCCTGATATATTTCCATCTTAGCATTAGTGCTAGGAATTCTGGTGCCGATTATTTCAGCACTAGCTAATAGTCCTGAAATTTTTAATGCTAAAAATAAAATTAAGAAAACAATTATTCAAAATGAAATTTCAAAAGTAGCACAATCAAAATTAGAAGATGAGGTGGAATAGATGTTAACCATTGTCGCTTTAACAGTATTATTAGTAATCTTAATTTGTTTAGGAATTTTGTTCGCGTTCTTTATTTACAAAGATTTAAAACGAACTGAACATACAATTAAACTTGACCACGAACTAGCTGAGCAGAATTTATTAGAAGTTGATTTAGAAAGCGAATTAGAACAAGAAACCATAAAATAATTTTTATTAAGTATCAAAAAAACTTATTTGAACAATGAAAGTTATTAATAAGATTTGTAAACTAAATCACTGAAATTAAAGGAAAGTGTTATAATGATAAAGAATTAGATATAAAAATTAATAATTTAATATTTGAGAGTATATATAATACCAAATTTCTTGTTAACAAGATTTTTGGTATTTTTTATATCTAATTTTAATAATCTTATTTTAAAATATTAAAATTAAACACTATTTAGAAAGAGTGATTACCTATGAATCCAACTTCAACTGATCTTTTGATTAATAAAATTAATCATATTTTTGAAAAAAATATTCCTGCTTTAGACTTACCAGAAATAGTTAACCTTAATGAATTACTTGAAATAAGTAAATATAAACGTCAACCTTTTGAAGTTTATTGAGTATGAGAAAAAATGTTTACGAAAATAGAAAGTATGTTAACAATATACCAACAATTGCAAATAAACTTAGAACAATTATTATTTTCGGAATCGACAAATTTTATTTTTAAGTTTAGTAAATACCAAGGATCAATTATTCCGACCATCACAATTCACCCCCATAAAGTTAAATTAGAAATTCGCGAAGTTGAATCAGAAACTTCAGCAGTAAATACTTCTCAAGATGATTCTTCAGCAACTAATAGGAAACCAGAACCAAAATATCTTGAAATTCTTAGTGTCCTTAATAAATTATCTTTTGAAAAAATTTTAGAAAGATATGTTATTATTGAAGATGATGAAATGATTAGTTTTGCTGAACTTAAGTCTAATCCGCAGCTATTTGAATTTTATGCAAAATTTTATTTGCATAAAATTAAAACCGAAGTTAATCAATTAAATGTACTTTTAAAATTCCATGATCGAATTCTTATTATTGATATAGCACAACATTATTTTAAATTTTTAAATTCTTTTAAAATTCGCACAAAAGAAATGGTTGATTTTAGTGAACAATTTAAAATTATGGGTTATCAAGAATGAGGCTATATTAAAAAACAAAAATTATCTGCTTTTTTTAAAAACTTTAAGGAGAAAATTTTAAGTGATAGGAAGTTTAAAAAGAAAGAACGTAAAATGGCTGATGTTATTTTTAGTGATACTGGAGAATTTGAAACTTTTTTATGAAATGTTTTAAATGCTCAAAGTCGGTTATTAAGATTTATAGTGGCTAATAATCATTACCAAGTTTTTAACCAAAAATTAATAGATAATTATTTAAATATTATTCATAAAATTCAAGAAAAATGAAAACAAGAAATTGATGAGGGCGAATTAATAGTAACCCAAGTAAAAAAAATTAAAAAAAGAGAACAATTATTATTACGAAAAAAAATTAATGTAGAAAAAAGACTTAAAATAGGGATGATATCGCGTCTTGACTCCTATGAGTGTTCTTCAATGAATGCCGATGAAAACGAAAAAACTTTATAATTAAGGAAAAAAAGAATAATTATTATTCTTTTTTTATTATTTTACAAATTAAAAATAATATAGTAAGATATGTTTACAACTAAATAGCTTTGGAATAATAGATGTTTGGGAAAAGAGTTAGATTCTCTTGCTGTCCCAGCAACTGTGATGCGGATGAACGTTACATTGCCATTAAAGGAAACTTTGAGAAGGGTAACTAGTAAAATGATGCTAAGCCAGGAAACCAGTCTGTTATCTCACTAAATTTATGTTATTCCTGGGAATGAAATAACAAAATTATTTTGTAATCTTTAATAATCTTGCGCATGCTTTTTTTGATTACTTTTAAATAATTTAAAAATATTTGTACTCCTTTCCCTAATGAAGTGAATGCTTTTTAGTTGTCAAGGAAAAGTTGTTTTAGGGATTATTACAAGTTTTTTGTTAACTCTTCATAATTTATTAACAACTCCCATTAGCATTGAACGGGACTTAATATTGTTGAATAATTT
Organism: Spiroplasma sp. DGKH1; assembly: GCF_040940205.1. Taxonomy (NCBI): domain Bacteria; kingdom Bacillati; phylum Mycoplasmatota; class Mollicutes; order Entomoplasmatales; family Spiroplasmataceae; genus Spiroplasma; species Spiroplasma sp. DGKH1. The sequence continues at coordinate 79,278 of NZ_JASTWG010000007.1, read as the reverse complement.
AAAAAATCCAGATTACTTTTGGGTTTATTTTAGTATCGCTAATTAAGCAATTACTAAATTATTTTAGCTAGATATTTTTAATATATCTTTGAAAGGAGCAATTATGGCAGTACAAAAAAATAAATATTATCAAGATTCACTTTCACCCCTTGAATATGCTCAAAATAATTTTCAGGGGAAAATGCGGTCAGTTAATTGAAACGTCATTAATGATGATAAAGATTTAGAAGTATGAACCAGAATTACCCAGAATTTTTGATTACCAGAAAAAATTCCAGTTTCTAATGATTTAACATCATGACGTACTTTAAATCCAGAATGACAGCAACTAATTACCCGGACATTTACTGGTTTAACACTATTAGATACAATCCAAGCAACGGTTGGTGATGTTGCCCAAGTTCCTAACTCATTAACCGACCATGAACAAGTTATTTATACCAACTTTGCCTTTATGGTTGCTGTTCATGCCAGATCATACGGAACTATTTTTTCAACTTTATGTTCAAGTGAGCAAATTGAAGAAGCCCATGAATGAGTAATTAACACAAAAAGTTTACAAGAACGGGCTCAAGCATTAATTCCATATTATGTTGGGGATGATCCGTTAAAATCAAAAGTTGCCGCTGCTCTAATGCCAGGATTTTTATTATATGGGGGATTTTATTTACCATTTTACTTATCAGCACGTGGTAAGCTCCCAAATACTTCTGATATTATCCGGTTAATTTTAAGAGACAAGGTTATTCATAACTATTATAGTGGTTATAAATACCAACAAAAAGTTGCTAAATTACCACGAGCCCAACAAGAAGAAATGAAACAATTTGTTTTTGATTTACTAAATGAGTTAATTATTTTAGAAAAAAAATATTTACATGAACTTTATGAAGGTTTTGGCTTAGCTGAAGATGCGATTCGCTTTAGTTTATATAATGCTGGGAAATTTTTACAAAATTTAGGTTACGAATCACCGTTTAGTGAAGAAGAAACAAGAATTGCTCCCGAGATTTTTACTCAGTTATCAGCCCGCGCCGATGAGAACCATGATTTCTTTTCTGGAAATGGTTCTTCGTATGTAATGGGAATTACAGAAGAAACTGAAGATGAAGATTGAGAATTTTAAACGTGAGGAATAATTATGCATGAGGATATTATTAGAGTTTCCGACCACACAGTTACCAAACCAACCGGTGAAATGTATGTTGTTTATTTTTCTTCAACATCAAATAATACTCACCGCTTTATTCAAAAACTAAATATTAAAAACACACGAATTCCCTATGATTTATCAGAAGAAATCTTAGTTGACAAAGATTATGTTTTGATTTGTCCCACATATGGGGGTGGGGGCAATGATTATAAAGGAGCAGTTCCTAAGCAAGTAATTAAATTTTTAAATAACCACCAAAATCGCCAATTTTGTCGCGGGGTAATTGCCTCGGGAAATACTAATTTTGGTGACACCTTTGCGGTAGCTGGACCAATTCTTTCCAAAAAATTACAGGTTCCATTATTATACCAATTTGAATTACTAGGAACTCAACATGATGTCAAAACTATCAAAAAAATATTAAGTGATTTTTGAAAGGAATAGAATTTATGAAGACAAATAAAGTTTCTCTGTTAGCAAATAATGGAGATAATGAAGAATACATTGCTTTAAATGCAAAATCAAAACTATTTGAGCGGGGAAAAGATAATTTTCAATTAGACGTGTTAGCTGCTGAAAGTTATTTAAACCACCATGTGTTACCAAATCTTAAAAAGTTTGCAGATGTTAAAGAACGGATCACTTACTTAGTCAAAGAACAATACTATGATGAAACAATTATTAATAAATATCAAATTGCGGAAATTGAAAAATTAATAGCTCTTGCTAAAAGCTATCAACATCATTTTCCTAGTTTTATGGGAGCATTAAAATTTTTTAACGCTTATGCTTTAAAAACGTTTGATAATCAACAATACTTAGAAACATATGAAGACCGGGTAGTAATGAATGCATTATTTTTTGGGGATGGAGATTTTGAAGCTGCGCAAGCAATTCTAAAAGAAATGATGTTAGGGCGTTTTCAACCTGCAACTCCCACTTTTTTAAACGCGGGGAAAAAACAACGGGGAGAATATATCTCGTGTTATTTATTAAGAGTTGAAGATAATATGGAATCAATTTGTCGGGCAATTTCAACTTCCTTACAGTTGTCAAAACGTGGTGGGGGAGTGGCTTTATGTTTAACTAACCTGCGCGAATTTGGGGCCCCAATTAAAAATATTGCGAACCAAGCCACGGGAGTTATTCCGGTGATGAAAATTTTGGAAGATTCCTTTTCATATGCTAATCAATTAGGTCAACGCCAAGGAGCGGGGGCCGTATATTTAAATGTTCATCATCCTGATATTATGTTATTTTTAGATACCAAACGAGAAAATGCGGATGAAAAAATTCGGATTAAATCTTTATCATTAGGAGTTGTGATTCCGGACATTACCTTTGAATTAGCAAAAAATAATGAAAAAATGGCATTGTTTAGTCCTTATGATGTTCAAAAAGTCTATGGCAAACCACTGAGTGACATTGCCATTACTAAAGAATACTATAATATGTTAAATAATCCTGATATTAAAAAAACCTTTATTGATGCTCGAAAATTATTTCAAACAATTGCAGAGCTGCATTTTGAAAGTGGCTATCCATATTTGTTATTTGATGACACGGTTAATAATCGAAATGCCCATCCCGGGCGGATTGTAATGAGTAACTTATGTAGTGAAATTGTTCAGGTAAGTACGCCGAGTGAATATAATGAAGATCTTAGCTTTAAAAAAATTGGGGAAGACATTTGTTGTAATTTAGGGAGTGTTAATATTGCCAAAATGATGGAAAGTGGTAGCGAGTTTGCTAGTGCAATTTATCAAGCAATTAAAGCCTTAGACCATGTATCACGTAATAGTGATCTTGCTAGTGCCCCTTCAATTGAATATGGTAACCAAAAAAACCATGCGGTTGGTCTCGGAGCGATGAATCTCCATGGTTTTTTAGCAACTAATCATATATTTTATAATTCTCCAGAAGCAATTGATTTTACAAATATCTTTTTCTATGTAATGGCCTACCATGCTTTTAAAGCATCAAATCAATTGGCTCAGCAAGTTGGTGTTTTTAACGGCTTTCGGGAATCTAAATTTGCCGATGGTTCTTATTTCGATAAATATACCAAGTGTGCACCAAACCATTACCAACCGCAAACTGATAAAGTCAAAGCATTATTTACCAAATATAATGTGACAATTCCAACACAACAAGATTGAATTATGTTATGTGAACAAATTAAAACTACGGGACTGGCTAATTCTCATTTAATGGCTGTCGCTCCCACTGGCTCGATTAGTTATCTTTCATCATGTACACCAAGTTTACAACCTGTAGTTGCTCCTGTTGAAGTTCGCAAGGAAGGAAAATTAGGGCGGGTATATGTGCCTGCTTACCAAATTAATTTTGATAATATGGGCTATTATGCTTTAGGTGCTTATGAAGTTGGGCCAAACCCAATTATTGATATTGCCGCCGCTGCCCAGCAGCATGTTGACCAAGCAATCTCATTAACATTATTTATGACTGATACCGCGACCACTCGTGATTTAAATAAAGCATATATTAGAGCTTTTAAACAAGGATGTTCCTCAATTTATTATGTTCGTGTCCGTCAAGAAGTATTAGCAGATAGTGAAAATTATGAATGTGATGCTTGTGTAATTTAATATAGTTTAATAATTATAGTTGCGATGATTAGTTATATTTTTTCGTTAATTTTTATTGAATTTCATTTAATAATCCGCTATGATTAATAAGGTTGTTATTTCGTTGTTATTAACATCACCCTTTGTTAATTACTTTGATCTGACATTAAATAAACCATTAAATGAAGGGAGAATATTACGTAATGTTGACTAAAGAACAAAAAGCTGAAATTGTAGCAAAATACGGTCGTAATAAAAATGATACAGGGTTACCAGAAGTGCAAATTGCAATTCTAACTCAAGAAATTAATAACGCCACAGAGCATTTACAAACCCATAAAAAAGATATTACTTCACGTCGTAGTTTGTTAAAAAATGTTGCGCAAAGAAAACACTTGTTATCATATTTAGCAAACAAAGATTTTGAACGTTATAAAGCTATTATTGAAGCGTTAAAAATTAGAAAATAAAAGGAGAAAATCACATCCGTGATTTTTTTATTTTAATGTTATTTATGCAATTTATCCTTTATAATTATTAGAGATTACAAGATTAATGTAAAAAGAAGGAAGTTAATTAATGGAAAAATCACATATTCGCAATTTTTGTATTATTGCCCATATTGACCACGGAAAATCAACTTTAGCTGATCGAATTTTAGAATTGACTGGGACCGTGGAAAAGCGGGAAATGCAAAACCAGTTATTAGATTCGATGGATTTAGAACGTGAACGGGGAATTACAATTAAATTAAATTCAGTCCAACTAACATACCATGCTAAAAATGGTGAAGATTATATTTTTCATTTAATTGATACTCCTGGCCATGTTGATTTTACCTACGAAGTATCTCGAAGTTTAGCTGCTTGTGAAGGAGCACTATTAGTAGTTGATGCGGCCCAAGGAATAGAGGCCCAAACCTTAGCAAATGTTTATTTAGCAATTGATAATAATTTAGAAATTATTCCTGTTATTAATAAAATTGATTTACCATCTGCTGATCCTGACCGGGTAAAAGCTGAAATTGAAAAAATAATTGGAATTCCTGCGGAACAAGCACCTTTAATTAGTGCGAAAACAGGAGTTAATATTGACCAAGTGTTAGAAGCAATTGTTAAATATATTCCAGCACCAATTGATGCTGATGATAACAAACCCTTGCGCGCTTTAATCTTTGATTCTTATTATGATAAGTACCGGGGAGTAATGCTTTCGGTACGAGTAAAGCAGGGAATTATTAAAGTCGGGGAAAAAATTAAGTTAATGAATACCAATGCCGTTTATGATGTTACTGAAGTGGGTATTAAAACACCAAAAGAAGTGAAGAAGGACCAGTTAGCAGCCGGTGAGGTTGGCTGAATTGCGGCGAGCATTAAAACTATTAAAGATATTAACGTAGGAGATACGATTACTAGTGTTGCTAATCCTGCCCAGGAACCATTACTAGGGTATAAAAAACTAAACCCAATGGTTTTTTGTGGGTTATACCCAATTGATTCTGCAAAGTATAAAGATTTAAAAGAAGCGTTAGAAAAAATTCAATTATCAGATGCTTCTCTTGTATATGAACCAGAAACCTCACAAGCGTTAGGTTTTGGCTTTCGTTGTGGTTTTTTAGGATTATTACACATGGATGTGATTCAAGAACGCTTAGAACGCGAATACAATTTGGAATTAATTGCCACTGCCCCTTCGGTAATTTACCATGTTTATTTAACCAATAAAGAAATGATTAAAATTGATAATCCAAGTAAACTACCTCCCGTTCAAAAAATTGATTATATTCAAGAGCCATATGTGCGAACAACAATTATGACTCCGGACACTTACATTGGTCCGTTAATGGAATTATGTCAGCACAAGCGAGGAATTTATCAAAACTTAGAATATATTGATGATACCCGTCGGATTTTAACTTACCAAATGCCATTAAATGAAATTGTTTTTGATTTTTTTGACCGGTTAAAATCAATTAGTAAGGGTTATGCCTCGTTTGATTATGAATTTGCTGGCTACCAAACTAGCAAGTTAGTAAAAATGGATATTCTCTTAAATGGTGAAGTAATTGACGCGTTATCAACAATTGTGCATCGCGATTTTGCCTATCACCGGGGAAAATTATTGTGTGCTAAACTAAAAGAAATTATTCCACGTCAGAATTTTGAAGTGCCCATCCAAGCTGCAATTAATAATAAGATTATTGCTCGTGAAGATATTAAAGCCTTACGAAAAAATGTTTTAGCAAAATGTTATGGGGGAGATATTTCCCGGAAGAAAAAACTGTTAGAAAAGCAAAAAGAAGGAAAAAAACGAATGAAAGCAATTGGATCGGTGGAAGTCCCCCAGGAAGCATTTATGGCAGTGTTAAAAATTGATGATTAAAAATATTCGTTTTAGAATATTTTTTTTATTTTTGTCATAATTTTCTTGCATTTTTAATAGAAAATGTATAATAAAATTAGAAAATGTTTTGATAGGAGTAAATTAAGAAAGGGTAATTAAAATGAGTGCTTTTGGGGACCAAAAAGTAATAAATACCATTACTGATAAAAAGTTACGACAAGTTGTTAAAAATTTATTAGCATTAAGATTAAATTATACAATTGTGGAAAGAATTGTTAAATCAAAGCGAGAATTAAATAATAATGAAAAGTTTTTCGTATTATCAATTATTAAAAATAATAATGCTTTTCGACAAGTTAAGGATTCAGAAAAAATCCCAGCTAAAGTTAAGAAACAAAAAGTAACTTCTGGTGATCAAAAAGTAAAGAACATTACCGCACCAGTGAAAATTAAAAAACCACTGGTTAAAAAAGCAAAACCAATGGTTCAACAAAAACACCATGTTAAGCCACGGTTACAAGTTACGGCGCCCATTATTATTACCAAACAAAGCAAACCGGGATATTTTGCTAAACGAGATATTTATAATGAAATTAAAAGTAAAGTTTTAAATTTACGAAATGCTGTTAATACCTATCATCGTGATGGTCGCACTGTTTCAAAATGAGAAAATCCCTATTTTAATCATACTTTTCCCTATCAAAACCAACTTTTAAATGCTAATAAAACTCATTAATCTTTTTGAAAGAAGTTAATGAGTTTTTAAAATTTTAATTAAAAAATTTATTTTTTTTGGATATAATTTTTATGTAGGGTATAAATTTTTGCAAATTATCTTTTTTAAAAAACTTATGTATGTTATATGGGATAAATGTAATGACTAATACATTTTGGGATTTTTTAAAGGGTTGGGAACCAGAAAGCGAAGGTAAAACTATGAAAATATTATTAACTTTATTGTCAGTCTTAACAACTGCCACAAGTACAACACCTTTAATTATGAAGAACTATGATAATTTTAGTGAAAACCATGGAAAATTATCAGAAACTACAGATTTTAATGATTCTTATGATACTAAATCAATGGAACTACCAGAAAAAGTTGGTGAACAAACGACTACCGATTTTACTGCTACATTGCAAGATTTTATTGCAAATAAATTTCTAACATTTATTAAGGAAAACAATGTTTCTAAGTTTAATGTTGCGAAAGCGACTTCACAGTTTCAAGGAACAGCGTTTGAAGGGACGCTTGGTACTCTTGCCCAAAACTATGATAAAATTTTGCATGCGGCTGTTGAATTTTCAGATTTTAATGTCATAGCCGTTAGCGGAATTGTTACAAATGATGGTAATGGTAATTACTTGTGAGCGTTAACAGCAAATGTTTATTTTAATGGTGCTGCACAAGACTTTAATTTAAATGGTTATCAAGCAAAACAAGAATTTGCAAATTTCCAAATTACTTCACCATTTAGTAATAGTTTAACAATTGACTATACAAAATCAGAAAGTATTGATCATCAAGATACTACACCACAATCAGCAATTGCCTTACCTAACCACGGATTTTATTACTATGCTTGACAGTTAAAAGACATGTTTAATTTAGATGCAACATATAAAACTGCGGCAATTGATTATATTAATAAAACATTGTCAATAAGCATTAGTGAAATTAGTATTGCTCAACTTGAAATTGCAAATCCTCAATCAGAAGGAACATATCTACCTGGGGATAAATATAATGATGACACAATTGTGCAAGATAAATTATTTTATTTAGCAATAACTTCAACTGAAGCAACAGGAACATTCCATTTATTATTAGAAAACTTAACATTGAATTAAGATGATTTATTAATTTTTAATTTAAGTTTTATTGACCCCTAGGCAAATAGGGGTTTTCTTTTCTTAGTTTTCTATTTGTTTATCAAGATATCCCAAATAACTTCGAAAAGTAAATAATTTTCTTAAACTAATTCCTTTTTGCTAAAAATAATGTAAAATAAAATAGTATAGTAATGGTTATATGTCAGACAATATATAAAGAAATATGGGTGAGTAATATGCAGAGTTTAAAAATATCATCAAGAATTTTAATTATTATTGGGGCGCTTTTATCAACAATAATTTTTGGGGTGTTAATTATTGTTGCCAAAGATGCTACGGATGAAGGGGTTAAAGTTCCGGGAACAATAATTTTTGCTGATCTTGTCAACGTTGTGCGCGCAATTGGGGGCGATAATAGTAGTGCAGTCACAAAAATGCTTGCCAACCAAACCGCAGTTGGAGGTGTCTTAATTGCAATAACTTTTGGAATTGCCTTATTATACTTAATTCCAGTGCTAATTCCCCAAAATAATGGTTTTAAAATTTTTGGTCACTTTTTAGCATTTATTGTGGGATTGGGGTCATTAGTCTTAACAATTGTGGCAATTTATTTAGCCACGGTAACACCAACGACAATTGACCAAAAATATCGTTATGGTTTAAAATTTCAACCATTAGAAATCTTATTTTTAATTGGTCCCTTCTTATTAACAATTGGGGCGATTATTGGTTTAAAATATAGTTTTGCCGCAATGAATAATTCGCAACTATCAGAAGCTGACCGTAACCGTCAACGTGCTATTAACCTAACTGCGGGGCGAATTGGAGCCCGTGGGACAGTTCCCCAAAAACAATTTGTCCAAGAAAATGAAATTAAGCCACGTGCGGTTCCACCAGTTAATCAAGCCCCAAGCGTTAATAATGATTTAAAATTAAAAATGGCGCAGTTAAAACAACGGATGGCTAGTGCCCAAAAAATTGCGAATGAAAATAGTATTAATAATAGTCGCTGAGTTAGTGCAACTAGAAAGAGTGAACCAAAAGAAGAAATTCGTGTGGGTGCCGAGGGACAATATTTGCGTACCTTACGCGATGGTGAAGTTTTGGATGAATCACCAAAAGGAGTTGACATTGCTAACCGCGCGGAGTTAGTGCAAAAAGGGGATGTTATTAAACACCATGAATCATATCATTACCAAGCTCCGAACCAAGTTAATAAATCACAACCCAAAACTTCGTTATTTATTCCTAAATCAAAACAAAGTGCCCAGATTGATACCAGAACACTAGAACAAAAAGTTGGCGGTCCTTATACTAAAGGAACTGTCGGTGCTCGTCCGAATCCAAATGCCAAGGTTGATCATTCTTATGATGGCAAAGTATTTTTAGGAGATATTGATAAAATCTGAAAAGCAGGGAAAAAATATCGTGAAGATATTACAGTTAAAAAACCGCAACATAATGAGTTTAATAACCAAAACCCACCGGCTAATAACTATCCGCCCCGCAATAACAATGACGAGCACAATAATTAAACAATCAAAACCACCTTGTTAAGCTTTGTGGTTTTTCTTTGAACGATTGATAATTTGAAGGTGAATTATAACAATGATAAAAACATTATCTTACCAAGGAAATTTAATTAAATATGAATTAACCATTAAAAAGCAAAAGAATATTGTGTTAAATGTTAATAATGGCAAAATTAAAATTTCAGCGCCGAGTCATGCTAATGACTGAGAAATTGAAGGACTAATTTATCGCAATATTAAAAAAATTCTGACGATTATGGATTATCATGATAGTTACCGGAAAGTTGCCTTTGCGCCTGTTAACCAACTTGGTTATGTAATTGTTTTTAATAACAAATACCCCCTCCAATTAACAGATGAAAATATTCATACCAAAATTATTAATAAAGAATTATTTATGATGAAAGATTATGGGAGTTATGAAGAAAATTTAAAAAAACTCCATAGTTTTTTACGTCAGAAGTTTACTTATAAATTTGAACAATTAGTGAATAAATGAGCTAAAATTATGCAGTTAGAATATAAAAACCTAACTATTAAATCAATGACCAGAAAGTGGGGAGTTTGTTATCCCCAAACTGGCAAAATTGTGTTAAATATTAAATTAATTCATTTTGACCCTAGTGTGATTGAATATGTGGTGGTTCATGAACTTAGCCACCTTGTTCATCATAACCATTCCAAATCATTTTGACATTATGTTGAAAAGTACTTACCAAATTATCGTGACAAAATTGAAGTTTTAAAAAAACCAGGAATTTAAAACTTTTTTTATTTTCTAATAGTAAAATATTATTGACACATAGTAAGGATGATGACAATGAAATACGTGGGTACTAGTAAAATGACTTATCAACTTGATGAATATTTCGTGAAAACTTTAAATTATGCGCCCGAAGAATTAATGGCCCGCAGTGCCCGGGGGTTATTTAATAATCTGAATTTTACGCACCAAAATTTTTTAATCATTAGTAATTATGGGAATAATGGGGGCGATGGCATAGCCTTAGCTGCTTTATTAGCAACCTTTGATCCTACAAAAGAAATTAATGTTTATATTTGTTGTACACAAATTATTTTTGCCGATAAAAAAACTCCGCAAACTAGTTATTGATACCACCAAGCCCAAACACATAATAATATTAAGTTTTATTTTTCCCCAACCCCCGTTACTGAATTAATTGCAAAAGCAGAAACTATCATTGACTGTATGTTTGGAGTTGGGTTCCACGGCGAACTAGGAGCAGAGGTTGCTCAAATTATTAATAATATTAACGCTGCTAAAAATAAATTTATTATTGCTTGTGATTTGCCAAGCGGAATTAATAATGATGAGAAAGTTATCAAGCAAACTGCTGTTAAAGCTGATCTGACAGTAACCTTTTTAACTTTTAAAACAGCCTTTACTAATTATGAGATCATTCCTTATTTAGGTAAGGTTGTCGTATGAGATTTAGAGTTTCCAACTCCCGACCTAACTGTAATTTTTGAAACTTTATTTCCCAACCACCACGAATTTTGAATTGATAATTTAAAATTTCCACCCCGAAATGTAATTTCGCATAAGGGCGATTATGGCAGTGTTTTAGTATGAGCGGGTAGTGAAACTTATCCTAACACAGGTGTTCTAGTTGCCAATAGTAGTGTTAACATGGGCAGTGGGTTAGTATACTTAGCAACGCGAGAAACTGAACTTAATAAAATGAGTGGCTTAACTCCTGAAGTAATTCCCGTTAGTCTTGATAATAAAGAATTATTAGACACCTTATTAAAAAATAAAATTAGTGCTTGTGGGTTAGGGCCAGGATTAGGAGTTAAACCACAAACTTTAGTTATGTTAGAGTTTATGTTAGCAAATTATCCGGGACCAATTATTTTTGATGCGGATGGAATTAAATTATTAAATGCTAGTATCTTAAAACGAGTGGCAAACCGCGCAATTATTACTCCGCATCCTAAAGAATTTGCTGAATTGCTTTCCCAACCAGTTAACACTGTTTTAAAAAATCGGGCCCAATTAGTAAAGGACTTTGCTAAAAAATACCAAGTTATTGTTGTATTAAAAGGGTACCAGACGATTATTAGTGATGGTGATACGCTCTACTATAATAGTACTGGTAATCCGTATATGGCAATGGGTGGGGCCGGTGATGTTTTGACCGGAATGATTACTAGTTTAGTGGGACAAAATTATCCGTTATTAACAAGTGCCTACCAAGGAGTTTATTTCCATGGGTTAGTGGCTGATGAGATTGCCAAAACTAAAAAACCAGTTTTACCAACGGATATTATTAAAAACATTGGCTATCTTTTTAACAAACTACTTAATAAATAATTTATAATATTTATACAATAATAATTTGATTTTGTTTAAAGGAGACCATTAATGAAACAAATCATTAAGAGCTATTTAAAGGCCTATTTTAAAAATTGAATTGAAGCAATTGGTTTAATTTTATTTGTAATTATCATTATTGCTAGTTTAGCTGGAGTGTTGTCTGGGGCAATTCAATTTAAAATTAAATATGATGAAATTACCAAAACCTCTAAACAATGAGATTATTATTTTACAACGCGGGGAAATTATCGCTATGAATTTTTAGAAAACTATTATTTAAATAATTATTATGTTGATGAAAATGGTCAAAAAATAACCGTAACTAGTGATGGGATTCCAATGCTTGATAAAAATAGTAAATGGTGAAAAGATACTTTAGATAAGTGTGGGAAAAAACATGATCCCGAAAGCCAAAAGGTGTGCCAATCAAAAAGTATTCTAAGTAAATTACAAGTAATTAGTACAATTAGAGGAACCGGAAAAACTGTCGATGGCATCAACCCTAGTACTTTTAATTATTTAAAAAACTATAATTACCGGGCATTAAATGAATTAACAACCCGCTTTTTAGCAGATCCATTAGGAACTAACCGATGAGAAGCAGTCATTAATGAAGGTTTATTTTTAACAACCAAAGACCAAATTCCGATGAATTATTATATTGTTCCTTATGATTTAATTAATCTTAATACTAATAAGGCAGCTACAATTAATCAATTAAAATTATATGCGGGGCGCTTGCCAACGAATGAACACGAAATAATTTTAGGGAGCGTGTTTGCCCAGAAATTTAATTATCATCTTGGTGATACTTTTAAATTATCCGATGATCCCCAATATCAATATCAAATTGTTGGATTTGGAATTACCCTTGATACTATTATTCGAACTAGCAATGGTAATAATAAAACCAATAGTGATAGTAATTATGGGCAGATGTATTTTTCCCAAGGCCAAATCGCAGCGATTGCCGATGGTTATGCCAATAATAAATTTACTAATTTTACCATGAATAGTATTTTAGAATATCTTATTAAAATGCATACCAATGCTTTACCACAATTGTTTCAACGCTTACAAATTCCGTTTTTAAATCCGCCTGATGGTTTGTTAGCATTTAGTGATTCAGTTATTGCACAGCAAACCCAAGCAATCCACATTCAAATTATTATGTATGCGGTGATTGGTTCAGTGTTATTATTTTTAGGTTTTATCTTTATTAACTACACAATGAAAAAAGAAATGAATAAAACCCGTAAACAAATTGGAATTTTTAAATCCTTTGGCTATACTATCCATGAATTGTCATGAGTATTTGCGTTAAAATTTTTTCTTACAATGATTTTAGGGGTTTCAATTGGTTATCTCTGTAGTTTACCAATTCAAACTTATGTCAATGCTTTATATGTTAATGGTTTAATGATTCCGTTTCAAATGATTTATACTAGTTGACCTTTTATGGTAATCTTATTTGTGGTGATTCCGATTCTTTTTGCTCTTGGTTCTTTTTTGTTAACCTTGTTATATATTAAAAAACCAATTTTAGAATTAACAGGAGGGGCTAATAGCTATCGGATCAATCACTTCAGTAATTTTATTAAGCACTTATTTGCAAAGACTAACTTTATCTTTCGGGTGCAGTTATCATTTACATTAAAATCATTTGGAAAATGAAGTGCTGTTATTTTTATTTTTTTAATATCTTCTATTTTATTTATTATTCAATTTAATGCCTCTGATATTTTTACAAGTATGATTACTAATATGAATATCAACTACCAACCGGGAGTTGACCATCGTTTTAAATTTTCCAAGCAGATGATTGAAGCGTCAACTGTTACTGAGAGTGGGGGAGCAGAAAAATTAAAATTAGTTAATGTTAATAATACCCGTTATTCTCCAAGCACCAATGTCGAGCAAGAACCAGAAGTTATTAAATCAACTACTGAATTTAAAACAATGCTTACCCAATTAGAGGAGGCCAAAAAAACTTCGCCAAGTTATTGTGCTGTTGCTCTCGCCCAAATTGCTAGTTATCATCCGGGTTATAAAGCAATTTATGTCGCAGATTTAGTTCAGTATTTAACATTAGCTAGTCCATGTTTAGGACAAACAATTCCAATTCCGGATTGAATTAAGAATTTAGAACAGTTACCTAATATTTTAGATTTGCAAACGACACATCCTATCCTTGCTTTTAATCAAGTTTATTACAATCCCCAAACTGAGTTACCATATCTAAATTTAAAAGTTAGTTCAAGTGCTCAGGAGAATGTTGTTTTGAATGATATTAGTTTAGTGGGGTTACCAAGTCAGAAATGGAATCAATTTTATCGTTTTGATAAAGTTCCAACTAGTCAAGTTGATGATATTTTTACCACTAATTTAATAAATGGTAAAATTCCTGCCATTATTTCGTACCGGTTTGCTAAATTAGCTCATTTACAAGTTAATGATCATTTTAATTTAACTATTAATAATCGGTTAAGTAAATTTAATGTTCCAATTACTATTAAAGGAATTATTAAAAACGATAATTTAAAAAATAATGTTTTTGTTAACTATGATAATTTAAAAAACTTGTATCTTGATAATAATGACCAGCCATTGCCAGTCTTCTATAATAGTATTATTTCCAAAGAACAGTTAATTGATCCTAGCATTAATATTGATGATGTTATTAAAGGAAAAACAATTGTTAAATTCCGCTTGCAGAATTTAGCGTTAAATTTCTTTAATACTGATTTAAATAATAGTTTATTGGATATCTTAAAAAAATTAGTGAATGATGATGATAACAATGCCACCTTATTATTAAATCCAAATAGCATTTCAACAATTGCCTTACAACAAGCAATTGCCAAAGCTGCTTTAAAATTAGTTAATAATTCCTTACTAATAATGCAAATTTTAAATGGAGCTATCATTTTTATTATTTTAGCTGTTGTAACCTCTTCGGTTATTGATGAAGCAAGCCAAATTATTTTAACAATGCGCGCCCTGGGTTATCGCCCTGGTCAAGTTAATTTTATTGTAATTGGTAATTATGTTTTAGGAATTATTCTGACTTTTATTGTATCGTATTTCTTAACCCTTTTAATTTGAAAAATTGCTCTGGATATTATTTTCACAAAATTTATGGTAGTTCTTAATATTCCCCTTAATTGGCAAACCCCTTTAAAAGCCGGGGTTATTATTGGGGTTGTTCTTGTCTTATCCTGAATGTTATCAATGTATTTAGTTAAAAAACGGAAACTTAATGAACTAACTGAATAAAATAGGTTATAATACTTATATAACTAAAATTTAATATTTTAAATCAATGATTTAGGAGTAGTAATTAATTTAGCCGATGTCCAGCGAGACTATAATTGGTGTGAGATAGTTGATGGGCGATTAATGAATTCACCTAATGAGAGCTGCTAATCCCAGCCGGATTATTTTATAATTCGTTAACTAATTAAGAGATTACTTTAATCTGAACAAGGATGGTACCGTGATATATTCACTCCTTATTTGATATCTTTTGATATTAAATAAGGAGTTTTCTTGTCAACAAAAAAGGAGTTAAACAATGGAAAAAGAATTACAACAATTAATTACAACTGCAATCAAGGAAATTAACAGTGCAAGTAGTTTGGAAGAATTAAATAACTTGCAAATTAAATATTTAGGAAAAAAATCAACAATCAATGATTTACTACGTGGTTTGAAAGATTTAAAACATGAAGAACGCGTGGCACTGGGGGCATTAGCTAATAAAGCAAAAAGTGAACTAACCACTTTATGGCAAACTAAAAAACAAGCATTAGAACTAGTTTATTTAAACAATAAGTTAGAAAATGAAAAAATTGATTTAACATTACGAGAATATCAATTAAAGTTTGCAAATAAACATCCACTAAATATCATTATTGATGAGATTTCTCAAATTTTTCAAGAGTTAGGTTATGATACAGTATTTGGACCAGAAGTAGAAAGTGATGAATATAATTTTCAACGGTTAAATTTACCAGTTTCTCATCCGGCCCGTGATATGCAAGACACTTTTTACATTAGTGATAGTATGTTACTAAGAACCCACTGTACAAATGTTACCGCCCGGGCAATTAGCGGAATGACTTCCGATGATCAAGTGTTAGCGGTCATTTCTGCTGGGAATACTTGTCGCCGCGATGATGATGATGCCACCCATTCCCACCAGTTTATGCAAATTGACGGATTTTTAGTGGCTCCTAATGTTAGTTTTGCTAACTTAAAATGAACCTTACAATACTTTTGTCAACGAATGTTTGGTGATAAAACCCAAATCCGAATGCGCCCTAGTTACTTTCCTTTTACCGAACCATCCGTAGAAGTTGATGTAACTTGTATTCGCTGTGGTGGGGCGGGATGTAGCTTGTGTAAATTTACCGGCTGAATTGAAATTTTAGGAGCAGGGATGATTAACCCGCTTGTATTTGAGGCGTGTGGCCAATCAAAAGATTTAACTGGTTTTGCCTTTGGAATTGGAATTGAACGGATTGCAATGTTAAAATATGGGGTTGATGATATTCGCCGCTTTTATACTAATGACTTACGATTTTTAGACCAGTTTAAAGGTTTTAATTAAGAAAGGATAACTAAGATGATAATAACAAGAAAATGACTAGAACGTTATATTGATTTAAATAAGATTAGTGATGAACAAATTATTAGCGCTTTAAATAGTCTTGGTTTTGAAGTTGATAACTACCATAACTATGACCAGAATACTAATATTGTTTTGGGTCGCGTCCAAGTTGTAAATCCGATTCCCGATACTCACTTAAACTTCTGTTTAGTAGATACCAAGGGGGAGTTAGTTGATCCGATTGTGTGTGGCGCAAGTAATGTGGCGGAAGAAATGTATGTTGTGGTTGCCAAACCAGGAGCCCACTTAGCAAATGGAGCTGATATTGCAACAACTAATATTCGTGGTTTTACTTCGGAAGGAATGATTTGTTCCTTAGAAGAACTAGGACTTCCCAAGGGTACCTTAACAACCACTGAGTTAGATGAAATTCTACCCTTAACAGAAGATATTGATATTCATTATGAAAATTTAGGAACTAGTGCGATTGGTAAAATGCTAGGCCTTGATGATGCCAGTTTTGAAGTGGACTTAACTTTAAACCGGAGTGATGGGTTAAGTGCCTATGAACTTGCCCGTGAATTAGCTAATTACTTTAATCGTAAGTTAGAACCTTTAGAGTTAGAAGATCCTGGGGAATTAACTGAATATGAAAATAATTTAAAAGTTATTATTGATACTAATGATGTCAATGTTGCAGTTAGTGCTAATATTCAGTTACAAGAAAATCGCCATCCTTTAGCGGCTAAAAAACGAATTTGATTAAAAATGAATCAATACCAATCAGATATTACCAAACCAATTCATGATTTATTAGCAGTCACAACCATTGAAACTGGTCAACCCTTATTAGGATATGACCGCCAAAAAATTACGGGAACATTAAAAATTACCGATAATTATGAAAATAAAGAATTTGGGATTAGCAAGGGCGATTTAGTTGTTATTGATGATGACCAATTTGTGGAATTGATTGGAGTCAAAACTAATCCAGTCTATGAAATAACAAGTACTACGACCGAAATTACCATCTTGGCGGTAAATATTAACTTTACCAAAATGCGTAGTCAGCAACGAAAAGTGGGGATTAGTAATTTAAATTTACAACGCTACATTAAACCATTGTCTGCTGCAACTGTTAACATTGGATTAGGAAGGTTTATTAAATTATTAGAACTTCACGAGTATTTAACAAAAGTATCAGTAATTAATTTTGTTAAAGAGAAATACTTGGAAAATGACCAGATTATGGTTTCTTTAAGTTATTTAAATAGTTTAATTGGTCACCAGTTTGCTCTAAAAGATGTGAAGGAGTTATTAGAACCCTTAGACTTTGTTATTAATGAACAAGATCATAATCATTTTGTTGTCCAACCACCAGCGATGCGAACTGATTTACACCAACCAGCTGATATTGTTGAAGAAGTTGCCCGGTTATTTGGCTATGACAATATCATTGCCACTCCGCCAGTTGTCCCCCATGTAAAAAAAACTAGTCATAATAAAGCAAAAGTTATCAGTGCTTTCGAACAATGATTATTAGGGAATGGTTTTTATCAAGCTAAAACTTACTCGCTAGTGAATGACCAGGAAAATCAAGATTTTAATTTATTTGGTTATCAAAATCCTTACCGTTTACTAAGTCCCTTATCGCAAGACCACCAAACAATGCGGTTAAGTTTATTAAATAGTTTACTAACAGCTGTCCAATATAATAATGCTCGTAACCTGGATAATGTTAAATTGTTCACAATTGAAAAGATTTATTTTAACAATAACCAGGAAAATTATCATGCTAGTTTTGTGGCCCAAACAGATATTATTAAAAGTAATTTAACAGCCGATAAATTAGCGAATTCCTACTATTATATGAAAGGATTATTGGAAGGATTCCTAACTAAAGTCCAAATTCCCTTAACAAAACTAACATATCGTGAAGCACAGCCCTTACCAATTTTTCATCCTTACCAAACCAGTGAAGTTTATTTAGATGACCAATTATTAGCAGTCATTGGAAAAGTTCATCCGCAGTTACTTGCAAATAACATCGATACTTATTTCTGTGAAATTAATTTAGAAGTGATTTTTAACTATCCCCATAAGATTCCAACATTCTTTCACGAGTTAAACAAATATTCATCATCAACCCGTGATATTTCAATGTTAATTAAAAAAACCGATCATTATGGTGATTTAGAACCAAAAATAATTGCTAACCTTAACCACTTAACAAATGTGGAAGTTGTTGGTCAGTACCAAGGCGAAAATATTGCTGATGATATGCGTTCATTAACCGTGCGCTTTACTTTTAACAGTAATGATCAGCAATTAACAGAAGTTGATGTGAATAATGAATATGAAAAAATTAAAAATAATTTAACAAAATTAGGAATTACTATTCGTTAACAACAATTACCAGAACTATTTATCATAAATAGTTCTTTTTTTCTTGTAATCACAGCTTTTTTTTGTTAAAAATAAGTTATTGATTAAATTAGTAAAAACTATAATTTAGTTAATAGCATGGCGAGATGGGAAGAAGGTGTGAGCAAGAATGGTTCACAAAAAGACAGATTCCGCGCAGCAACCAGCAGATATTAGTTCTGCTGAATGAGGAAAATTAGTTGAACGGAAACGAAAAGAAATTGGGATTGTATATGGTTTAATCGCCGCTTTTGGCTATTCATTTGTACCATTAATGTTATATTTAATTCCAAATAATGGTCCATATGGAGATTTAGGTTCAATTTCAAACTCAACATTTTTTGTTACAATTCAAGAAATCTTGGGAGCATTAACAATGTTTATTTTTTATAAACCCACAAATTTTATTCGTTATTTTAAAATGTTAAAACATAAAGAAACCTGGTTAATTGTGTTATATGGTTTATTAGGCGGGCCAGTAGCGATGGTTTTCTTCCAACTATCAGTAATGTTAACCATTACGGCAGCTGGGGGTAATGATGGAACTGTTCCCGGGCTATTATTAAACTTAAATGTTATTTTAGCCGCCATTGGGTCCGTAATTTTTTTCCGGGCCAAACAAAGTAAATATACTTGAACAGCATTAATAATTTCCACAGCGTTGATTATTGGAATGGCAATTAACTTTGCCATTGATAAGGGGTTAACCTGACAATCAGTTGGGGGAATGTGTTTAGCTTTAATCACAGCATTTTTATATGCTATTGAAGCAGTTGGAATGTACCAGCTAATGCGGGTTTCCAAAATTAACTTTTCGAACCAGGCAACGGTGTCAATTAAAACTGGTACTTCGGCAATTATTATGGTGGTATTGGGAACCCCATTAGCAGCAGTTGCTTCGCACCAAGGCTTTGCCTATGGTTATGTCATCTTTCAAAATTTTCAGTACTATAATTATGCTTTGATTTTTATTGCCGGGGGAATTTTAATGGGCTTTTCACGAATGTTATTTTACTCGGCACTTCGTAATGCTGGGGCTACTTATACCACTGTTACCCAGTTACTAATGTTTTTCTGGACCCCAATTCTCCAGTATATTTTTATTGCCGCAAAAGCCCCCCAAACAATTGAAGAACCGACATGGTATTATTGGGTCTATGTGATTCCAATTATTATCTGTACCTTTGTCATCTCCATTAACGAGTTTATTGTGTATGCCGAAGAAGTGGGGTGGAAAAAAGCATTTCAACAAATTCGTAAGGTAAAAGTTGATGCGGAACGTCCTGAAATTTAAAATAAAAAAAACATCATTATTATAAATGATGTTTTTTTTATTTTTTAATTTTTAACTTCTCATTTAAAAGTTAGGCCACTTAGAATAAATAATCCCCCTGATCATCCACAGGCTACTATAATTGGGATGTATAATCGCGAAAAGCCCATTGCTTGGATTAAACTAACCTTATTAGTCAAATCACCAGGGTTATCATAAATATAAGGATTAGCATTAATATTTCACCCGTAAATGGCAATTGTTGCAGCATATTTATGGGGGAAAATATAGCCAATGTCATTAAAAATATTACGAGCTCCCGCAATAACATAAGCGGGGATCATAATTCCTGATAAGAACATTGAAGGGAAATAGAAACTTAACGCTAATGCTTGGGCCATTCCCACTGATTTTGCTAACCCCCCAATTAATATTCCAATCCCAATTGAAACAAAGATGAAAAGAATAACACCTAAGATAAAATAACCTCAGTTAATGGTTGCCAAATATTTAACTGTTGGTTGGGGATCAACAATAATTGTTCATAACATTGTTCAAAAAGTTGATAAGATTGAAACAATAAAATAAAAGATAATTAAGGTACTAATAAATTGTCACTTTTTAACAGGGGTAACATCTAAGCGTTTTAAAAAGATCGAATTTTTTCATTCCGCAATTGTTGTTGCCAAACTAGTAATTCCCGCGGTCATTGGGGCTAGTAAGATATAACCAGCTTTAATCATGTTGGTTCCGTTTTGATAAATATCGCGGAGAACAAAATAAAAGATTACCATAAAGAAAATTGGCATAATAAACACAAAGAAGATATTTCGGAAGTTACGACGAAAACTTTTTAAGAAGAGCACCATTAGTTTTCAGTATAATCCTCATGGTTGTTGTTTAAAAATAAACTCCCCTGGTTGTTTAGGATTAATTTTTTTAATTTTATTAACCATTATTTTAACCCTCCTTCAAAATAAAGATCCATCAGTTTTGCAACACCTTGGTACTTATCAATTACATCTTTAATTTTGGCATCAAAATATATTTTTCCCTCGTGTAAAATAACTAACCGGTCACATAAGAATTCAACTTCATCTGGATTATGACTAATTAACATAATTGTTTTTTGGTGATCCTGCGTCATATTTTTTAAAAATTTTAGAATATTGTGTCGTAATTGAATATCTAACCCAGTTGAGACTTCATCTAAAATTATTAATTCTGGTTTATGAAATACTGCTAATAAAGCATTAAACCGTTGGCGTTGGCCTCCCGATAGCCGATTTAAAGGTCGAGTAAAAAACTCGGTAAGGTCAAAAGCTTTAATTAAAGCGCTAGTTTCTTCTTCGCTAACATGGGGATATAAAGCCTTGTAAAAATCAAGAATGTCTTTCGCCGATAATCCATCTGGTCAGTCACCATCTTGGAATTGAATTCCAATATTTTCTTTGATTTTATTATTTGAAAAATGGTATTGAATTTCTCCGCCACTCGCTGTTTTAGTTTGACAAATAATTTCAACAAGGGTGGTTTTCCCACTACCATTTGCGCCTAAAATGGCAATGTTTTCACCTTTGGAAACATTTAAGTTAATATCTTTTAAAACTTCTTTTTTTCCATAATTTTTTCTTAGATTATTAATTTCGAGAATTGTTTGCATAGTTGCTCCTTTACTATTGTTAATAAAGTTCAAACTAGTTTTTCATTAGTTGTTAGATAGTCCAAACACCATTATACTATGGAAATTTAGAAATGCAAATAAGAAAAAAATTATAAAAAAATTCAAAAAATAATTAATTTTTTTATATTTAGTTGTACAATGGAGATAAGAGAAGGAAGGTGACAGCTTTTTAAAAGGGAACATATTAAGTATTAACCAATAACTAAGGGTTGTTTTAGAAAAAATTACACTATTTTAAATGATATTTTTCTTGAAAGATGTTATTTAAAAAGAATAGAAAATATTTTGTATTAACGGAGGATATTACATAATGAAACGATTATTAAGCATATTAGCAGCGGTTATTGTGGGTGGTTCACCAGCAGCAATAACTGGTTTTCAAAGTGCTGGCTATCAATCAGCACGGAAAATAACCGAACCAGCTGTTATTGACAGTTACAGCCGCATTGTTAAATTATTAAATAATAAAGATACTACCTTTGATGAATTTATCGTTGAATATCGACAAGTACCACATATTATTTATCTTATTTTTAGTGAAGAATCATTAAATGAATACATGAGAATTGTCGACCAAATGAAAATTCGGATTGATGCCTTAGTAAAGACTAGTGCGCAAGAATATTTAGTTAATGAAATTCGGTTAGCAATTGAAAATGCTAAAAAAGACTGGCAAAATAAGGTCCCAGTTAATAAATTAGCAAGTCAACTAACTGATTTTATTGACCAAGAAAAAGAAGCTAGTGGTAAATTATTTTTTGCCTTTAACCAAGCTTCGACCCAATTGATAATGGATGATATGGCAAAGTATCAACCAATTAGGTTAGCAAATGCTAATGCTAATGCAAAAATTGGTACCTTAAAAAATCAAAAAAATTATTATGAACAATTATTAAAAGAATATGATCGCGCTCTTCAATGACAAAAAAATTTAGCCGGAATTTTTAACAATTGAATTGATAAAGCCAGAGAGTTACAAGAAGATTTTATGAGTATTGCGCGAAATTATTTTGTTAGTCCTGAGCAATTTCATGATTTTATGGAAAAACGGAAAGAAGAGGTTATTAACTGAACGGCGGGTAAATTAGTTGAATTAGTCGTGGGTAAAAACATGGCGGATCCTGTTAGCGTTGATGAAGTTACTGACCAAATTATTAATAAAGTTAAAACCCGTGTTTATAGTCCCAATAATCAAATCGCAGACTGGTTATTACAAGGAGAAACTTCGGTGACGGGTAATCCTGAGGATACGAAACCAATGACAAATGAACAAATCCGGGAAAAAGCCTGAACTGAAATTCAAGCAGAAATAGCTGCTGCTGAAAGTAAAAATTTAGCAAGAGCCTTATCATTTTCTGATATGGTTGATATTGCCAGCAAGGTAGTAGGATCAGTTTATGAACTGGATGATTTAATGTTTGGTCAAATCCAAACTGCAGCCGAAGCTTTCTTTAATTTTGTTAATGATCAAGTACCAAGTATCAGTAAAGATATTGAACAATCATTTAAAGAAAATAACATTCCAGTTGTTAGTGAATTAGATAAAAAAATGGCAGAAATTACCCAAATTATTGCTAGTGTTAGTTCAAATATCCTTGGTTTATTTGATGCAACCGGAGCAGCCGGAGCAATTGTTGATATGGCCTTTGCCACTGTTGAAGAAGTCCAAAAATGATTTACTACTTTTGAAGTTTTAAAACGTTCAGATGAAGCAATTACTGTAATGGAAAGTGTGAGAAACAGGGTCGCCAAAATCCCGGATCAAAATGCTCTTGATGTTCTTGAAGCTAAAAAAAATTTACCAAAAATAATTGCCGAATTAGCTGAAAATGAAAAAATTTTGGCAGAAACTTCTGCAGAATTAAAAAATTCAAAATATGATTTTTTAAATAATAATTTGAATATTTGACAAAGTGAATTTAAACCTTATTTAGACTATTTAGGACTAGATGGTGTATTAGACAATATACAAACGAATATTGATTTTACCTTTCCCTCAGTGGATGTCCATTTAAACATGATTAAATATTGAAATACCCAATTTAAAACTTATGACCAAATTGTTGAACAACGAAAATTTATTTTTGGCAAATTAATTAATAGTCCCGAAGCCCAAGCTATTTTAGGAGATAAACTGGTCCAATTTGGAAAAGATAACCAAATATTAAATGAAATTAATGCCATTGCCTTAAAACATAGAGAGGATTTTAATTATGAAAACATTGCTTAGTATATTAGGATCAGTTGCAGTCTTAGCCGCGGGTGGGGAAGCAGCCGTTGGTATATTATTGAATAATAATTCAAAATTTGATCCAATTGAAAAAGATGAAGTTTTTCCTGAAATGTTTGAACATTTTAATTACATGGAACAAGTTACTAAAAACCCGAACTTGATTACTAACGATAATGAATTAATGCGGGTTTTAATTCAAGCAACTTTAATGTTAGATGAAGTTTATAATAGCAGTTTCTTTTATGCTTTTAACACCAAAATTAGTGAAGTTGCCAATTTATTTAAAAACCGTTTAGAAAAAATTAACTATAATTTTAATGATACGGAAACTAACTTTTATCAGGCAATTATGAGTTATACACAAAAATTAAGTGTTGATTTTAATATTAAATTAGATAATCGCTTTAAACCTGAATTTATTAAGTATGAACAATTAAAACGCCAAGAAAGCCAATTATTTTTCCGCATTTATGACCAAAAAATTACCCAACTAACAAGTAAGTTAGCTATCTTGCAAAAAAATATTAATGATTTAAACCAAGAAAATAATACCTTACAAACGAAACTAGAAGGTAAAAGTAAAGAAAATGAAATTATTAATAAAATTTTATCGATGCTTGATGTTTCAATGGGCTTTATTAATAAAACAAGAGAAATTTTTAATAATGCAAAAGATAAAGTAGTTAGCAATTATAATTCAGCCGCATGGCATGCTAATAATTGAGGTTTAGGTTTTATTCCTTTTTATGGAATGGCTTTTAACATAACATTTAGCAATCGGATGAAAGATACTGTTGATGCTATGCAAACATATGTTGCTACTTTTGATGGCAAAGATCCTACTGCTCCTGGTTGAATGGCTATTCAAGATATGAAAAATAATCTTGATGGGTTAAGAGATAATATTTTAGAGATTGATCCAACAGAAAATGACCTTATTGGGGGCTTATTAGAAGATGCTGGTTTAAGTTCAACCGTTGCCTCTTCAATTTCCGAAGGAATTAGTGTTTTAATTGACATTGGATCAAGTGCCTTTCCAGGACTAGGGCCAGTTATTAATGCAGTTTTAGATTTCTTAGGTTCTGGTTTTAATGCCAGTAAGTTAGCTGAGAATTTCCATGATAAGTTAACGCCACATTATAAAGAATTTAAATCAGCTGCCGATAATACTGAAGGACATCTTAATGATGCCAAAGAATCAATAAGTTATGTCCAACAAAATTTAATTAATAATTACAATGCCAATAATGCACAAATGAAGGAATGACGAGATAAAATAGCAAGTAATACTAAAAAATTAGCAGAATTAGGAAAAGAAATTGAACAAGTCACAACTGAAATTAATAATATCAAAGCAATTTTATCTACTAATTTAGCTTCAACTATTTACGGTGATAATTATTACTATTGATATACTAATGAAATTGCTGATGTTAATAATAATCCAAAGATAAATTTCCAAGCACAAACTTTTTGTGCCACTCCTAAATCAAATTTAGATAAATTAAAAGACCAAATTACTTTAGTTAATAACCAAAAAATTGAAATTTTTAATAAATTAATTAATGAATTAAAACAAAATTTAAGCCAAAATCAATTTGAAGATTTTAAAAATATTTTAGAATATAAAGAAAATTTATCTAATAAAAATTATGATATAATAAAAAATATGTAAATTAGAATAGGAGACATATAGGAATGAAAAAGTTATTAACTATTTTTGGTGCGTTTGCATTAACAGCAACTGGAGCTTCTTCGGTTGTGGCATGTAATAAAAATACAAGTACAACAGATTCTAATATCACTCAGGATTCTTATACATTAGAGCAAATTTTTCCTAATAAGGATTTAGGAACTTTAGAAATTGAATTAACTCAAGATGAGATTGATCATGCTGATCAACATTTATCAGTAATTCGTACTTCAATTTTTAATCATTTAATTGGAGAAATGTATAAGTTAAATAAAAAATCAAATGAAAAAATATTTAGAAAAGCTAATATTCCATATAATTTTGATATGCTTTTTTCAGATTATTACCAAAAATATTTGGAAGAAGTTAATGATCAAGATTATTTAGGTTTAAATTTAAAGTCTAAAACATTTAGTTTACATTATAAAGCTGAAAACTTACGTCAAGAATTTGAAAAAGCTGGTGACAAACACTCTATTGAATATTTTTCAAAAATTGCAGATTCAGATATAACTTTAAACTTTATTATTAATCCTGTGCCTTATTAAAAATATAAAAAATTTTTTTCGAAAGGTATTTTCTAAATTAATTTTTGTTAAAGTTCTTAATTTTAACTAAAACTGAGAACTTAATATCCAAAAATTATATTTTTATAACTAATATCAAAAATTAAGAATTCAAATTTAGTTAATTAATTTTGAATTTAAATAAATATTATATTTACTAAAGTTCTTAATTTTGTCTAAAATTAAGAACTTTTATTTTAATATGTAAATTAGAATAGGAGACATATAGGAATGAAAAAGTTATTAACTATTTTTGGTGCGTTTGCATTAACAGCAACTGGAGCTTCTTCGGTTGTGGCATGTAATAAAAATACAAGTACAACAGATTCTAATATCACTCAAGGTCCATACTCATTAGATGAAATTTTTCCTAATAAGGATTTAGGAAAATTAGAAGGGGTGGAAATTGATCCAAAAAATGATAGTGATTATTCGATTCGTTATGCAATTATTTATAATATTTGTAAAAAAATGTATGAATTAAATCATGGTGAAAAAATTTTTAAAAAAGCTGAGTTATCACCTTCTTTTGCTAGTTTAATGACTCACTATATAGATTTCTTAGAAGAAAGTAAAGAACCAGAATATATGAAATTAAATGTTAATTCAACACAATATACATTACATTATATAGGAGAAAAATTAAGGGAAGAATTTAAAAAAAATAATCAGGAAAACTACTATAAAAGCTTTTCTAAATTAGCTGATTCTGATATTACTGTTACATTTAGTATTCCTACAAAATAAAAATTATATTTATATCAACTAATATCAAAAATTAAGAATTCAAATTTAGTTAATTAATTTTGAATTTAAATAAATATTATATTTGTTAAAGTTCTTAATTTTGTTTAAAATTAAGAACTTTTATTTTAATAAATTACAAAAATATTTTGATTTAAAATAAAATATTTTATTATGAACATAATAAGGAGGATATTAATGGATTGATCAATAGAAAAAGTTAAGAACTTTATGAAGAAATGAAATATTAAAATTAAAAATAAAGATTTATGAATAGAGGCATGTACAACCTCAGGTTATGTAAATGAAAATAAAGATTCAATAAGTTATGAAAGATTAGAATTTTTGGGAGATAGAGTTTGAAACTTAATAATAGCTGATACTTTATAACATAGTTCACAATATCCAGATCCTAAAAAATTAAATGAACAATATGAAAAATTAACAAATAATGAGAGTCAAATAAAAATTAGTACTTTTTTTGGTTTCAATGATTTGTTAAGAATGAATAATGGTGAGTATAAAAATAATCAAAGTAATAGTAATAAACCAGCAAGTGATATTTTAGAAGCTATTTGTGCTGTTATTTTTTTGGAAAATGGGTTTCCAACAGTAAAATCATTTATTAATAAAATAATAAATAATTTTTTAAATGAAAATTCCCTACAGGAGAAATAAAAAATGAAGAAATTAATTTTAATTATAAGTTTAATATCATTTTTACCATTTACCACAGTTACAAGTACAAAATGTAGTTGTACTGGTAATACTACCCAATGTAATGATGGAAGTTGAAGTAATTCTGCTGGTAGTGGGACTTGTTCTCACCATGGTGGGGTTAAATAATTTTAAAAAAAATTTAAATATTGGATATT
This sequence comes from Spiroplasma sp. DGKH1, assembly GCF_040940205.1. Taxonomy (NCBI): domain Bacteria; kingdom Bacillati; phylum Mycoplasmatota; class Mollicutes; order Entomoplasmatales; family Spiroplasmataceae; genus Spiroplasma; species Spiroplasma sp. DGKH1. Next base: position 51,387 of record NZ_JASTWG010000007.1, on the reverse strand, counting down.
ATAGTTTATAATAATATTTGTTGATTTATGAAAAATAAGGATGTGATAATTATTGTTTTAACAGAAAAAGATCTAATCGCTAACCCACATTATACTATTAATGATCGATTTAAAGTTAATCAAACTTCTTTTAGTTACGAGCCATTAAAAGCGATTACTGATCTTCATTTACAAGGTGAAGTTGATTATGACCAGTCAACAAGAGTGATTATAGTTAATATTAAAATTGTAACTAATACAATGATCGTGGATGCTCGCACATTACGAATTATTCCATACCCACTGGTATTGGATTGAAATGATGAATATTCTTTTGAATTTAGTGAAAATCCTAATATAAATTATTTAAATGAAAATAATTTTGATATAATAAAATATGCAATTGATGAAATTATTATGAATATTCCTATTAATTTTTCAATAAATGATGATACAATAATTAGTGGTGATTCATCTTGACAGGTTATTTCTGACCAGGAACTTGATGAATATCAAGCTAATAAAGTAGATCCACGCTGAGAAGAGCTAAAAGAGCAATATGAACAGAAGAATAAGGAGGGAAAATAATGGCAGTTCCATTTCGTAAGACATCGAAACAAGCTAAAAGAAAACGTCGCACACACTTTAAATTAGCCTTGGCAACCTTAACTACATGTAGTAATTGTGGGGCAACAATTAAACCTCACCGTGTTTGTCGTGAATGTGGGTATTATAAAAATAAAGAAATTGTGAAAGTTGATTAGTTATCTTTCGAATTAATGAGAACATTAGTCTGGTGATTAATGTTTTTTTTTTTTTTTTGCGATTTTTCCTAGTTTCCACCTTTATTTTATGGTGGGAGAAAGTGGGGTAAAATTGCCTTGAAATTAAGCAGTAATCCGGTAAAAAGCGGAAAATAATGTAAAAAAACGCTAAAAAGTGTTGCATTGTGGGAGAAAGTGGAATATAATATGTGTGAAAGTGGGGTGAAGTGGGAGACAATGGCACTTCTAGGAACTTACAATCATACACTAGATGACAAGGGAAGATTAACAATTCCTTCAAAGTTACGAGAGCAATTTAAAGATAATAAGGTCTTTATTTCTCTTGGTTTTGATGGTTGTATCGATGTTCGTAACGAAGAAGAATGAAACAAGTGAACTGCGAAAATTAGTTCAACTGGCCAAGCAACTGCCGAAGGAAGGGCACTAGCGCGGAAAGTAATGTCAATGTCTGATGAAACTACTTTCGATAATGCCGGGCGCATTAAACTTTCTAGTATTTTACAAGAAAAAGTACAGATCGTAAAAGATGTCGTTATTATTGGTAATAATGATCACTTAGAATTATGAGATCCTGCTGTTTGAAACCAATATATTGATGGTGCTCCAGCAATGGAAGATGCCGCGAAAAATTTTGAAGAAAAGATTTAACGCTATGAACTTTGAACACTATTCAGTATTATTAGCAGAATCGATTGCTGGTTTAGATATTAAACCAACGGGAATCTATGTTGACTGCACATTAGGGCGTGCGGGCCATAGTATTGCGATTCTTAAGCAGCTAACAACAGGAAAACTGTATGCTTTTGAACAAGACAGTCAAGCAATTAAAGAATCTCAAACTAGATTACAAGGGCTAAACAAATCAAATTATGAGATTATTAATGCTAACTTTGCAAACATTACCGCCGAATTATTGCTGCGGGGAGTAACAAAAGTTGATGGGATTTTATATGACTTGGGAGTGTCTTCACCCCAGTTTGATGATCACCATCGGGGCTTTAGTTACCGTTATGATAGTGAACTTGACATGCGGATGAACCAAAACCAAGCATTAACAGCAAAAACAGTTGTTAATACTTATTCAGAAGCTGAATTAACCCGGATTTTCTGAGAATATGGTGAAGAAAAATTTGCACGACCAATTGCCAAAGCAATTGTCAGCGCTCGTGCTAATAACCCAATTTCCACTACCTTTGAACTAGTGGATATCATTAAAAAGGTTCTTCCCCAAAAAGTTTTAAAAAAACCAAAACATCCAGCCAAACAAGTCTTTCAAGCAATTCGCATTGAAGTAAACCAGGAGTTATTTGTGTTAAAAACATCCTTATCCCAAGCGGTAAAGTTGTTAAAACCAAATGGCCGCTTAGTGGTAATTACCTTTCATTCAATTGAAGACCGGATTGTTAAACAATTATTTACAAGTTTAACAACTGATCCAAACCAGACTGTCAATCAAAAGTTACCAATAATGAGTAACTACCAAAGTGATTATCAAATTATAACGAAAAAAGCAATTACTCCTTCCGAACAAGAAACGGGTGAAAATCGGAGAAGTAAGAGTGCCAAGTTAAGAATATTAAAACGGGTGACTTAATATTTTTAAAATTTAAAGATATTTTACACAAAGGAGGTGAAAGATATGGAATTTAAACTTAAAGAAATCTACGGGGTGTTAGAAGTTAAAAACTATGAATTAAATTTTATGGTCGGAATTTACCATGAATCACAAATTAAAGTTTTATACAAAAAGAACCTGGAGTATCGTTTTTGCACCGCCGGAACTATTATTGATGAAAAAAATGTTGCCAAAGAACTAGCATACATTATTAAAGATGCCAATAAACAGTTAGGAATTAGTTTACAACGGATTGCCGTTAGTGTTCCCAACGATCATTTGCAAATTAAAACATCAACTAAAATGTTAAATTTAACACAAGATCGGTTAATTACCAAAAATGACATTGATGCTTTAATTAGTCTCGCCAAAGAAGTTCCCGCATTAGACGACCAAACTGCTTTCTTTATCCGTCCATATCGCTATATTCTTAATGAACAAAAAGCATTATCACAACCTCCAATTGGATTTGCTGCACATAAAATTAGCATCAAATCAATTGTTTATCTTACTAAAACAAGTATTATCAAAAGCATCTTTAATATGTTAAAGTATGCTAAGGTAGAAATTATGGGTATCCTACCATCGTCATTTAGTTTAGCTTGAAATGTTGCTTCGCAATATGATTTACAAAACGGGATTATTATTGTTGACTGGGACTATGATGCAATTAAAGCACATGTTTTTGTTCGCGAAACCTTATGTGAACAAGTCGTAATTCCGGGGGGTGTTAAGAAAATTCTTAACAAACTACGAACAATCATGAATTGTGACAACAAGCAAGCCTTAAAATATTTATATAAAATAATAAATTTAAATAATGATTTGCGCGATAATTTAATTATCTATAGTAAATATAATCCGCAAACAAAACAACAAATCAAATTAACCCACGCCGATTTACGAGCAATTGTTAACCAAACAATTGCGGGGGAATTAGAACATTTGAACCACAAGCTAACCACAACCTTAGAAAAATATGACTATCCAATTGTCGTAGTCGGGACAATTTTAAAAATTAGTGGTTTTAAAGAAATGTTATTAAAAATGAATCCCGGTCAACGTCTTTCGGTGTACTTACCAGAAGTTGTCGGCGCTAAGGAAATTTGGTGTACCAGTTTACTAGGGAACATTTATTATCAACATCTCGCAAACAAAGTGAGTGGGGTTAATATTCAATCAGTGGATGAACAATACGTTAGTTTTCCGCCCCACCAATCCCAACCAAGTGTTCCAGCTGCTCGCCAACCAGAATATCGTCAACCAACCTACCAAGGTTATCAAAACCAACCAATTATTAACCAAAGCAATTAAATTAAAACAGCGTGCAAATTTAGCAAGAACATAGTACAATATATTCAAAAGAAAAAATAAAACATATATTATGGAGGTAAAATTATGGCAATCGAAAATTTTGATAATTATGAGCAAGTAGCGTCAATTAAAGTAATTGGGGTTGGAGGTGCTGGTAATAACGCAGTTAACCGGATGATTGAAGCAGGAGTACAGGGAGTAGAATTTATTGTTGCTAACACCGATGCTCAAATTATTAGTGTTTCTAAATCAAGACAAAAGATTGTCCTAGGTAAGGAAACTTCAAAAGGTTTGGGGGCCGGTGCTAACCCTGATATTGGTCGCCAAGCCGCAATTGAATCAACCGATGAAATTAAAGAAGTCTTAAAAGGAGCCGACATGGTTTTTGTGGCCGCCGGAATGGGCGGGGGAACTGGAACCGGCGCCGCGCCAATTATTGCAAAAATTGCCCGCGAAATGGGGGCTTTAACAGTTGGGATTATTACAACGCCGTTTACTTTTGAAGGACGTGCGCGGAATAGTTATGCCATTCAGGGAACTGAAGAACTCCGCCAACATGTTGATTCGTTAATTATTATTTCAAACGATCGCTTGTTAGAAGTCATTGGGGGAGTCCCTTTAAAAGATTCCTTTAAAGAAGCCGATAATATTCTGCGTCAAGGTGTTCAAACAATCACTGATTTAATTGCTGTTCCTTCGTTAATTAACTTAGATTTTGCCGATATTAAAACTGTCATGAAAAACAAGGGAAACGCCTTATTTGGAATTGGAATTGGTTCGGGAAAAGACAAGGCAATTGAAGCAGCCAATAAAGCAATTATTTCGCCATTATTAGAAGCTTCAATTCGGGGTGCGAAAGATGCCATTATTAATGTCACAGGAGGTAATACTTTAACCCTAAACGATGCTAACGATGCCGTTGATATTGTTAAACAAGCAATTGGGGGCGAAGTTAATATTATTTTTGGAACCGCTGTCAATGAACATTTAGAAGATGAGATGATTGTGACAGTTATTGCAACTGGTTTTGATGATGACTACCATAATTTTGGTGCGGAAGGAACTAATTACCGTGCTAGTGAAGAAGAGTATCACCAAGATGATGATGAACCAATTAACGATGAAGAAGAAACTGCCGGTGATCCCGAAGTGGTTCGTAAACGACCAAGTTATTTCAATTCCGAAAGTAATGGTCATGAGAATGCTAATCGTCGCATTAACGCGTGAAGAGAACATGTTTCTGGAAAAGCTTATGAAAATAGTCAAGACGACGATGATGATGACGATGACTTGCCACCATTTGTGAGAAGAAGCTGATAATTATGGGAATTTTTAAAAAGAAACGTTCAACAGTAGTTGACCAACCGGCCAACCGCATTGATTTTTCAGAAAACCCTCAGCGGGATAATAATGATCTTGACTATGAAAAAACCAATGATAATATCGAAACTAGTAACCTTAACCGCGTTGATTTTGAAAATATTGATCAGCTTAGCAAAGCTGATTTGGCAAATGGAAGTAACGATGAACTCCAAAACATTGTGATTCTTCCTGAGAGTTTTCATGACGGAGCCCAATTAGCGGACCAGTTGATTAAAAATCGCCATTTACAGGTAAAATTAACAGAGTTGTCGAAAGAAGAACGGATTCGGTTACTAGATTTTTTAAGTGGGGTAATGTATGCTTTGAATGGAAAAGTTAGTAAGTTAGCAAATAAAACTTACGAATTTGTCTTGCAAGGTTAAGATGGTTAATAAAGAAGTTTTACTAACACATTATCAAACAGAATATCAATTTATTAATAAACTAAAAGGTTGGTGTGAACAGGCAAAGCAAAACTTGGTTGTTCAGACCGATTTTCTTGATTTACGCCAAATTGAAATTCTGAAAGCTGTTTTTAAAAAAGCCGGGGTTACTAATTATTATCAGCATCCCGGCATGGTTAATAGTTTTCGTTCCACAATTACAATCAACACCCCCACACCTAATCTTGTCGTACTGGTTGCCAACCAAAATCCCAGTGCAGTTTTACAACACAATGAACTCCTTGGCTATTTATTAAATGAACTAGGTTTAGAACTCCGTGTTTTTGGAGATTTGTATGTGACTAGCGAAATAATTGCCCTTAGTTGTTTAGCAAAAGTAGCAAATGTTTTGACAACCCACCCCTTAGTAATTAATAACCAGGTTGTTATTTTTCACCCGACCAATGATCAAATTACTATTAATTACCAATTTGATGAATTTACTAAAAATGTTAAAAGTTTACGCCTTGATGCAGTAGTTAGTGCGATTTGTCATCTTTCGCGGGATAACGCCCAAGCGCTGATTCAAAAAAATAATGTTTTTGTTAATTTTTCCGTGATCAACACCAAGACATTTTTAGTATCTTATGATAATATAATATCAATAAGAAAGTATGGTCGTTTTCGGATTGCGGCAATTATCAAAAATAAAAATGATAACTATCGGCTAACAATTGCTAAATTTAAATAGATGGGAGCAGGTTATGAGTCAAGATTTAAAACAAATAATTCAAGAACAAAGTGAAATTATTGCAAAGTTAACAAAAGATAATCAGGAATTAATTCAGCAAATCCAAGAACTCCAGCATTTAGAGCATGTTTCGCGCTATAATGTGGAAAAATCTCGCGAAGCATTTGAAGTAGCCAGTCATAATGCTGGGCGGATTATTATGAAAGCGGTTGATTTTTCTTATGCTTTTAAAGAAGAAATTGCCTGGTTGTTAGATGAAATTGATGCTAATCGTCATAATCCCCAGAATGTTTTAAAAGCAATTGATGATTTTCTCGAACGAAACAAGCGAATTTATGCCTTTTCGATTAATGATGGGGAACGAATTAGTGAAATGATTAAGAAAGAAATTATTAACAAAATTAAATAATTAGTGTATATTTAATTTATAAAGTAAAAGCCACGGTTAAATCAAGTACTTATCTCAGCAAGGTTAGGATGATGGAAGCTAACTATAATTACGATTTAATTATCACTTTTATGAACAATTGCAAAAGGTTTAATTGAGATAAACAATTATATTTGTTTATGAAGTAAGATGGTACCGTGTTTTGAACACTCTTACCCCGCTTACTTTTTTTATTCAGAAAGGACTTCACAATGAATTACAAAGATACTTTATTAATGCCAACAACATTATTTGAAATGAAAGCAAATTTAAACACGAAGGAACCAACCATCCAGCAGGAATGGTTAACTACTAACCTTGTGCACCAAATTTTAACTAAAAATAAAAAACATCATCAGTTTATTTTGCATGATGGCCCTCCTTATGCTAATGGTAATCTCCATGTTGGTCATAGTTTAAACAAAATTTTAAAAGATTTTATTGTTCGCTATTACACCAACAAAGGATACTATGCGCCCTGAATTTGTGGCTGAGATACCCACGGGTTACCAATTGAAAGTGCAGTTGTTAATAGCGGTGTTGACCGGAAAGCAACGCCTCCAGGTGAATTCCGCGAAATTTGTAAGCAGTATGCCCTTAACCAAATTAATAATCAAATTAACCAGTTTAGTCGCTTAGGATTACTAACAGATTTTAATGATAAATATGTTACCTTAGATTTGGACTATGAAATTAGTCAGTTAGAGTTATTTAAAACAATGGTTGAGAAAAATTTAGTTTACCGGTATTTAAAACCAGTGTATTGATCACCAACATCAGAATCAGCCCTGGCCGAAGCGGAAATTGAATATGAAGATGTAACAACCCCCTCAATCTATGTTACTTTTAAAGTTATCAACGGTAATAAACACTTAGCAGTAAATAGTAAAATTATTATTTGAACAACAACTCCTTGAACAATCCCAATGAACCAGTTATTAGCCGTTGGTGAAAAAATTTCTTACAGTGTGGTCAAGGTTGCGGGGCAAGAATATGTGGTTGCTAGTGATTTACTAGCAACAGTAAGCGCCACAATTGGCTGAACAGACTACCATGTGGTGAAAGAAATTAGTGGGAAAGATTTAGTGGGGATTGAAACTGAACATGCTTGGAATCCTAAGCTTATTTCAAAAGTTGTTGCTGGGCACCATGTTACCACCGACAGTGGAACTGGGATTGTTCATATTGCTTCTGGGTTTGGGGAAGATGATTATTTAATTGCCAAAGCTAACGGTGTTGAAATTTATGCTCCCCTTGATGATCAGGGTAAATATAGCGCGGAAATTAATGACCCAAGTTTAGTTGGTGTCTTTTATGAAGATGCCAATAAAATTATCGGACAAAAATTAGAACACACAGGACATTTATTAAAGTTAAAATTTATTAAGCATCGCCAAGGAATTGACTGACGAACAAAAAAACCAATCATTTATCGTGCTACTGCCCAATGGTTTGTTTCAATTGAAAAATTAAAACCCCAATTATTGAAAGAAATTAAAAAAGTTAATTGAAATCCCGAATGGGCCCAAAAACGAATGTTGGATATGATTGCTAACCGGGATGACTGGTGTATTTCTCGCCAGCGATTATGGGGGGTTCCAATTATTGCTTTTTATGATGAAAATAATACTCCGCAAGTTAGTTTGGAACTAATTGACCATGTTTTAAAATTATTTAAACAAGAACAAACAACTAATATTTGGTTTACCTGGTCAGCAGATCAGTTATTACCAGCTGCTTATCAGCATCAGGGTTGGCGAAAAGAACAAGATATTATGGATGTGTGATTTGATAGTGGGGTTAGTAACTTAGCAGTCATTAAAAATCGCCATCTTAGTTATCCAGTTGATGTCTATTTAGAAGGAAATGACCAGTTCCGCGGTTGGTTCAACTCTTCGTTAATTACAGCAGTAATTGATAATAACCATGCGCCTTATAAAACAGTCCTATCCCACGGGTTTGTGAATGATGAAAAAGGACGTAAAATGTCCAAATCGCTTGGAAATACCATTTCTCCGCTTGATATTGTCGATGAATATGGTAGTGATATTTTACGAATGTGGGTGGCCTCGGTTGATTACACCGATGATGTTAAAATTGGTCCTGAAATTATCAAACAATGTGCGGAATCATACCGGAAAATTCGTAATACCTTACGTTTTATTTTAGCTAACCTAAGTGATTTTAATGTTGACAAAGATTATACTGACCAGTTAGCGGAAGTTGATTTATATACTTTGCATTTAACCCAACAATTTAAGAAAAAAGTTGATAATGCTTATGAGGATTATAATTTTAATAATGTTTATATTTTAATTAATAACTTTGTTATTAACACATTATCAAAATTTTATTTAGATTTTATTAAGGATATTTTATATATTGAAAAAGCAAAAGCCCCCCGTCGGCGTGCTGTTCAATCAACTTTATACCATATTTATCGCACTTTAATTGATGTTTTAAAACCATTGCTGCCCCATACGGTCGAAGAAGCGCACCGTTTTATTAACTATGATCACAAAGCCCCATCAGTTCATTTAGAACCAGAACATGAAATTCCAGTTGTTGTGAATGATAATTTAATTGCAAAATGAGATAAAGTCTTAAAACTTCGCGATGATGTTAATAAGGAGTTAGAAGTTCAACGGGAAGCGAAAGCAATTACCAAATCATTAGCTTGTCAATTAACAATTCACTTCCAACCAGACTACCAAGAATTACAAGATATTGAAGATTTACACCAAATCTTTATTGTCAGTGAAATTATCTTTACTAATAATAAGGAAGGGTTAACCCCATATCCAACTAGTTATTTAAAAGTTCAGGAAAAAGTTGGGCTCAAATGTGCTCGTTGCTGGATGATTGTTGATCAATTATCGGAAAATAATGAGATTTGTCAAAGATGTTTTGATGTATTATATAAGTAAAATATGAGATAATATCTTTATCAAATAAGGAGAAAACATTAATGTGAGAAAGAATTAAGCAATTTGGTATCGATCTTAAAGAACATTTTAAAACACGAGATTATCGGTGAAAGTATAAACTAGTTGTCTGCTTGCCAATTTTTATTGGTTTATTAATCATTGATATTGTTACAAAACAACTTGCTTTTAAATATCTTTCCCATGATGAATTTGCCCCCGTGGTTAAGTTTATTGATGGTTTTATTAATTTTAAATTTGTTATTAACCGGGGAATTGCCTTTGGGGCGAACAGCGATAATTTGGCCGGCACCATTACCGGAGCTGTTTTTATTACTTTAATTGCTTTTAGTTTATTTTTATATTTAAATAACAAAATTGCCACGGTGGGGTTAATTATGATCACAACCGGAGGTTTTGGAAATTTAATTGACCGCATGTGAAATGATGGGGGTGTTGTTGATTTTCTAGCATGGGAATTATTCCCCCCCTATAGTATTTTCAATTTTGCGGATATGTGTGTAACATTTGGAGTTGTCGTTTTAGTAATTGCTATTATTGTTGAAATTATTCGCTACTATTATATACGCCATCACCAAGAAGAAGAGGAAGAAAATGAATAACAAAGAAATTATTAGTGATCAAGAAATGCGAATTGATAAGTATTTACAACAATATTTTAGTACCAGCCCCGAGCCAGTATCACGTACCAAAATTCAAACATTAATTAATAACCATCAAATTTTAGTTAATAACAACATTGTTACAAATAATTATCAGCTAAAAATTGCTGATCACATTCAAATTTTAGGATCACTAGCAGAACAACCCCCAGTAATTAAACCCCAGCCAATGGCATTATCAATTATTTATGAAGATGAGGATTTAATGGTGATTGATAAACCCAACAATTTAGTTGTCCATCCGGCTCCCGGGCACTATGAAGATACTTTGGTAAATGGGTTGCTGGCGTTCGATCGTAAATGGTCAACAATTGGGGGTGCTGAACGTCCCGGAATTGTGCACCGGATTGATCGCCAAACAACAGGGTTATTGGTGGTTGCCAAAAATGACTTTGCCCACCAACATTTACAAGAACAAATTCAGCAAAAAACAATGCATCGTCAGTACTTAGCAATTGTGCACGGGGTAATTGCGGTAGATAAAGCAAAAATCACGGCTCCGATTGGCCGGGACCCCAATGATCGCAAGAAAATGAGTGTCACTAGTAAAAATTCTAAAAATGCAGTTACAAATATTGTTGTAATTCAACGATTTAAAGATTATACTTATATAGAATGTAATTTGGAAACTGGACGAACCCATCAAATTCGGGTGCATTTAAAATATATTAACCATCCAGTTCTTGGTGATCCGTTATATGGTTATCCTGAAGATAAAAACATTCCGTTTGGGCAATATTTGCATGCTTACCAATTAGTTTTAACTCAGCCCCACACGGGTGAACAGCTAACATTTACTTCCGAACTCCCGCTGGAGTTTCGCAATAAACTAGCTGAGTTAGCAGAGAAAGGAACATCATATGAATAGTTTTGATAAAGAAAAATTATCGCTAGTTGACTACTTTATAAAAGTTGAAAAGTACAATGTTTATAAGGTTAAACCGCGTAGTAATAATAATGTTTATTTATATAAAGTTGATAATAAACAGTTTCAGATCATTAAAATTGTTGATAATTTTAATAGTGATCCGGGACGTTATCAGATTGATGATGAAGTTGTCCTTTCATTACGTGAGTATTTAACGAAAAAGTTTCAGCGTGCCAAATTGAATGTGTTATCAATTGTTTTAATTGCTAATAATTCTCAGCAAGTCCGCAACGATAATGGCGATGTGACATTATTTGTTGATAATAATAATTATCAAAATAAAGTGGCGGAATTCTTCCCTAGTTTACAGCAAAGCGATAGTGGGGAAGAAGAAAACATCAAAAATATGTCCGCTGAGCAAATTTTAGAGGATATTAAAGACCCCAATAGTAAGTTAACAAAAAATTTAAAACAGTTAAGTGATAAATTAAGTATGAATAACTTAATGGTCACTTGAATTTTTGTCGTGTTATTATTAGTAATCCCGATTATTCAAGTTTTCTTTGGTAATCAACTATTTCAAACCAAGGGTCTGGATGCGGACTCGATCACTCTTGTTTATGGGGGAATTACCCGTGATTTACTTGTTTGGTCCCAACAGTGGTGACGGTTATGAACTTATCCCTTGTTTGATAGTAATATCTTTTTATTAATTTTAAATATCTTTATTTTATTTAATATTTCTCGGTATAATGAAGCAGTCTTAGGACGGTGAAAATTAGCTCTGATTGTTATTATTGGTGTTCCGCTCGCGGGATTATTCTTATCCGCAACAATGCCTAATACGATTTTTTCGGGATCATTTGTCGTGTTAGCAATTTTATGGGGAGCCTTATTTAGTTATAATTTTGGGAAAGAAGATTTAGCTTCTCTCGTTTCTAACCAACGAACAATTATTGTTCCCATTTGGTTAATTATTTTACCATTAATTACTAGCAATTTTCCTTCGTATTTAGTTGTTTTTAGTGGTTTCTTTATTGGGAGTGCACTCGGTTTCTTATTTGAATTTAAAATTAAAAAGATTAACCTCTCAATTTTATACCCAATCTTTATTTTAACAGCGGTTCTAATTATTGGCATTGTCTTATTATCAATTCACCGTTATTCACCACCATTAAATGCTCCGGTCGTCAATGCCTTAATTGTTTACTGAAACGCAGGGTTAACTTCAAAAGGAGCCATCCAGGATATGCTCCTAAATTACTACCACTATCCACGCAATGAATGACCACCGGGATTACGAACAACTGGCACTTTCTTCTCTAATTTGTTTAATCTGTTTGGAAATCGGAAATAATAATGCCGAAGCGCGCCGATTATTTAACTTGGGATGAATTCTTTTTAAGTGTTGCCCATGTTTGTGCAATGCGAAGTAAAGATCCAATGACCCAAGTTGGCAGTTGTGTAGTTAATGAAATTAAACAAATTATTGCCACCGGTTATAATGGTTTACCCCGTGGTTTAAATGATGATGAATTTCCGTGGGATCGCGAGGGGGAGTATTTGCAAACCAAGTATCCTTATGTCGCCCATGCGGAATTAAATGCTATTTTAAGTGCCAAGGTTGATTTAAGTGGTTGTCAAATTTATACCACCTTATTTCCTTGTTCAGGATGTACCAAAATTATTATCCAGGCGGGGATTACGGAAGTCATTTATGATAATGATAAGTATGACCAAACTGAAGATAACCAAGCGGCTAAATTAATGTTTAGCAAAGCAAATGTTAAATTCCGGGCAATTAGTCCCTTAGAAGTAATTATTAAAAAACCACCAGTTTCGAAATAACTCGTGGTTTTTATTTTTTGGCTAAGTTAAAATGGATCTTCATAAATTGGCGGTATTCCGCTGGTTTAAATCGTTTTTTATAAGCATTGGCCAGAAGTTTAACTTGCTCACTAGCTCCTAATGGGAGGGCAATTTGAAATTGATATTCCAACTTCATAATTGCTTCTAAGAACAAATAGCGGCTAATAATAGCACTACATGCAACAGCTAGTGATTTATCTTCACCCTTAGTAACAAAAATAACATTCTGGTTAATAACTTCACCCTGGGTTGCTAAATATTCATAATATTTTTTTTCATTAACAAACTGGTCAATAACAATTTGGCGATATTGGCAATGATATTTTTTAATTAACTGTTTAATGGCATTATTATGGGCAATCGCTTTGATCACATGGGCATTTTGATATTGATCATATCAATCATTATAAGTTTGGTTATCAATAATTTCACTATGGTAGGGAATAAGTTTTTTTAATTGTCCTCCAATTTGCATAATTTGATAATCACTTAGTTTTTTACTATCTTTAATTCCGAATGTTTTTAACTGGGGAATAACATTTTTATCAATAAAGCAACTAGTTACTACTAAGGGACCAAAAATATCGCCAACCCCAACTTCATCATTGCCAATGACATCTGGTTCATAATAATTAAGACTAGTTTTACTTGGCACTGACGGGTGATTATTAATTTGAAAAAACTTTTTAGCTTCTTGCTCACAATGTTCGCCTTGAAAAAGAACTGTTTTAGTGCGATAAATGCTAATTGTAATCTTATTAACAAAATATACTGCCATTTTATTCGGATCTTTATTAGTGATTTGATATGGTTGGTAATAAGCTTGCATATTAGCAATTGTTTTATCATCAACTTTTTTAAAACTACAACTTGTCATAACTTTCTCCCGATTTCTTTTTCTTTATTATATCGTTTTTAAATGTTATAATGTCAAAAAATATCAGAAAGTAGGAAAAAAGATGATTAAAAATGTGGGGATAGATATTATTAAAAATAAGCGGATTAAAGTTAATGATCAGTTTGCTAGTAAAATTTTAGCGGAAAAAGAATTTCAATATTATAGTAGTGTTGATAGCAAAACTCGTCAACGCGAATACTTAGCGGGAAGATGAGCAGTTAAAGAAGCCCTAATTAAGGCTTTAGAATATAACTTTCCACTTAATACTGTTTGTATTGCTACGGGGGATGACAATAAATTAAAAGTCACTGGACTAAACTTAGCGGAAAATGAGTTTTTAAACATTTCCTTAAGTCATGAAGAAGAATACAGTGTTGGAATCGCCATTTTATCTGAAAAATAGTTAACATTTGTTAACTATTTTTATATTTTTATGAAATTTTTTCTAAAAATATTTAAAAATTTTGCTTTTTTTCCTGACTTTAATCCGAAAAAGTTGTAAATTTTTAAGAAAACGATACAATAATAGCAAGAATGAATAATTGTTAACAGTAAAGTAGGTGAGGAAGTGGAGAAAGTTTTCTTAGGAGATATTTTAATCAAGAATATCTTTGATAGCCCTAACTTAGTTCATTGAATTGATAAAAACCGCTTGGAAACCGGAACTTTTAGTTTATTTTTATGAATGTTTGTGTTGGCGGGAATTTTTCTTGTTACATTATTATCATCATGAATCTTTATTTATTATAATTGTCAGTATAAACGTCACCAGTTAGTTTATGCTATTAGTAAAATAATTGCCATTATTTTTGGGTTTGGAATGTTTATTTTTGGCAATGTTATTTGAAGAATTTTAATTAATGTGGCGCTTGATAAGCAGTATTATTTTTCGCTCTTAACTTTTTATTCTTATATTCAATTGCTAATTACCTTTGCAATTTTAGCTAATAACCGCAAATTGGTGCATTCTTTATTATACATAATTTATGGGTTACCCTTTATTATTGTAGTGCCAGAAATAATTAATAATCTTTTGCGCCTTAATTCTCGGCGAATTAACTGAACTTTTGTTTTATGAACGTTAGCAGTAATGGTAGTTTTTGCCTTAATTTTACAATTATGTGGGTGAATTGCTCGCAGTGATGAAAAAAGCAATGTTTTTAAATTTGGTTATTTATTATTAATCACCACCCTGTTTGAAAAACTTGGTCGCATTAATACTTCACCGTTAATGTTTAATGAAATTAGGTTTGCCCATTTATTAAGTGAAGCAATTAGTCTTGGTTATGGAATTGCCTTTATTTATTTCTTATATACTAGCACCATGGCAATTTTAAACAAGCAAAAAGAAAATGAAGAACAACTTAACCACCTGCCGAGCGATCTTGATAATAATTTATTTGGAGAAATTAGTGCGCAAAATATCTTGCTTGTTCCAAATAAAGATATTAAAATATTTGTGAATGGGTGAAAAGAGGCGTTAAATCTATAAAATTAAATTAATATAATTATTTCAGAAAAACAAACTATTTTAAGAAAGATTTAAATAATAAGTCGGACCGAATAATAATATTAATTTAAAAAACAGCCTTTCAAAAAATGCTAACTTTTTAGCATTTTTTATTTTTACTAGGATAATTTGCTTTTTATGTTATAATGAATTTGCTTGTATTCATATATCGGGTATACAATACACATTTATGGATTCATTTACCGAGTGCTTATAGTTGAATTAATAAGTGGTAAATGTTCGAAGTAAATGGAAGTTTTAACGAAAAGGAGAATTAAATATATTATGGTAAAAGAATTGACAAGAGAAATGCTATGAGAAGCTGGAGCGCAATTTGGACATCAAACCAAACGTTGAAATCCAAAGATGAAACCATATATTTATGGTGAAAAAAATAAAATTCATATTATTGACTTGCAACAAACAATTTGACGATTAGAAGATGTTAAAAAATTAATGGCAGTTATTGCCAGCAAAAAAGGAAAAATCCTGTTTGTCGGAACTAAAAAACAAGCAAAATGAATTGTTAAAGATGCGGCAGAAAGAAGTGAAAACTTTTATGTTAACCAACGTTGACTAGGAGGAACTTTAACCAATCTAAAAACTATTCACTTACGGGTAAAAAGATTGTGAAACATTGAACGCCAAGAAAAAAGCGGTGAATTAAAGTTATTACCAAAAAAAGAACAAATCTTAATTAAAAAGGAAAAAGAAAAGTTAGAAAAATTCTTAGGGGGAATTAAAGGAATGAAAGAATTACCCCAAGCCTTATTTGTAGTTGATCCAAAAGAAGAACACATTGCTGTTCGCGAAGCACGGAAATTAAGAATTCCTGTTATTGCAATTTGTGATACCAATGTTGATCCAGACGGAATTGACTATGTGATTCCGGGAAATGATGATACTGCTCGTAGTATTGCCATTTTAACCCATTATGTTGCCGACTTATATGGTGATGCAATGGGTCTTAAAATGCCAGAACCCCAATTTAAACCTTCAGAATTTAAACGTGACTTTAATAATGATAACCGTAATAACAATGATCGCCGTGGTAATTATCAAAGATCAGAAGATCGCAATGGCAATGAACCCCGTAACAACCATCCTGCTGGTAATAACTCAGAACAACCAGCTTTAAAAGTTAACAATGAGCCACCTGTAAAGTCAGAAGTTAAACCAACTAGCGAACCACAAGCACCAGCCAAACCAGCCAATAACCAATTAAGTACAATCACTGTTATTGATAATGATTTAGAAAAAAGTTTAGCAAAATTAACAGTTGCTGAATTAGAAACAATTGGCGAACCGTTTGCTGTTAAAAAAGGGAAAAAAGCTGATATGATTAGTGCATTAATTCCCCACTTAAATCTTGTGGATGGCAAAATCACAACAAAATAATTAACAAGGGATAAATATTGTAACCTTTAACATAATATACAAGCAATTAATTAAGAAAGGAGTTGAAATAATGGCTATTTCAGCACAATTAGTAAAAGAATTACGCGAAAAAACTGGCGCTGGGATTATGGATTCTAAAAAAGCGTTAGAAGCAACAAATGGTAATATTGACGAAGCAATCAAATGACTGCGCGAAAAAGGAATTGCCAAAGCCGCTAAGAAAGCTGATCGGATTGCGGCCGAAGGGTTAACTGGCATTGTTCAAAAAGGAGACAAGGCAGTTATTTATGAATTAAATTCCGAAACTGATTTTGTCGCTAACAACCAAAAATTCTTAGATTTAGTAAAAAAAATCGGGGATGCCTTGGTTAATTCCGATGTTAAAAATATTGAAGATGCAATGCAAATTAAAATTGATGGGACAACTTTACAAGAAGTAATTACCCATGCAATTGCAACAATTGGGGAAAAAATTACCCTTCGCCGTTTTGCGATTGTTGAAAAAAACAATGACCAATCATTTGGAATTTACTGACATTCAAATAAAAGAATTGCTTCTTTAGTATTATTTGATGGGAAAGTGCAAGAAGAACACGGAAAACAAGTGGCAATGCACGTTGTGGCAATGAATCCAAAATTTGTGTCACGAGACGAAGTATCAAAAGAATACTTAGCCCAAGAAAAAGAAATCTTAACCCATGAAGCAAAAAATGACCCTAAAAATGCCGGAAAACCAGATAATATTTTGGAAAAAATGATTGAAGGTCGTTTAAACAAACAATTATCAGAAATGTCATTATTAGACCAACAATTTGTTGTTGACCCTAATTTTAAAGTTAGTGATTTTGTAAAAAATAACGGTGGTACTGTTGCCAAAGTTATTCGTTACGAAGTTGGGGAAGGGATTGAAAAATCAACTGTTGACTTTGCCGCTGAAGTTATGGCTCAAGTAAATAAAAAATAACATTACGAAAGGTGTGAGTAACTTATGCTATATTTTAGCGCATATTTAGATGATCAAAAGGGAATGCTAATTGCCTTAGCAATGGCAACCTTCTTGTTTGTCGCTGTTAGCTTATCAATTGCGGGGTATTTAGTTAGTTTTAATAAACGCGAATTTACCCAAAAATTTATTAACAAAAAAGTATTAATTTTTATGGCTAGTGTGTTAGCCTTAAACATTCCCATTTTAGTTATTAACTATGTCTTTGGGTTTGCAATTGATAGTACAAATCAAGCAACAATGATTGTCTTAATTGTGATTGCCTTTGCAATTACAATTATTGTGGGAATTTATATTTTCTTCTTTTTACAAACAATTGCCATTGGGATTGATGATAAAGAAATTGCTTTTTTAGGAGAACGGATTTTGATTCGTAAAATTACCAAAGTTGAACAAAATAACCGCCTAAAACAAATTATTATCTACTATACTGAAGGTTCGCGTAGTAAAAAGAAATGTAAATTTTCGTTAGCTAGTCAATCTGGTCAATTTGTGTTAAATAACTTAGCGTTATTAAACCAACAATTGCTAGTAACTGCCTCAGAACCAGCAAGTTCACAACCAAGTGACCAACCTAGCGAACCAACCCCACCAAGTGAAAATTCAGAACAATAACCATTAAACCATTTAATTTCTTAAATGGTTTTTTATTTAGGTTTTTCTGAAATATTTTCTTGAAATTCTTTACAAAGTCTTTTTTAAGAATAAAATAATAATTGTGTAAATAAAAAAGATCAAAGGAGATGTAAGAAATGATTAAGAGAATTGGGATTTTAACCTCAGGTGGAGATTCGCAAGGAATGAACGCCGCGATTGCCGGAGTCATTAAAACAGCTCACGCCAAAGGATTAGAAACATATATTGTGCGTGATGGTTATTTAGGACTAGTAAATGATTGAATTGAGAGTGTTGATAATAACTTTGCCGATAGCATCATGCGCTGAGGGGGAACTATTATTGGAAGTGCTCGTTTGCCTGAATTTAAAGAAGTTAGTGTGCGCGAAAAAGCGGTTGCTAATTTAAAAAAACGTCAGATTGATGCCTTAGTGGTCATTGGTGGGGATGGTAGTTATCAAGGTGCCCAAAAGTTGACGGACATGGGGATTAACTGTATTGGGTTACCAGGAACAATTGATAATGACATTACTTCTTCTGACTATACAATTGGATTTGATACAGCAATTAATATTGTGGTAGAAGCCATTGATCGCTTACGGGACACGATGCAATCACACCACCGTTGTTCAATTGTGGAAGTAATGGGCCATGCTTGTGGTGATATTGCACTATATGCCGGAATTGCTGGGGGAGCAGATATTATTTCTATTAATGAAGCAGCATTAACCGAAGAAGAAATTGCTGAACGTGCTAAACAGTTATTTTTAGCCAATAAACGAAGTGTAGTGATTGTTGTCAGTGAAATGATTTATCCTGATGTCCACGCATTAGCGAAAAAAGTGGAAGCAACAAGTGGTTATATTACAAGAGCTACCGTGTTAGGACATACCCAACGGGGAGGAGTTCCTACAGCAATGGAACGCTACCGTGCTTTTCGAATGGCGCAGTTTGCTGTTAAGCAGTTAATTGCCAACAAGGGGGGCTTAGCAATTGGTAATATTGGTGATGAAATTGTGGCGCGTCCTATTATGGAAGCGTTAAATATTCCCCGTGCTAGTCGTAAAGATATTTGGTTAGAATTTGATGAATTAAATAATAATATGTATAAAAAGTAAGAAATTTAATATACAATAATTTTGTAAGTAAATTTTTGAAGAAGGAGATAAAATAAAGAATGACAACAATTGATTTAAAAGATAAAATGAAACGTACTAAAATTATCACAACAATTGGACCAAGTACGCATTCAGCTGAAGCAATTGAAGAATTGTTTAATTGTGGAATGACAACGATCCGCTTAAACTTTTCGCATGGGGATCATGAAGAACAAGGCGCACGGATTGTGTGAGCAAAACAAGTTCGGGAAAAAATTGGAAAACCAATCTCAATTTTACTAGATACTAAAGGACCAGAAATTAGAGTTGGTCAAATGAAAGATGGTAAGCAAGAAATTAAAGCAGGGGATAAAGTAACTATTTATTCAATGCCTGAAGATTACCAAACTCGTCAAGGTACCGGAACTGAAATTACTGTCTCATATGACATGTCCCAAGATTTAAAAGTCGGGGATATGGTCCTAGTTGATGATGGAAAATTACAATTAAATGTTAATGAGGTAAAACCAGGAGTCATCACCACAACTGCTTTTAATCATCATTTAGTTAAAACAAACAAACGAATTAATTTACCGGGAGTTGACTTTACCTTACCATTCTTGGCCGAAAAAGATATTAATGATATTAAATATGGAATTGAACAAGGAATTGATTATATTGCCGCTTCATTTGTAAACACTGCTGCTAATATCCAAGAAATTCGTCAGTTATTAAAAGAAGGTAAGGCTGAACATATTCAAATTATTGCGAAAATTGAATCACAAATTGGAATTAATAATATTGATGCAATTATTGAAGCTGCCGATGGAATTATGATTGCGCGGGGAGACTTAGGATTAGAAATCCCATATTATGATGTTCCATATTGAGAAAAAGTAATTATTCGTAAGTGTCGTGCGGCGGGGAAAATTGTGATTGTGGCAACCCAAATGTTAGAAACCATGACCGATAATCCGCATCCAACCAGAGCAGAAGTTACAGATGTTTATTTTGCCACTGAATTAGGAGCTGATGCAACAATGTTATCAGGAGAATCAGCAAATGGGGACTATCCATTTATTACCGTTAGCACAATGGCCACAATTAATAAACGGGCTGAACATGAATTTTATTCAAAATTATATTATGAAAAACAATTAGAAAATGCTTGTGCCTCAACCAAGGGAGTTCGCGCTGAAATTGCTCGCAAATTAGCGGAAAAATCAAAAGATGGCGATTATGAATATGCGGTTGTTGTTTCCAACACCGGAGAATTGTTAAAAACAATTTCAAAATTCCGACCAAATGTCGTAATCTTAGGAGTTTCACCAATTGAACACTTATACACAGCCTTTGGAGTATGACATTCAATCTTTATGAATAAAGTAGCTAATTATGAAAGTTTTAAAACCGATGATAATGCCATTATGGAAGTTGCCAAAAAATGAGGGGCAAAACCAGGCAGCAAAATTCTTTTTGCTCGGAATGAAGAATTACGCGAAATTACAATTAAATAATTAAACGAAAGGGACACGGAAGTGGGGAAGCTTAATTTACAGGAAGTTAAGGATAATGAGACCTTAGCAATTAAACCCCGTTTTTACTACCCACCACAGTAGTTTACGTTTAAGCACTTTTCGATATTAAGTGTGAAAGATAAATTAAAAGTTAATTTTTAATTTAAGACGGGATGGTACCGCGATAATTCGCTCCTATTGTTAATCGATTGCAGATTTCAATATGAGCGTTTTTTATTAGAAAGGAAAATATTACAATGATTAAAATTACATTACCAGATGGTAGTTTAAAAGAATTTGCTAACCCCCTAACGGTAAAAGAACTCGCCACTAGTTTAGCAATTAGTTTAGGGAAACGAACTTTAGGAGCCATTGTTAATGACCAAATGCGCTCATATGATTATTTAATTACTAGTGATGCCAATGTTAAATTAGTTTTAGAATCAGACCACGAAGGCTGACAAATTATTAACTATACAGCGGGATTATTAACTGCCAAAGCATTAGTTAATTTAGATCCGACAATAAAAATTGCTAAGATTGGTTTAAATGATGATGGTTTTTATGTCGATTTTGATGCTGAAATTAGTGTCAAAGAAACTGATTTGGATAAGATTGCCGAAGCAACTTTTCAATTAATTCAAAACAATATTAAAATTACTCGTGTTTGTTCACCAATTAACACTTTAAAACAGCTTTACCACGATAATTCTTATGTTTTAGATTTAATTAATAATTTACCCCCAGAAAAAGTTGAAAAATGTTCATATTTATTAGATGAGCAAACATATCTTTATAATACTTTTGCCGCTGTTGATGCAAAGTATGTGAAAGCATATAAAATTTTATCGCTAGCAGGTGCCTACTGACAAGATGATAGTAACAATAAAATGTTACAGCGAATTTATGGAACGGCCCATTTGTCAAAAGAATTATTTAGCGAATTTTTAGCAATGTTAGCTGAACGTAAGGAACGTGATCATCGTAAAATTGGGAAAGATTTAGAAATCTTTACCTTTGATAAACTAGTTGGTCCGGGGTTACCAATTTGGTTACCCAACGGGATGAGTTTAAAACGCGCCATTCAAGATTTTATTCGCGAAAAAGAATGAGAGTATGATTTCATTGAGGTTGATACCCCAGTAATTGGGACTAGTGAAATGTATAAAATTTCGGGCCACTGGGACCATTATAAAGAAAATATGTTCCCCCCAATGGTCCAAGATCATGAAGTAAGTGTGTTACGACCAATGTCATGTCCTCACCATATTGCGATTTATAATTCAAAACCGCGTAGTTATCGCGAATTACCATTACGATTAGCGGAACATGCCATTATGCACCGCTATGAATCATCAGGAAGTTTAACAGGTTTAGAACGAGTACGGATGATGCAATTAACTGATTCCCACATTTTTGTTCGTAATGACCAAATTAAAGAAGAATTTAAACGTTGTTTTAAACTAATTAATGAAACTTTATCAGCTTTTAACATTGAAGTTGATTATTATTCATTATCTTTGCGTGATGTTAATGATAAAGAAAAATACTATGATGATGATAAAATGTGGGATCTTGCGGAACGAATGCTCCAAGAAGCCTTAGATGAGTTAAAAATTGAGTATGTTCCAATGCCAGGGGAAGCCGCCTTTTATGGACCAAAGTTAGATATCCAAATTAAAACTGCTTTAAACCATGAAATTACAGTGTCAACTTTACAATTTGATTTCTTATTACCCCAAAAATTTAATTTATCCTATATTGACCAAAATGGGGAAAAAGCAACCCCCACAATTATCCACCGGGGGTTAATTGGAACTTATGAACGCTTTATAGCAATTTTATTAGAACAAACAAAAGGAGTTTTACCACTCTGACTAGCTCCCCGCCAAATAGCTATTATTCCAGTCAATGAAACACATCTTCCTTATGCCCAAGAAATTCATCAAAAATTGAAAGCCTTAAAATTAAGAACTTTCATTGATTTCCGGGATGAACGCTTGAGCTATAAAATTCGTGATGCCCAAGTATCAAAAATTCCTTATCAACTAGTTTTAGGAGATAATGAAATGAACGACAATACCATTACTTATCGCCAATATGGACAAGAAGACCAGATAACTGTTGGCTTTGATGAATTTATTATTTTATTAAATGATCGGATTAATAGCCGTCAGTAGAAAATGAAAAGGAAAACCTCTTCCTTTTTTTATTTTGGGTTATAAGTCTTTTAATTAGAATAATCATCACCTAATAATTTTGCTATTATCCTTGTTTTGAGATTTTTAAATTGTTTAAAAAAAGATTTTTAATAAATCAATATTTTAAATTTTAAAACTTATAATTATATCTAAGAGTACTTTAAAGTACCAAAATTTTAGAATTTAAAATTATAACTAATAATTAAAACATTTAATTAATATCAAAAAAATATTATTTTGAATTAATACGCAGAACAGGAGACATATGAATGAATTCAATACCAAAAGAACTTTCAATACTGGAAAAAAAATATAACATAGTTGATAATTTTAAAAAGGAATATCTTGAAATGTATAATTTCGTGTTTAAAACTCAAAACTTTATTCATCAAAATATTGCTACATATTTAACAATTGGTAATAGCAATATTACCAAGGAAATTTTTATCCAAGTAGAGAATAATCTCGAGAAGCTAAAACACAATATTTTATTACAAACTAAGTCACAAAATCTTTTTAATAAGTTATGAAATACGACATCTAATAATACAATAGCTCTTACATTAATCATTTTTTTCCCAAAGATGATGCTTTAAAAAGTTCATCTCCCCATGCCAAAGTAATTACTGATTGTAATACTCTATTAGCATTTAAATTTATTGCAGCCTATTTAGAATTAGCACTAATGCTTGAAAAAATTAATATCACAAAAATTAAGGAATGACATAGTGCTATTCAAATAGTGACTAAGTTTTTTAGCGATGTGAAAAATAAAAAAATGACTTATGATAAAGAAATAAAAATTAAGGGTTTAAGTTTTGACCAATTAACAATAGAAATCCAAAATTTAAATAAAAAAAGAAACAGCCTAGAAAATAGCTTTCTTTTTGTATTTTTTTCAAAATACGAAATTACTAAACAAGTAAATTTAAATGCTTTAAAAGAACTTGGCTGAAATTTGAGTTATAACTTAACTGCTGACTTTATTTTGAAAATTTTAACTAAAAATAAAGAGAAATTATGAATATTTCAAGATAAAAGTATTACCCAAGATTTTTTAAACCAATTCAAAGCAATTCTTAATTTAGAAGAAAACAGAATTAGTCAACTTTTAGTTGAACCATTTTCAATTAAAGTCAATGAGCTTTTAAATTATCGCAAAAAACTTAATATTTTTTGATATCTTTTAACAACTCCTAGAACTTTCTTGGATAATTTTGAGTTAACAAAAGAAGAAGATGAGTTTATTAATAATAATATCTTTTTTGATTTTACCGTAAACGATATATCTGAAACATTAAATTTTTTTAATCCAATTTTTAATCCTATTAATTCTAAGCATAATTTTTGATTAATTGAACATAATCAAGAAGTTATTTATTGCCAACGTTTTTTAATTGAAAATAAAAAAATTTTTAAGGCTATTGAACTATATAAAAAAAATAAAGACGAGATTTATTGATTATGAAAAGAAATTGTTGACATCGTAAGTGAAAATGATTATTATAACTTATCCCAGCATTATTCACTAGAAAAATGTACACCAGTAAAGATGAGTGCCAGTGATCAGTTTGTTTCAGCATTATTTGATGAAAAACCTAAAAAAGAGTCAAACCCTTTACAAAATCATCAAATTATTTTAAAAAGGAAAGAGATAATTGGCAATATTATTTTAAACTTCGAAAATACTATATATAAGAATAAAAGTTTAGGTTCCAAAGATTTTTTACCGAAGTTACAATTAGAAATTACCAAAGCATGTTTTGACTGATTAGCCTTAGCAATTAAAAATAAAAATGAACAAGATTGTAAACATAATTTAGTTAAACATAAAAAAAATAATCAAATAAGACAACAACAAATTAATGATTTGATAAACAACAGTGAAGATATTCGCTAAAATTGGGATATTTTTTAATAAAATTTTAAAAAAGAAATTAGATTTCTTTTTTATTTTTAAAATTATGATAAAATTAAAATGACTTTAGGAAATAAATAAATTTGTGAATAATTTTTGTTTGAGTGTCAAGAACACCTATAAAATTAATATTTTATAGGTGTTCTTTTTTTAAGATATTATTTTCTAAAGTTTCTTTTAAAAATTATGAAATCTTTTTTGACAGATAAATAGTTAAAGGAGATTTATTAATTATGCCAACACGTAGTGAACAAGAAGAATTATCAACTACAGAAGAAGAACAAGACGAATTTGTTGAAATCGATCTTGATTCTAGTACAGATAGTACTGTTGAAGAAAATGAACAAAATTTAGGAGACCAATCAGCAGCTGGTTTTCTTGAAAAATTTTCTAGTACTTTACAAGAAACATGAAAAACAAGAATTATGAATATTTTTCAAGCCGCAGGGAGTTTAATGGGAACTGTTTATATGGAAAAATTTGGGTTATGAACAAAAACAGCAGAATTTGCCCGAATGCCTGAACCAATTTTATTAATTTGTGATTCAATCTTAAAAGATTACTATAATCTTAACCATGCGACAATGGGGATGAAAGCAAAAATTGCTAACCGGGTAATGTCAGTATTTAATACAGTGATTGGAAACGTGGCGGGAGCAGTCCAAACATATTTTTATAACAAAGGACCCCAATATGATTTAACCCAATTAACGGCCATTAAAGATATTTTCTTTAATCAAATTAGTGGTTATTTTACAACTGCCCAAATCGTTGATTTAGTTAATATTGGAATTGATTACTTATGTCCAACCAATAATGATGATCCCATGTTAAAACAAGCGTTTGATAAAATGAGAAAATTAGCACCGCCAGTATTAGCTATTGTTGGATTTTCAATTCTAACTTACCAACAAATTGATTCATTAGGAATTGAAAATGCCAAAGATATTATTGGTTTAGGAATTGTACCAGCAGCCTTACCAGCCATTTTAGGTGTTGGAAAAGAACTTTATACTACAACCCAAAATTTAATAACTGCTTATTCTAATCATCAACCAGGTAATGATTTAGAAGCTAATAGTTCAATTAACTCGGAACCATCTGAACATACTTCTTTATTAAATGGTCAAACTTCAGTTTCTTCCTATGGAACAGCATCAGCACAAGTACATGCTAGTTTAGAAGAAGACAGCGTAGTAGTAGAATTCCCAGTTGATGAAGAACAGACAGTAATGAATTCTGAAAGTAATTCTAATAGTGTATCATCAACTGCTGAGTTAAGTGCTAAAAAAACTAATAATCAAAAACGTGAACAAGAAGTTCATGAGCAACTAAGCCAAATTCAACCAGAAGCGTCAGAAGAATCGTTAGAAAGTCTAACGCCGCACCGCTAATAGTTTTTAATAATTATTATAAAAATATTTTATTTGTTTGTTATTTTTAATTATAAAAATAACAAGCATTTTTTTAATTTTAAAATTCTTTTGACTACCATTGAAACGCTTTGGAACAATGATTTTTTAAAAATTCTTTCAATTTCCCCAAAAGGTTTAGGACAAAAAATAGGCCAAAATTAAAAGAACAATTTTTAATGTTAATAACTATCAATAAATTTAAAATTGTAAAATTATTTATTATTTCTTGTAATTTTTTATAAAAAATATTATTTTTAGTTTGGGAAGGATTATAATGGGGTTAGAAAGCAAGTTAAAAGATCTCAATTATAATAAGTTTCAAAACATTAGTTTCAAAAAAATGCATTATATTTTGGGTGGGAAAATATCAAACTTTATTAAATAAAATTATTCATATTTTCACGGGCGGGACAGAAAATAAAGATATGAAAGGTAAATTTATATTATGAAAAATTTATTAACAATCTTAGGAACTAGTGTGATTGGAATTAGTAGTGGTTTAGGAGCAGCAATGCATACCCAAGCAAATCTTAATAAAATATCAGTAAAGACTACTAACCAAGAAAAGAGTGATGAACAATTACAAGTTGATATTAACTTTTATAAAGAAGATTCATTTAATGGTACCTCTTCAGAAGCCTCGTATAATGAAACCCATATTATTCTTAATTTTTTAGATTATGCTGATAGTTGGCAAGCCTTTATGGACAAATATCTAACAGCTGTTATTAGTGGTTTTGTCTATGTCCATGCATGAAGCAAGGATGAAAAACTTACTAAAATCCAAACTTTTACTAATGATATTAGTAGTGATGTAAGTACAACTGAAGCCATTTGGGTTGTTTCTTCTTCGGGAGACGGAGGATTTGCCCACCAAGAATTAACTTTTGCACTTGGATTATGACATGATGATCATAACATTTATTGAGGATATTCTGTTGCTGAAGAATCTTACAATAGTGCGACTGGTTGTTATTACGAAGCATCATTTGCAAATATTACATTTAGATAACTAAAATATTTTAGTTAGTAATTATAGTATTTATGTTATAAATAATAGATAAGCAAATTTTTTAAGGATGACTTATATTATTTTGTCATCTTTTTTAATTTTCTTTGAATTCATAACCATCACCTCAATAGTTATTTAACTATTTTTTTTTTTTTTTTATTTTCACAAAATTAATTAAAAATATGTTTTTACATAGTTCCAAATAGGACTTGCAAAAAAAAAAAAAAAAGTATAATGAAATGTACCCTAAATAATAAAGGGAACTATGCAAAATACTATTTATATTTAGCAATTTTAGGAGGCTATGAAAAAATGAAAAAATTACTAAGTTTTTTAGGAACAATTGCCATCAGTGGAACAGGTTTAACAACACTAGTTAGTTGTTCTGCGAAGGCATCAAATAATAATGATAATGGGGAAAACAATAATGATCAAGATATATTACTTGCAATTTCAAAAGAAGTAAAAGCACTATTAAATGATAATTTATTTAAAAATTATATTGATAGTGGTGATGATGTTAATTTACAAATTATCTATGATAAAGTAGATAACATCAATGATTCATACGAATTGGATAATACAGAACCAGATGATCAAAAAATTTTAAATTATTTATCTGATGTAGTTACTAAAACAATCACAGAAGTAAATCAAACAATTAAAAAAGAATACTCAAATTACTATCAAAATAGTAATCCAATTGAATATAATTCAAATGATCTAAAAGCAACTATTAAATACGTTGATTTACAAAGTTTAACAAGTGATTTAGATATCGATATTCCCGGAATTGAAAATACAAAAATGGTTGGGATTGAACTAAACCTTTCATATAAAGTAAATTTGAAAGAACTTAATAAAACCGACGCACTCTATAAATCATCAAATGTAACAAATAACATTGATGCTGCTACATTACTAAACAATAAAATCTACTTAGTTTTACAAGCAGAATTAGATAAATTTATGACTGAAAACACTGAAATAGATTTAAATAAAACAGCAGAATTTCAAAAGATTTATAATTCATTTGATATCTCATCACTTTCAAGTATAAGTGATGCGTTAAAAAATAAATTTCAAAATTTTATTAAAAATTCTGACCTACAAAAATATAAAATTAAATTTAATTCAACAGAATTTTTAGCAAATCCAAAATCATTTTTTGACAATGTAGATAATTTTACAACATGAGTTAAAAATGATGGGAGCATTGCCGCTGGTAAAATGTATCCTTATATTGGACATTCTATGCCTTATCTCTTTTTTGGGACTGGAGACAGTAATAATTTAGAAAATTTGACAGCTGATACTTTTGTAAATAAATATTTAGAAAATAACATTCCTGGTTTTAAGATTGAAGATGGCAAATTTGTAACATTATGAACTTTTAATTTAGACTTAAGTTTTATTAATTTATATGGAATGAATTTGTCAGGATTAATGTCAACTGGTAAAGAAGAAAATAACCAAGTTTTTGAAGGAAAGATTATTTTATCAAAAGAGGATTTAAATCAAAAATTACAAAATTATGGAAAAATAATTGTTGAATTCTATAAAAATTATAGTGCCCACCTGGAACAAAATAAAACTTCATTTAAAGTAAGTACTGAAATTTTTGAAAAACTAAAAAATAGTGACGATAAAAGCGCGAATTTTTTAATAAAAACTTTAAAAGATAGTTTTATTAATAGTGACATTGCCAAAACTTTAGAAGATATTAACATATTTGATATGTCTAACTCTTTTAGAGCTGGAGTTTATAAGTTAAATGATGATGGTTCAATTTATCTTGGATATGCAGGTGGTTGATCAATGGATTTTACTTTTGGATCAAACCAAAATATTAAATACACAAGTAACGTTTATTTTGCTGAAGGTTCTATAACTATAAATAATTAATATTTATTTATATAAAAAAGGGGATAATAACATGAATATAACAAATGCAAAAAAATTGAAATCCAAACATAAAATAAGATTAGCAATAATTTTATTTTCAATGTTTAAAGTCTACAAATCTTTTGTAATGTGAATTATATTTGGATTATCTCTCATTTTATTTGGAACATTATCTATTTTATTATTTGTTACATCAAAAGATATTTATACTTTTTCTGTTAATTTCCAATATGGGGTCTTTATTTTTTGTAATATTTTTTTACTATTTTTTATTATGTTGATAGTAATTAAAATTTTTGGCCGGGAAATTGATGATGGTACTTATTTGTTGCTAATTTCTAAACCTTACTCGCGAAATTCAATCTTTTTTTTAAAACTAATTTCTTTATGAATTTTAATTATTTTATTTTTAGCGGGGATTACAATTTTTTCACTAATAATTGGCTTAATAACTAATCAAATTGTTAATAAGCCAATGTTATTTTTAAAGTTTAATGAATTAGTCGGAAAACTTTTTGCTTATTGTTTATTTCTTTCTTTTTTTGCTGCCAGCGGTATTTTATTTGCTGTTACTTTTATGTCAACCCAGGGTGTTATGTTAATCGTAGTTTGTTTTTGTAGTTTATTTCTATTAGGTGGATTACCATATTCATTAATCATGGCCTTAGGGAATACTATTGAATTATCTTTCAGCAACAGTACAGTTCAAAACTATACAGTCCAACAAATTAATAGTACAATTAATTTCAACGATTATTTAAAAACAGGGAAAATAAAATATTCAAATATAACAAATGCCATTTATGATTTCTATATGGCTAAAACACCTCAAGAAATTGATAACATTATCAAAGCAAAAGATAGTGAACAATCAAAAATTGAACGTTTAAAATTTTTTCAATCATTAGGTTTAACAGAAAAAAAAGAAAATACTTTTCAAACAGCAACACTAACAAAATGAGAAGGGAAATATCGTGAATCACCCTCAAGCAATTTAGTTGCAATTAAAGATATTATTTCTAATAGTGGGGGCAATTATCCAACTATGCAAATAACATTATCAACAGATTACATGTTTAAACCTTTTAAAAAATTAGATCTTAATAATATTTATCAAAAAGAAATTTATGACTTAGTCAACGAAACAAAAACCTTTACAACTTGAGAACAATTATATCAATTACGTAATTTAGAAGTTGCATCACTATTGTATTTTGATCCAATTAACTCTACTTTTAAAATTAACAATGGTGAAAACATGGCAATTAATGCTGATGCGGGCTTTAAAATTTCTGACGTTTTTCTTGATTTATACCAAAAACAAAAAATGGGAAGTACAAGTTACCGTTATGATGGTGGCAATACTTTTAATAATGACTTTTTAACATTTTTTGATAATCCAACTTTATATGTTGTTAAAGAATTAGAAAATAATATCTTAAAAAAAGTTGCTGATTATAAACTAATACAAACTGAGCCAATAAAACAAAATAATAATTGGTTAAAATATCAACAGTTAATGAAAACATATAGTTTAATTTCAAAAATAAATATTATTGAACACTGAAACCAAATGTGAACTTCTTTTATTAACGAAGAACCATTATGATTTGAACCACTAGCAAATAGTAAAATTGATTTTGATGTTCAACAAAATAAGTTAATGAGTTATAAAAGTTCTGAACTTAAATTAAATCAAAATGGCACAATTGATCTCAAACAAAAACCTTTTTTAAATATTTACATAATAATTAGTATCTATGGGTCATTATCAATTTTATTTCTTGTCGGAGCCAAAGTGATTTTAAAAAGAAAAATTATTTTATAAACATTGTAAAGGGGATTAATATTATGAATAAAGTAATTTCACAAACTAAAAAAACCAATCATGATAATGATTGCGCTATTTATGTTAAACAGTTTCGACAATTTTTTAAATCAAATGTTATTGGGCCCTTTAATTTTAAAGTTACAACCGGAAAAATGCATGCCATTATTGGTGCTTCGGGAAGTGGAAAAACAGTTTTTATCAAGTCCTTAATTGGGGGATATGCTAAACATTCTGGGATTATTAAAATTTTGGATAAAGACATCAAAGACCTTGAAGTGAAAAAAAGATTGGTTATGTCCCAGAATTCATTACTTTTCCCGAAAAAATATCAGCCTATAATTTTTTAAAATTTATGGGGTTAACAAATGGTGTTTATGGCCAGACATTAAAAAATCGAATTAGGACACTAATGATGTCCCTTGGTTTATGAGAACATCGAAATAAAGATGTTAATTCTTTTTCATCTGGAATGAAAAAAAGGGTAATGATTATTCAAGGAATCATTCATGACCCTGATATTCTTATTTTAGATGAGCCTGAAGCTGGCTTAGATATTGCTAATCGAAAAAAAGTGATCAAATATTTAAAATTTTTAACCCTTAAAGGTAAAACGGTCTTTTTTTCTTCACACTTATTAGATGAAATTAAAGACTATATTGATGAATATACCCTTGTAATTAATGGTCGGCAAATTCAAACAGGGACATTAGATCATTTAGATATCAATAAAACTTATTATATTGTTGTGGATAATAATGAGAAATTTGCACAGTTTTTTACAGCTAATAATGTTAAAAATTGATATGACAAAGATACTAAGCGAATTAATTTTGTTATTCAAAATCCGCTCCATTTACAATTTGTAACAAAGTTTGCTGAAGAAAACAAAATTAAGATTTTCAAAATCGGACAAACTGAATTTTCTTTTGACTTTTTACTTAAAAAAGATAATTTAGTTAAGTTAGAGCAACAACAATTAGCGATAAAGCAAAATAGCAAGAATGAATCTGATTAAAGCGGAGAGAGATACATTATGAAAGCCAAAGCCACCAAAATATTATATAAAAAATTGTGTACTAATTGTCAAATTAAATTTAATGAAGTAGTGACAGAAATTAATAAGAATAATAAAATTAATTTAAAAGACACTAAATTTTTATTATGCAAAATCAAAAAAATCGCTCTGTACAATTAGACCAAGGTGTAAAACCGTTAGCATTCATTAAATGTGAAAAAGATTCTTATGTTTTTCTCCACAATGATAATTTATATTTTAAAGATGGAACTCTAAAATTACCAATTTATAATAATAAAATTATATTGTCAGCGCAAACCATCAAAAATATGATCCTCCAGTTAGAAATGCAAACCGCTGGATTAAAACCACCTTCACTCGTAAAGATTCCAGCCCCAATGAATAAAAATAACATCCTTCAAATTAATCAAATTCTTGAAGAATTAAATGCCCATTATTCGAAAAAAAATAATAAATTAAAAAGTATAATCATAATTCTTTTTTTACTAATTGCTTTTTTTCTTTCTGGAGCAGGAGGAATTTTAGGATGATACTTTTTAAATAATTCTAGTATCATTGAAAAACCAAATAATAGTTTTAATCCAAATATTGGCACAATCAAAGTTCATGGACCTAATTTAGCAAGTAGTGTTACATCTTTAATACAATTATCAAATTTGAATATTTTGGCTGGGACAACTAACGGTGATATTTTTTCCCTAGATGATAGTGCTAACATTAATTATAAAAAAACTCCATTTAATTCAACAATTACTGCAATGGCCCAATTTAGTAATAACCGCTTATTTGCGGCTGTTAATAAAAAAATTTATGAATTAACTTGAGAAGGGGAAATAAAAAAGCTATTAAATAAAGAAAATAATGACGAATTCTCTTCAAATGTTACTGCAATTACCGAAATATCAAATAACCATATTTTAGCCGGCACTGAAGATGGAACAATTTATGAACTAAACTATGATGGTGAAATTACTAAAAAAATAATTGATCACCAACTAAATTCATCAATAAAGTCCATAATAGAAGAAAATGATTATATTTTAGTTGCCACAACTGATGGAATAATCTATAAGTTAAATAAAAATTGAGAAATAGTTGATATGTTACCATATTACTTATCATTTACAAGTTTAATAAAATTATTATCAGAAAATAACATTATGTTAGGTGGCACTGATAAAGGGTCAATTTACCAAATAAATTTAAAGGATAATGCCAGTATAAAAGTTACGCAACCAAATGGTGAAACAATAACTGGAGCTATATTTGGCATTGTGCAAATTAAGAATGGCGATATTTTTATAGGCTCTGGAAATGGTGATATCTTTATTTTAAATAATAAATAACTTTAAAATAAAATAGGGTTCACGATAGAATAAATTTGGCAAGTACTTGCCCTTTTTTTATAAAATTAATATTAGTAAGTAAAAGATATTATTGATTTTTAATAGATATTACTTAATTAATTAGATAGTTGCTTTTTTTTTTTTTTTTGTAAAATACATTTATTAATTGATATTAATTAATACCAGCATAAGGAGAAAAGACGATGAAGAAATTATTAGCAATTTTAAGTGTGCTAACATTATCATCTGGAACTGCTACTAGTATTGTGGCATGTTCCAAATCACAAAACCATGATACCAACTCAGAATCAACTGTTTCAAAGGATGCGAAAGTACTAAATGATATTAGCAACAAAACTAACCAGTATTTTTTAGATTTCTTAGAATCTAGTCAATTTATTGATACAACCCAATATGGCCCCAAGGTATTTAGTGAATTTTTTAACAGTGTTACTGCAAGTCAACCGACTATAACAATTAAAGCCGATGATCCAAAATTTCAAGAAGGAATTGCTAGTATCAATGCAATTTTTAAAAATTATTTAAACCAAATTAATATAAAAATCGCCCAAGAATATTCCAATGTGTATGTTAACAGTTATCCGTTAACTTGAAATCTTGATAAAAACATTAGTACGTTAAATTTTATTAATTTAGAAGCATTAAAAAAACTTAACCCAAGTGTCCCAACTGATAGTTTATTAGCAGTTAATTACCAACTTAATATTAGTTATACTATTAACTATAAAGAATTAACGGCAGTTAATAATTTTACTTTTAACCATATCGTAACCAATGATCCCGCGAAAATGAAACAATTTCAAACCGAATCAATGGCTAAATTATCGGGAAAGATTGTGCAATATTTTAGCAATGGTGATATTATGATTGATAAAAATGCCAAATTTCAAAAATTATATGATAAGTTTGATATTAACTACACAACTTCTCATATTAGTTTAGATAACATTGTGCAATCAGAATTAATTAGTTTTTTAAATAGTGATTCAGAACTAACTGAAATTATGAAACAACTAACATGAAATGATAGTCAATCAATTTTAACCTTATTATCCGGAGCAATTGACTCCACAACTAATGGAGCTGGTGAAGCAAAAGCAGAAAATTCTTCGGACCACTGAGCAGGGCGGGGATTTCAACCAGAGCAAATTACTCCCGAAAACTTTTTTAAATTTTATACTAACATGTTAAAGGTTTTTCAAATTACCGGTGATACTTTACAATTAGCTAATTTTAATGTAAATTTAGCTAAAATTAGTATTGCCGGAATGCCATTATCGGGAATTGTTGCCAAAGATGGCAAGCCGTTAAATGTTAATATTCTAATTTCAAAAGAGGGCTTACACCAAAAATTAATTAATTTTGGGACAATTATTACCACTTTTATGAAACACTACCGAGTAGAATCAGAAAGTGACCATTGAATTGTTCATTTACCCCCAGAATTATTTAATACAATGAAAAGTAAAAAATATACCGCCGCATTAGGAGATCTGACAAATGATTTTCTTGCCCAAGATGGGGTTGATAAGTTAGTGGATATTAATTTATTTACCCTTGGTAATTGAGCATCCGATCAAACCTGAACTGTTCATGATCCCCATACGATTGGCATTAAAAGATATGGTTATTGAAATTTTGATTTTATGTTTGGTAATCGAAAAGTAGATAATTCAATCTTTTATACACCATTAACTTCTTGACACTTTTACTTAAATTTTAAAGATGATTTATAAGATTACCAAGCTATGTATTAATTAAGAAATTATTGTTTGTTATGTTAAAACCTCATAACAAACATTTTTTCTTGTTAGGACCTTATTTAATGGATTATTATAAAATAATTTCTTATTTTTTGTAATTTTTTATAAAAAATATTGATTTTTGTGACGAAATGTTTATAATGGGCATAGAAGATAAGGAAACAAATATTAATTAATTTTAAAAATAGTTTTAAGTAAGCAACGTATTTTGGATGGGAAAATATCAACTTTTTTAAACAAAATATTAATATTTTCATGGGCGGGATGCAAATAATAATTAGAAAGGTAAACTTATATTATGAAAAATTTATTAACAATCTTAGGAACTAGTGTGATTGGAATTAGTAGTGCCTTAGGAGCAACCTTGAATGCTAAAACAAATTTTCAGACTTCATTACAACAAGTTACTAATCAAACAACAGCCAATGATAGTATCAAAACTGATATTAACTTTCACAAAGAAGAGTGATTTGATGGAACTAATTCACATTCTATATTTGGTGGGGGTGATGTTATCATTAACTATTTAAATTATGCAAATAATTGAGAAGATTTTAAGGCTAAATATCCAATGGCAGTGATGGTTGGCCATATTGAAGTGGCGGGATGAACAACGGATGAAATTAATGAATTCCAAGCTTTTACAAATGATATTGGTAATAGTGTGGATACTACTAAAGCAGTTTGAGTTGCCAAATCTGATGAAGAATCAGGCATTGCTTACCAAGTTATAACTTTTACTCTTAAATTATGACATGATGATCAAAATATTCATTGATCGTACAATGTTTTGGAAGACTCACGTTTTAGTGCAAATGGTTGTTCTTACCATGCAACCATTGAAAATATTACTTTTAGATAAAAGACTTTTTACTAGTTGTTATCAAGATAAAAAAAGTGATAGGTTAGTAAAATGCTTAATAAAAAAAGGTGGACATTCGAAATGAAACCATCTTTTTTTAATTTTAAATAAATTTTAAAAATAATTGCTTTTTTTTTTTTTTTTAAAATAGGGTAATGTAGAACAAATACTTAAAGTATCAGAAAATAATATTTTAATTAGTAATTCAAATGGACGTGTATATCAACTATATAACCAGGGCATTATTCAAAATGATTGAGTTAAAAATTTTCGAATATACAGTCTTTTAAAATTACAAGATGATACTATTTTAGCAGCACATGAAGAAACAGTTGTTAATAATCTTGGTGAAGTGTATCAATTAAATGATGATGGATCAGTTAAATTAAAAGTTGACCAGCCATTAACAAAAAACTTTACTGATCAAGTTACTATGTTAATACAAGCTAATAATGGTCAAATTTTTGCGTTTGGCGATAAGATCTATGAACTAAGTAACCACTAACATCATTATTTTAAATATTTTTTCTTTTTACTGAAAATTATTGTTAATTACCATTTTTATCATTATAGTTAAAAGAAATAAAATAAATTAACAAATTAGCTAGGAGAATCGAAACTTATCAAACTAACATTAAATATTAATTATTAATGTTTTAATAAGATAAGGGAAGTGAAACTAATGAATGTTAATCAAAATTTAAAACCAAAAATTAATTTTAACTCATTACAACAATATTTTAACCAACTACATTGAGAGTTGAACCTGATTGTTTCAACCGAACGATTTGTAAACTCGACCAATCCTATTTTTGCTTTGCAACGTAAAATCAGTAGTTTACGTTCTTCAATTAAGAATGGGAATGTTGATTTTGTTATTAAAAGAGTTCATGATTTATTAAATGATGTAACTAATGTTCTAATGCTGCGAGTAGATACGAAAGTTAATGAATATATGCATTTATATGAACAGCAAACTGGCAAGTCATTTGATTCTAACTATCAAATTGCCATTGTTGATAAAGATGTTGAACATTTTTTAAAAATTAAATACCAGGGGAAATTACAAATTACGATGAATATTTTACGACCATATTGAGTCAATTTATTTTTAACCAAAAAACTAAATGATATATATAAATATTTACGTGAAAATATCTAATTAATAATTACCAACATAAAAAAGTTTATAAAATAATAAATTTTTTTATTTTTTATCTTGAAATTTAAAAATATTTAGATTAGGATAAAAGAGAAATATTTAGTAGTATTTTTGAACGAAACGGGTATTAATTTATATTAAGCAGATAAGGTATTATTATGAAAACAGAAAATCCTGATATTACTAAAGCCGAAATTCAAAGTTTTATTGGTGTTCATTTTTATTTAGCCGATGGGAAGGAAAATAAGCAAGCAAAAGATGAAATAAGCCGGGTTGAATATTATTTTACTGATGTTTCTAACTTAAAGGCTATTGAATATAATTTTAAGGATTCCGAAATCAATGCATTCAATAAGATTAAAAATTTTTTAATGTTAGAAAATGTTAAATGTTCTGCTGAACTGATGGGGGAATGAACCTTTCCTTTTCAGGTTTCCCAAGCAGGAGAAACTTCAAAATTAGATTTCGCTTGGTATTTAAATATTTTAAAAAAATCCAATACCATTAAGCAGTATTTTTCATTTTTATATAAGCAAAAGTATCAGTTTTTAGCAATTAAACTTTTTAATTTTATTGCGGCAAGAACAATTTTTAAAACTAATCCTTTAGAATTAAAAGTTGAAAGAATTTATGATAGTAATTTATTATTGCAAAAAGCCCGCAAAGCAACTGCCAGTGGCAATTATAATTTAGCATTAATTTCAATGCGATCATATATAGCACAATATTTACAACAATGAATAGTAAGTTTATCAATTACATTAGATGATTCGACAAAGGATAATTTACCCGAATTATTGGCTTATTTAAATCAGTATCTTAATAATCACCCCCAATTTAAAACAGGTTTAGTTCCCAAAGTTTGGTCTGGATTTAAAAAAATTTTAAAAGAAGTGCAAAATATTCGAAATCATAACACCGTTGTCCATCCTAATTCTGAAATTCTCTCTGAATTTGAAAGCAAGTTAATTTATAATAGTTTAGAGTATTTATTATGGGCCTTTAATTCAATTAAGGCAAAATTTACAAATGAAGATTATGAATAATTTTTTAAAGTTTTAAGATGAGGTTTTAAATATAAACATTTTTAAGAAAATTAGTCATTTATCTTGATTATTATTATTTATTCAGTATAATTCATTATGAAAAAGAACAAAAGTAGCATTGCTCACCCCCACCCTTAAATGTGGTAATCGGGTTATTTAAGTTCAAGAAACCTAATTCTTAATTAGAAATTTAGGCTTGAAGTTCTAGCGCTACTTTTTGGCGCTTTTTTAATTATTATTTTGATGATGGAGGTCTTAATGAATCAAGCAACTGGAAAAAACCTAAAAACAGACATTGTTAATAAGGATATTCGTGCGCGCGAAGTACTAATTATTAATGAAAATGGGGAAAAAATTGGCCCATTATCACGCCATGAGGCTTTGGCATTGGCAGAAGAAAAGGGACTAGATTTATTACTAGTTTCAATGAATTCTAACCCGCCCGTTGCTAAACTGGTTGATTATGGGAAATTTAAATATGAACAAAAGAAAAAAGAACGCGAATCTAAAAAACACCAACATGTTACTGAAAATAAAGAAATGCGATTACGAACAGGGATTGGTGACCATGACATTGAATTCAAAGCTAAAAAAGTTCGCGAATTCTTAGAAAATGGTGATCGGGTTAAAATTTCTTTAAAATTTCGCGGAAGAGAAGTTGCTCGTCCCGAATTTGGGAAAGAAACTTTAAAAAAATTCTATAGTCATATTGAAGATTTAGCAAAAATTGAAAAAGAACCCCAATTAAACGGTTTGTTTTTAGACATGTATGTCGTACCAAAAAAATAATAATTTTAAAAGTTGATAATTAAGAAGGAGAGGAATCGTTATGCCAAAAATGAAAACAAAAAGAGCTTTAGCAAAACGTGTTAAAGTGACCGGATCAGGAAAATGAAAAAGAGCAAATGCATATACTTCACATTTAGCTCAGAATAAATCAACTAAACAAAAACGTCATTTACGAAAAGCAAGTTTAATCGACAAAACTGATCAAAAAAGATTGAAAGATTTAATTCAATAGAATCGTAGGAAAGGAATAGAAAATAATGGCAAGAGTAAAAGGTGGACCAACGACAAGACAACGTCGGAAAAAAGTAATTAAACAAGCTAAAGGTTATTTTGGAACAAAATCAACTCATTTTAAAAAAGCTAAAGAACAAGTAATGAAGTCATTAGCTTATGCTTATCGTGATCGTAAACAACGTAAAAGAGATTTTCGAAAATTATGAATTCAAAGAATTAATGCGGCAACTCGTGAATATGATTTATCTTATTCACAATTTATGAATGGTTTACACAAAGCAAACATTGAAGTAAACCGTAAAATGTTATCAGAGTTAGCAATTAATAATCCAGCAGAATTCAAAGTATTAGTTGAGGAATCAAAAAAAGCATTAAAAAATTAACAATATCTTTAAACATATTTATTTAAATATGTTTTTTTATTTTTAACAACTTTTATCATATTAGATTAAAGATGAGGATTAACTTACTATGACATTATCTCACACAGCTTAACATAACAATCAAGCTTAAAATATGTATTATATGGATATTTTTAATTGCATTATAATTGGATTTGTTATGATGGGAGTGAGAGTTTATAACCACTCCTAAATTATTGATTTGAATAGTTAGGTAGGTGGTTAAATGGGATTGATACAAGTGATTGTTTTAATTCTGAAAATAATCACTCTACTATTGCAATTATATTTAATTATAAAAAAACTATCCGCATAGGATAGCATAAACAATAGGAGTGGTTAGCTCTCATTTTTTTATAACCATTCATATTATAGCAATAATGGTCAGAAAATCAACCAATTTTTTAGTTTTAAGGAACATTCGTTAAAAAGTTAATTTATTATAAAAAATGCTGTTCTTGCATATTTTAGTTATTCTTAAGATAGGATTTGTTATGATGGGGTTGAGAGTTTATAGCCACTCCTAAATTATTGATTTGAATAGTTAGGTAGGTGGTTAAATGGGGTTAATACAAGTGATTGTTTTAATTCTGAAAATAATCACTCTACTATTGCAATTATATTTAATTATAAAAAAAACTATCCGCATAGGATAGCATAAAGCAATAGGAGTGGTTAGCTCTCATTTTTTTATAACCATTTTTATTATAGCAATAATGGTTAGGAAATCAATTAATTTTTAGTTTTTTCAGTAACATTAGTTAAAAATTTAATTTATTATAAAAAATGCCACCAATAGATCAATTATATCCCCGTTTAGAAGATTTATTAAAATATTTAGTGTTGTTAAAGGTTAAATTAATCATTTTCACGAAATTAATTAAAAATATGTAATTAAATAATATTAGAAAAAAGTTTATATTTTTTTAATTAAAAGATCTTAAAGATTAGTTATTTTAAAACAATGGGAGTAATAAACTATTTATTATTCCCATTTTTTCATGATAATGTTGCATAATTTATTAATAGTTACTAAAATTATATTAGTTAAGGGGGTTACTAAATGGCAAATAATTTATCATTGCGAGAACAAGTCAGCAAATTACCCGACAAGCCGGGTTGCTATATTTATTACAATATTTATAATCAGGTGTTATATGTTGGGAAAGCAAAAAATTTAAAAAATCGGGTTTCATCATATTTTAATAAAGTATATAATTATAAAACAACGAGGTTAGTCAATGAAATTGACCATTTTGAAACAATTATTACAAATACTGAAAAAGAAGCCTTAATTTTAGAACATAATTTAATTAAACAATATAAACCAAAATATAATATCCTCCTGAGTGATGATAAACACTATCCTTATATTGTAATTACCAAAGAACGTGACCCCCAATATTTATATGTCCGTAATATTAGTAAAAAATATGCCCGTAGTTATGGTCCATTTCCAGAAGGAAGTCACGCTCGCGAAATTATTAAAATTTTAGAACGCTTATATCCACTACGACGCTGTAAAGGTAACTTAGGAAAACCATGTTTATATTATCATATTAACCAGTGTTCGGGTGCTTGCTTTAAAAAAGTACCCCGGGAATATTACGAAGAGATGATTCACCATGTTGATGAGTTTTTTAAGGGTAATACAAGCCAAATTAAGGCCTTATTAACCAAGAAAATGCACCAAACAGCTAGTAACCTACAATTTGAAGAAGCTAACAAAATAAAACTGTTAATTCACCGCTTAGACTGAACAATTTCTGATCAAAATGTTGATTTTTTAAATAAAAGTCAAAATGTTGATGTTGTTGGATTATTTAAAACCCCGGAAATGTTAGTAATTACGGTGTTATTTTATCGCCTGGGAAAATTAAGCTATAAAGATAGTGATTATTTTATGTTGGCTAATGATGATGATCCCCAAGAAATCATCCGTTTATATTTACAAAATATTTACCAAAAAAATATTTTACCAAAAAAGATTATCCTTGACCCGCAGGTCGATTTAACAGAATTAGCCTTGTTATATCCTAAGATTGTTAAGCATCCCAAGAATACTAATGATCGCCATGTGATGAAGTTAGCAATTGCCAACAGCCAAGAAAGTTATCTTCAATACCAAAAATATCATCAGCACCGGGGTAGCAAAGAAGATTTATTATTAGAATTAAAAAATTTATTAAATTTACCGGAAATCCCATATTTAATTGAAATGTTTGATATTGCGAATATTAATGATGAATTTGTAACTGGGGGAGTTATTACTTATAAAAATGGGTTACCTTCCCGCAATGATTATCGTAAATATAACATTGAAATTCCTTACCAAGATGATTACCACCGGATTAGTAATCTTGTTTTTCGTCGTTATCAGCATGTCAAAGCAGAAAAACGAGCATTACCAAATTTAATTATTATGGATGGGGGAATTCAACAAGTTAATGCGTGCTTAAAACAATTAGATATTTTGGATTTACAAATTCCGGTAATTGGTCTTGTTAAAAATGAGCACCACCGGACTGACCATCTTTTAAATCTTGATAAAAAAGCCATCAATTTAGATAAATCTAGCAAACTTTTTCATTTTTTAACCAAAATGCAAGATGATGTTCATAATTTTACGATTCGTAATTTTCGAACTCGGCAAACTAAAGCATTA
Source organism: Spiroplasma sp. DGKH1 (assembly GCF_040940205.1). NCBI lineage: Bacteria > Bacillati > Mycoplasmatota > Mollicutes > Entomoplasmatales > Spiroplasmataceae > Spiroplasma > Spiroplasma sp. DGKH1. The sequence continues at coordinate 8,782 of NZ_JASTWG010000007.1, read as the reverse complement.
ATTACCAGTGTCTTAGACCAGGTTCCAGGACTGGGCCAAACAAAAATCCGTCAGTTAAACCAATCTTTTGGTTCTTTAACTGAAATTAAAGCTGCTAGTGATGAACAATTATATAATATTTTAAAAAATAAAACGACTGTTGAAAATTTAAAAAAATTTTTGGCATCTTTTGGTAAGTAATTGAAATTTTCGGTATAATTTAGTATATACTAATTAAAAGGAGAGATGCCATGCACCGTGTTGAGAGAAAAAACTTATTATTATCTTACCTATGTAAAAATAGTTTTCATGAGATGAACCATGTGTTAGATTTTGTGAATGACTATGAAATTTCATCAACAACAGCCCGCCGTGATTTAAAAGAGTTAGAAAAAGAAGGAATTATTAGTATGTCATACGGGGGAATTCACTTTTTAGGATTAAGTAATAAAGCTTGTAGCATTGACTTAATGCACCGGAACCGTAACTATGACTTAAAAATGATTATCGCTAACAAAGCTAATGAATTAATTGAACCAAATGATGTCTTATTTGTGGGGAGCGGGTCAACTTGTGAGTTATTTGTCAGCCAAATTACTAAACCAGTTAAAATTGTTACTAATTCACTGCGAATTTTACAATTAGCCAAAGACAACCCAAATGTTCAATACCACGTTTTATTTGGTGGGAAGTTACGAGATAAATCGCAATCTTTTTATGGATCGTTTTGTGAAGAAAGTTTATCGTTAATTCAGTTTGCAAAAGTAATTATTAGTGCTAGTAATGTTGATGAGGAAGGTTATGTTTATAAAAGTAACGAAGAAGAAGGCCGGGTTGAACTAGCAGCCCTGGCGCGGGTACAAACCAAAATCTTACTAGTTGATTCTACAAAATTCAATTCAGTGGGGTTCTTTAAATTTACGTCCCTGCCAACTTTTTCAAATATTGTTACTGATAAACCAGAAGTTTTTCAAACAATTGCAAGTCCAGCCAAGGTAATATAGAGTTATTAACTAAAATCATTTTTTAAAATGATTTTTTTATTTTTTAAAGGAAAATTTTCATTGCTTTGGTAAATAAATAGTGAGAGGAGGTTAGTAGCGTATGGACTCAGCCACTGTTCAAGATATTTGTTATCAGATTGAAAAATTTGAATTTGAAGATTTGTTTGCGATTTTATCAAAAATTGAAGAAATCGTTAATGAGCGGACAAAAGTCATTGATTAATAAAAAATTTTTTTCAACCTTCAAATTTTTTTCATTCCATTTTTCCATTAAGTTTACTACAATAAAAAACAAGGGTAAGGGTATGGACTCTCATAGTAACAATTTTGGAAAACATAGGTGGAAACATGCAGATAGAAAAGAACATTATTGAAAAGTTAGAGGAAATTGTCTTAATTAATGACAAAACAGTTAAGGTAGTTATTGCAAAAACAATTTTAAATTTATTAAAAGAGCGTGATGATTTTATTATTAATGATGTTGCCAATATTTCTTTTACCAGCGTATCATCAATTACCAAGTTTTGTAAAAATTTAGGATTTGCTGGGTGAAAAGAATTCTATGCTTTTTTAAAAACTGAAAAAAAGCGACAACTTTATCAAAATAAAGCTTATTCAACGCTTCAAGAAAGTAATACGGATGTAATTATTAATAAGATTATTGAAAACCATTCATTATTGGTATCCAGTACATTAGATCACAATATGGAACCAATAATGAACCTTGTTAAAAAGATTAATAAGGCAAATAAAATTTATGTTATTGGTAATGATCGGTATTTAAATTTATCAAATTATTTTTATCATCAATTATTAATTTTAGGTTATGATACTTATTTTACAACTTATCATTATGTTGCAAAAAAATTATTAGAAAAGGTATCGCCCACCGATTTAATAGTTGGCATTCTATTGCATGATGAAACTAATTATTTATATAATTTAATTCAAAGTAAGATTAATGTTATTCCAGAACTTACTTTTACTTTAATTGACATCAAACCAACTGTTGAGCAGAGAAATAACAATGAGCAACCAGACATTGTGATTGATCCCAACCACAGTATGATGTCACTTAGCGAAATTGCTTATAATTCATTGTTTATTATTATAAACACTGTACTTCAAATGTTAAATGAAAATAGAATTTCTTAATTCTTTTTTTTATTTTTGCCAATAAAAAAAAGATAATATTAATTATCTTTCTTATTATTTTTTTAAGTTAACTAACTTGCTTGATCATGACTAGTATCCCAGTCTTCTTTTACGAGATGTTGAATAAAATAATACATATACTGCTGAGGAGTGGCTCCGCTTACTCAACTACTTCCCATGTCTCCTGATTCAAAGCCCATGTATTGTCCTTGTTTAACATAAATAAACAATGGGGTACCTTTTAATTTTAAACTATCAGCGGTAATGGTATAGTCAATTTCACCGTTAATTTTATGAGCATTTCGTTCTTGGGCAACGACCCAGTCCAGAATTTTTTTGGCTCATTTTTCACCTCATACTTTATTATAATCTTCAACCGAATCTCAGGTACTCATTAAATAAGTATTTTCAATTGTTTTATATTCATTTTCATTGGCTGATGAACGCGAACCATAATAAGTTGCTAAATTATAGTCAGCCCCATATTTTCCATCTAAATAAGCATGAAACTCCGCGTTACCTTTGGCACCATCATATAATTCATTAATTGTTGTTTTTTCTAAAGCTTGACAGTGCGGACAGTTTTGGGCACTAATTAGCATAATAAAACTATCCTTATTATTAACAGCACTCATAAAAGTATTATATAGTCCTAATTCACTCTTACAAGCAACAACACTGGAAACTGATGAACTTATTAATGAAATTGCTGCGAAAGATGCTAGCATTTTTTTCACGGTCATTCCTCCTTGAGAATTTATCATTTATCTTACATATACTATTATATGATACCTTAAATTTTGTAAATTAAAAGTAATTATTTCAAAAAAAATCAATAAATTATTTTTTAAATTGTCTATTAATATTGGTTAATATATAGTATATTATTATTAACATAAAGGAGTGGAAATTTAAATGTTAGATTCCTCGACCGCGTTATTTGTTTTATTGCCCTTAATGATTATTTTATTAATATTTTCTTCTTTTTTTTCAGCTTCGGAAACGGCGATTACTTCAATTAATGTTATTCGACTAAAGCAATTAGCAAAGGGAAAACGAACTAAAGTTCGGAGCAAAAACCGAGAAATTAAAAGTGCCAAGCGGGTTTATAAATTTATTAAGGATTATGATCGGACTTTAGCAACAATTTTAATGGCAAATACCTTAATTAATACCGCCTTAGCAACCATTGGGGCCTTATTTTTTTCGACTTTTATTCGGAGTGAAGCCACTGCCACGTGAGTAGCAACAGCAGTAATTGGGGTTGTTGTCTTAATCTTTGGGGAAATTGTTCCCAAAATCATTGCCAAGCGAAGTCCCGAAAAATTTTCAATTTTTGCTTCTTATATTTTATGAGTTTGAAAAATTGTGTTATATCCGTTTACCTGGTTATTAGTCTTAAAAAAAGAAAAACCCGGGCAAGTATCAACAACGGAAAATGAATTACTGGAATTAATTTCAACAATTGAATCAGAAGGGGTGTTGGAAAAAAACGAAAAGCAGTTAATTGAATCAGCAATTACTTTTGATGAAAAAAATGTTGGTGATGTAATGCGCGATAAAGAAAAAGTAAAAGCTGTTTTTAATGATACCAACTGACGTGATTTACAAAAAATTTACAAAGAAGAACGTTTCACCCGTATGCCAATTATTTCCCGCACTGATGGGAGTGTCGAAGGTATTTTAAATATTAAGGATGTCTTAATTGCTATTATTGATAAAAAAGAAGTTAACATTAAGGAATTAGCCAATGAACCAATTTATATTTCCAAGCATTTAAAATTAGATGATGCCTTAGAATTATTACAACAAGAGCAAGTTCACATGGCAATTGTTACTCCTAATCGGGAAAGTAAAACTTTTATTGGGGTTGTTACGATGGAAGACATTATTGAAGAATTAGTTGGAGAAATTTATGATGAGGATGATGAAACTGGTCAGGTTAAAGAAATTGGTCATCATATGTATTGAATGCACGGAAACACCCCAATTAAAAAAGTTTTTAAAAAATATTTACAATTAAATGTTCCCCCCAAAGCAGAGGGCAAAACCTTGTACCAATGATATGTCGCTCAAACTGGTTATGAGTTCACTCCGAACGCTGATCTGCCCGAAGATTTTATCTACCATAATTTTGCTTTTCGAATTAACCCTGACAAAACCAAAAAATTAAAAACGAAAAGTAATAATGTCAAATCAAAAGCTGTTATTTTTGAAATTGAAATCTTAACTGATAGTAATTCCAAAGACCAGTTTTAGTTTTTCTAAACACTTTTTTTGTTAAAAAAAATAAAAAAAGTGTTTTTTTCTTAGTTTTTAGTGCTAAGATATAAGAGTAAAAGTTATGACCAATTATTATTAATGTTTAAAAGCAATTTCGTTAAACGGAACTTAATTGTTTGGTTTTTATTATGGCCCAACTCTGTTTAATTAAAAATTACTTTTATATGTTTTTAATTCCGGTAGTAATTTTTGATAAAGTAGAGAGAGGGAAATTTTAAATGAAAAAATTATTAGCAGTCTTAGGAGCGGTTGGTTTAACAGCAACTGGTGTCTCATCAGTTGTCGCTTGTAGTAATCATCATAAAACTGAAGAACCAGCTGTTGATCCACGCAATGATGAATTTCATCAAAAGCAAGTAGCACGTTTAATTAAAAAAATTCAAAATTATAATACAAAAAAACCATTACTAGTTGATGGGGACTATAAAAATATTAATTCACAATTAATTGTAACCGCAATTAACCACAATTTTAGTTTAAAAGGGGTAGTTGTCAATGTTAACAAGGTTGAAAAAATTACTGAACCATTTAAAGAACTTGGTACAGCAGTTGTTAATTCAATTACAGATAATGGGGTTGAAGTATTAGCAGCTCCAATTAAGATTAAATATTCAACTGTTCAAATTGCGAATATCACCACAATTAGCAATGATTTAAATAATATTAATCAAGAAGCTAACCCTAAATTAGTAGATGTTAAATTACCAATTCCGGGGGCTGACTTAACCTTAGGGAGTTTATTGGATAACCCGATGGTTCCCACAATCTTAAATTTAGTTCCGACAGATCCCAATTTAGCAAGTAAAGATGATCAACAAAAATGAGATCAATTAATGCAAATGGTTAGTGGGTTAGCAAAGGGTTTATTAGATAAGGAACTAAGTTTTAAGAAAACTATTAACAATATCCCGGTTGTTGGCAGTGCCGATATTGTTTTAGAAAAAGTGACAGTGAAAGAAATTATTGATGCGGTTCGTCCCGACTTAATTAGTTTAGTGAATTATGTTAAAGCTAATATGCAAACAACCCATAACTTACCATTGTTACTCTTTAAATATTTATTATCACCAGTTGATTCAAAAATGCCTCCAATTAAAAATGTCAAAGATGGGGAACCACACAATAACTTTGAACATTTATTAGCGGATTTATTAGATGGTCGTGATGGTGGTAAGGAAATGAAAAAAATTAAAATTAAAACTATTTTTCCTTACGCAATAACTTGAAAAGTTATTAGTAATCAGAATTTTAATGTAGTTGAGTATACCTTTAAATCATTAGTGCAAAGTTTTTTAAATAATGGTCAAGGCGTTGACATGCTTAATGGTAAGTTAACTGTTAAAGTAAAAGGTGAAATTTTAACTTTTAAAATTAATCAAGAAATTCCTATTCCAATGTCTTTATTAAGTAATTTAATTGTTCCAATATTAATCGGGGGGTCGGCTAGTGGTCATTTAGAAAATGCAAATGTTGAATTATTGCACGGAAAATTATTAGTATTAACAACAACCGATGGCACAACCTGACAACCAGCAAAAACAATTGATGATCTTATGCAAGCACAAGATGTTACTGTCAGTGGGGAAAACTTACAATTTAAAGTTAGTGATAAAACCGATGATAGCTTATCAATTACAACTAATGATAATTTAGCAATTGGCTTAAATCTTGGTTAATTAGCAAAAGAACATTATTAAATGTTCTTTTTTTAATCTTGATAATATCTATGTTATGATTTTAGTAAATAAAGTGATAAGGTGGTGAAGCACAGTGAATGATATTGATAATATGGATTGAAAAAACCCCCAAACTTGGAATATTCTGCGGTTAATTGCCTATACCAATAAAATTTGTCGTAGTTATGTTGAAGAACGGTTAAAAAAAGCGGGTTTTGATGATTTTCAAATCCGAAATATGTGATTATTAAAATTAGTTGAACATTATCCGCACCAAACAATGAATGAACTTGCTAATCTTGCCAACCAGTCGCGGGCTAATATTACTATTTTATCAAAGCGCTTAGCAGAAAAGGGTTATTTAGATCGTTACCACCCCGAAGATAATAAAAAAGTTATTTATTTAAAACCAACTGCCAAATGACAAAAAATTCAACCAATTATTATGAGACTGATGGATGAGTTATCACTTTATATTGAACAAGTAATTACCAAAGAACGAAAAATTTTATTGGAACAAGACTTAGCAACATTAATATTAAGTCTGAGCAGGTTAGCACGAGAAAAATAAAAGTTATTTTATTATTGCAACTCTTAAGAAAACAGATATAATCATATTTAGTTAAATGTTTAACAATAATTTAAGAATGATAAAGGAGTAAAAAAATGGAGAAAAAACACCATGAAGGAACCAAACCAGATTTGTCCGGAACCAAACATCCTGACCAACAACATAAAGGTTCAAAAATTGGATTTTTTAAATTAATATCAATTTATTACCAACGTTATTGATTTCGTTGGTTATGTTTAATTATTTTTGTCATGATTACTTGTGGAATTACCGTGGCAATTCCAAAGTTAACAAATATTGTCATGACCAACTTATCAGTGGGAATGCAAAGTCGTCAGTCAATTGATGATCCGGCAATGGCCTGATCAGCTTTAATGTACTGAGCAATTGGGTTTGCGGCCACATTTGTTGTTTCGGGAATCTTTTTATATTTACAAAGTTGAGTTGGTGGTTCAATTTCTCGTAAAATAGAAATTGACATTCGGATCAAGGTTTTAAATAAACTAATTGATTTAGATATGAATTACTACCATGATAAAAAGATGGGGGATATCTTAACTAAATTAATTTCTGATACCCAAATTTTAGGGGACCAGGCTTACCAAGTGCCCCAAAACTTTTTAAATGCGATTTTCACTTTTATTGGTAGTGTGGTGATTATGTTCACATTAGATAATAAAGTGCAGGTTTTTGAAAATGTCCCTGGCGGGGGGATTCGTCCAGTACCTAATCAATATATCAACGGAACCCAAACAGTAGCTGAATTAGCCGGGATTATTTTAGGGGTTTCATTTGGAATTCTAATTTTAACAGCTTTTTGTTTTACTTTTATCCGTCGTTTAATATATAAACAACGAAGAGTTGTGTCAAATGTTAACGGGGATGTGAATGATCGAATTAATGCAATTCGCTTAATTAAATCAACAGGAACTAATGAATATGAAAAACAACGTTTTCATAGTATTCACCGGGATTATTACAAAGTAAGTATGCAAGCAATTCGTGTTCAATCATTAGTAATTGCCTTTGTAATTACGACATTGACAAGTATGAATACCATTGCTTTAATTGTGGGGATTATTTTTGTTAACCAAAATAAACTTGACCCTACTGTTATGTTATCAATTACCATGAGTATTAACTCACTAATTTTTCCCATTATCCAAATTGTGCGATTATTAGGAAACTTAGCAACGGCATCAACTTCGGCAACCAGAGTTAATGAAATTTTTCAAGAGGTGCCTAAAATTAATCCTAACGTAAATGCCGCTCCGCTCCCAGATATCAACGGAAGTATTATTTTTAAAAATGTTGATTTTAAATATAATCCTGATGATCCTGATGAAGAGTTAATTTTGCATAATTTTAATTTTGAATTTAAGCAAGGGGAATCATACGCTTTTGTTGGGGAAACCGGGGTTGGGAAATCAACAATTTCTAAATTATTACTGCGTTATTATGACCCAACTAGTGGTGATATTTATGTTAATAATGACCAAAATCTAAAAGATGTTAATTTAAAATCATATTTAGACCATGTTGGTTATGTTGAACAAGAACCCCAAATTTTATACGGAACTTTTTATGATAACATTCGTTATGGAGCCTTTGATGCTAGCGATGAAGAAGTTGAAGCGGCAGCTAAAAAAGCAGAATTATATAATTTTATTAAAGAACTTCCAGAAGGCTTTAATACTGTTTTAGGAGAACGGGGATTTATCCTTTCGGGTGGTCAAAAGCAACGGTTAGTAATTGCCCGGATGTTTTTACGGAACCCCGAAATTCTTGTCTTAGATGAGGCGACAAGTGCCTTAGATAACATTGTGGAGAAAGAAATCCAGGGTGAACTAGACAAGCTAATGAAGGGGCGTACCACAATTATTATTGCCCACCGGTTAAGTACAATTAAAAATGTTAACCAAATTTTAGTTCTTGAAAAAGGCAAAGGGGTTATTCAAACGGGAACTTTCAACGACCTTAAAAAAGTTGAAGGACGCTTTAAAAAATTATACGAAGCTGGTTTAATGGATTAATTTTTTTATTATGTTGTCGATTTATTAAGATATAAATATATTGTAATAAAAAAATTAATCCATTAAACCAGCTTCGTATAA
>NZ_JASTWG010000006.1:0-116800 GCF_040940205.1 Spiroplasma sp. DGKH1 | reverse complement strand
GGAATGAGTCCTGTTGAATACAGAAAATCATTCCTATAACTTATTTTTAATATGTCTACTTTTCTTGACATATTCATGCTACTATTTTTTATTTTATTAAATTATTATGGTGCAGTGCATATACTAATCCCTTAAATAATAAGAGTTTATCAAATAAATAATTTGATAATAATTGCTCAAAATGATAACTATTGCCCCCCGTAATTACAATAATAGGGTTTTTTAAATGAACAACAATTTCATCAACAAGAGCTTTAATTGCTAAACCATGACCTTTGACTAGGCCAATATTAATAGCTTGTTTAGTATTTTTCCCAATATAAGCATCTTCATAAGAAATTTCGAATTGTTGCAATAATTGTGCCCGGGAAAATAAGGCTTCACTAGCTGTTGCTAACCCCGGCATAATCACAGTTCCTTCAAATTGGTGGTCCTTGACCATTGTAATAGTGGTCGCAGTCCCCATATTAATAACAACACTGTCATTTTTATTAAACTCATGATAACTAGCATAAGCAGCCGCTAGCAAATCAGCTCCTAAATTACGGGGATTAGGAACATTAATTGTAAAATCATCAATCACTAAATTTTTTTTCAATTGGTAAAACGCTAAATGATGATTACTTGCTAAATCACGAATGACTCCATCCCACATTGGGCGGACAGAAGATAAACAAATTAATTTAATCATTGCTCATGTGAGACCAATTTTATTAAAAGCAGCATTAATTTTTTGTAATAAGTGTTTTTCAATAATCAAATTTTGACTTGGTAAGGTTAAAAAATGATTAATTTCTTGACCATCATAATTAGCAAACTTAATGGCAGTATTCCCAATATCAATTAATAAATACATCTTATTGCTCCTTTTGTTGTAAAAATAAAATTTCATTGATAATTGCTTTCGCAATTGCTAATTTTGAACTATTATCCACTGGTAATGCTCTTGTTTTTGATAATAAAATAATTTTATTTTCCTCACTGTTCATTGCTGAAATTTCGTTAATAACAATTAAGTCTAAATTTTTCTGATTTAACTTTTCTTGTGCATATTCTAAGTCAAAATTATTTTGAGCACTAAATCCAACTAAAAATTGGCGGGTTTTCTGGGCACCTAGTTCTTTTAAAACATCAACATTTGTCGTTAATTTAATTTCTAACTCTGGATGATCTTTTTTACTAATTTTCCCTGTTAATGGGTTAGCAATTTGATAGTCATTTAAAGCTGCACAAGCAATCACAATATCTTGCTCGCCATATTTTTTTAACATTACCTGAAGCATTTCTTGGTTAGTGGTTACTTTTGTGGTTGGGTAATTTATCGGAATATCAACATCTCCTTGCACAACAGTAAGGCCAGCTTTTGCTCACTGTAAAACATGGGCTAAGGCATCACCCATTTTACCCGATGAATTATTTGTTATGTAGCGAATACCATCAAGATAAGTGCGGGTGCGACCAAAGTTTAATAAAACTTTTTGATTTTGGAGCTGATCTTGAAAGGAAAAATACTCTTCAATATGAGCGAAAACATCTTCTCATTCCCAGGCACGACCAATCCCATAAATTTTACATGCTAATAATCCGTATTTAGCTGGTAAAACTTCTACTCCATCTTGAGCGAGGGTTTCTAAATTACGTAAATTAGCTGGAGAATTATACATTACCGTATTCATCGTCGGAAATATCATTTTATAAGCATCCGTGGCACTATATACTAAACTTGCTAAACTATCGGTAAAACCATTCGCAATCTGAGCAATAAAATTATGAGTTGCCGGATAGCAAATAAATAAATCACTATCTTTGGCAATGCCAATATGTTCAGAGGGATCATTTTTACTATAATAGTCATGGGTAAAAATTTCAGTATTAATTTCTGCCGGAAGGTTTTCTAAAAAATGCAGAGCTCCTTTTGTAAGAACTAATTCAACATGGTATTTCTTTTTTAAAGCTTCATATAATTTTAACCCCTTAAAAGCAGCAACACTACCAGTAATTGCTAATACAATCTTTTTCATTTTCTTGTCTCCTTAATTTTGCCTTGTTAAGGTTATTCTATAATATAATGACCAAGAAAAAAAGAGATAATTAAGATTATCTCTTTTTACTCATCATCTTTTTGGTCTTCACTTGGAATTAAATTATATCCTTCTAGTAATTCTTGAAATTCATCATCTAGGGCTTCCTTATTAATAAATTCGGCCAATTCTTGCTGGTTGATTTGAAATTCCCCATTATTTTTTTCAAGATTTTCAATAATTTCTGATACTTTGTTAGAATTACTTTCGTTGCCTTTAGTTACCATAATTGCTTCTTCAAATAAGATTTTAGCAATTTCTGTTAATGTTCCATAAATTGTTTTTTGTAAATCACTAATTACTAAAATTTTGTCCCCAATCAAACGATAATTTTGTTGTGCTAATGTTAAGGTCTTTTTTAGATGGGGATTATTTGCTAAAAATTGTTCAAAATCTTTATCATTATCTAAAACAATTTTTGTTAATTCGCCCATTGCCTTTGATAATTCTAAAAAGCGGTTTTGAACATCTTCAATTAAATCGTTGCGTTGAAGCAAACGCTCATAACTATTAACCATTCTTGTGGTACCCCGAGCGAATTTTTTTAACCGCTTGTGAACGCAAATCTTGCAAGTTTTCATTTCACATCATTCATTCTAAATAACGGAAATAAAAAGTTTTAACATAATTTAATTTTTGACCATATAACTCCTGAGCCACTAACTTAACTTTTTTTAAAATTTTAATATAAGTATAGTGCAACTCGGGTTCTTTTTGATAAAAACGTTGGTAAGCATCAGCGTATTCTTTAACTAGCCCACTAATGGTATGTTCTAAACTACGAGTTTTTTCAATGATAATGCGTTTCATAATATCATCTTTTTCTGCCATGGTATAGTTACCATTTTTTTTAATATAATATAATTTAATTTCTAATGATAAGATTGGATTAATTTGGTCCACAATATTTTCGGTTTCCACAATTAAAGATAGTTCTTTAATAACAGCATTATAGAATGGACTACCCCTACCAATTTCATTACTTTCCATATTTTCTCTCCTTATTAGACAAATATTTTTCTGCAACTCAATATAAATAATAAATTTATATACTATTAATTTTATCCTATTTTCTTAAATTATGAAAATCATTTGCATCATATTTTTCTCATTTTGGTAATGACTTAATTATTAAAAATTAAGTATCATATCCAATAATATAGTCATCATTTTTTAGATTATCGACCGAAGAAATAATTGCTTGAATTTTCATATAATAGTTAGTGCCAGATAAAATTGGATATTTTCGATCAAAATAAGTTTTAATATATGTTAATTTTTGACGATAAGTTGTTAATCACTTGTGGGCAATTAAATTTAACTCTTCCATAATTTCGCGTTGATTAACACTAATCGCATCTTTTCGTTTTTCGGGATCTAGTTTTTTAAATAATTCAGTTGCTTTCTTTTTAAAATTAATTGCATAATCAATAAAACCAACCACCCCTTCAATTTTAATGGGGGTCATATAAATTCCTAAATCATGGGAACGACAGTAATCATATTGAATCCGAGAAATTTGAGAATTTTTTAATTCATTTTGCACAAGATTTAAATCATTAAATTCTTTAATATTATAAATTTTAAAATCGACATAATAATCATATGGTGTTAAAAAAACACTATTAGTATACCAACTATAACGAGAAATTGATTCAAAAATTTCTTCTTCTATAAATTCAAACTCACGGAAATAATAAGTTTCTGAACGTCAAAACCGCTCTAAAATATAAAAGATTAGTTCTTCCCCATCAATATTTTTACTAAACCAGTTTTTTTGATAGTTAATGTCATTATATTTTTCTAAGTCCTTTTTCTCAAGGCGGTTAATACTATCAATTTTTTGTAAAAAAGCATCATAGCGTTTGATAAAATACTCATAAAATCAACGCAAAACTAAGGTATATAAAATATAATAATAAGCAAAGTCTCCTTTTAAGACATATTTAATTAGTTTAACTAAGCATCGTAATAAATTATTTGAAATCTTATTAGCTTTGTTAAAATACTGGACCACCTGAATCATATTATCAGTCTTTTCCACCCCATTGCGTCAAAAAAAGTAGTCAAGTTTTCCATTATTATTTTTATAGCAAAACGGAATTATCCGAACTTTAATGGTAACTTCCTCTTCAACCAAATATTCTAAATAACCATCATTTTGCGTATTTTTTGAGTCAGTGTAATTACTATTTTTACGAATTTCACTAGCAATATTCTGAAACATTTTTTCTCGTAACCCAGTTGTTGTTTTTGGTAAGTATTTAACAACCGCAATTTCTAATTCAATCTTTTCATATTTTGTTAAGGTTTTACAGCCAAATTCACCAAGAGCAATTGTCTGATAACCATATTTTTTAAATGCACTTCGGTAATTATCAAAAATTGTTTTTAACTTTCGTTTAATATTAGTCTGTAAATTAAAATGTTTACTAACAATACTATTCAATTCTAAAAACTTTGGTTTCTTGTCCATCTGTAGCCCTTCTTCTATTGAATTTAAAAATTCCTCTTCTCATTAATTATATCTTGAATTAAAAGATTATTTAATGTTAATTATTGTATTATCTTGAACATCAATTGCAAAAGCATTCGGATTCTTGTTTAATCCTGGCAAGGTAATAATTTTTGATAAATAAACAATAAAATATTGTGCGCCCGAGTTTAATTTAAGATCCCGGATAATTACTTTATTATCATGGCGATCAGCATTCCCCCAAATTGTTTGGTGATTCTTGGCCATACAAACTGGAAAATGATTAAATTCCGAAATATTATAATGCTTAATTTTAGTTAAAGCTGCCGGGGAATACTCAATATTATTGGTAGCATATATTTTTTGACAAATTATATCAATTTTTTCATTTATTAAAGTATGGTTAAAATCAATAATTGGCGTATAGTGTTGTGGCTGGTTTGCTAATTTAATAATTTTATTTGCTAAATCTGGTTGATCTTTAATTCCTAAATGATAAGTATTATTAATACCATATTCAATTTTATTTTTTTCTAACCAATCAGTTAAAAATTTAATTTCAACTGGTAAATCAGTGGCAAATTGATTAATGCAAACTAAAAAATTTAAATGGTAATTTTTAATAATATTAATATGGTGTTCTAAATGATTTAGACCTTTAGCAAGACTTGCTAAATCAAGAGTATCTAATTTTTCTTCCGGCAAGTCACCATTTAATTTTAAGGCTTTAATCGTAACCACCAATACCGTACAGTCAGGAGTAAACTCTTGGTGTGAATTAACAATATCATTAAATTTTTCAAAACCCAAATCACTACCAAAACCAGCTTCACAAACAACATAGTCACTTAGTTTTAATCCTAATTCTGTGGCAATAACTGAATTCGTCCCATGGGAAATATTAGCAAATGGCCCGCAATGAATTAAGGCAGGCGTTTCGTATTTGGTTTGGACTAAATTTGGCAAAATGGCATCTTTTAATAACGCCAGTAATGAACCGGTTATTTTTAAGTCTTTAATATAAATTGGTTCATTATTAATATTATAAGCAACAATTGTTTGATCTAAACGTTGTCTTAAATCAGTAAGGTTTTTACTTAAACTTAAAATTGCCATAATTTCACTAGCCGCCGTAATTTGAAATTTTTCCCGGCGAACAAGATCTTTTTTAATAGCAATCTCAACTTCCCGTAACGCGCGATCATTTAAATCTAAACAACGCTGTCACACAATTTTATTAATATCAATTTGAAGTGGATTATCTCAATACAAAAAATTATCAATCATTGCTGATACTAAATTGTTGGCGCTCGTAATGGCATAAAAATCTCCAGTGAAATGGAGATTAATTTCATTCTCTGGTAATAATACACATTCACCGCCACCAGTAGCTGATCCTTTCAAACCTAAGACCGGTCCTAACGAGGGTTCTCGCAATGCTAAGATTGTTTGATGTCCCAAATTATTTAATTTATCAGCAATTCCAATTGCCGAAGTAGTTTTTCCTTCGCCTGCTTTGGTAGGGTTAATCGAAGTAACTAAAATTAATTTACCCTTGCGGTTCATCTGATCAAAATTATTATATTTAATTTTAGCAATATTTTCACCATACAAAATTAAATCATCAGTTGCTAAATTAATTTTTTTTGCAATGTTACGAATATCTTTCATAACAATCATTCCTTTCAACTAATTTCTACTATGATTATATCTTAAATGCTAATATAATATTTTTTAATTATTAAAATTACTAGTTTTCATATAAAATATTGATAGATTGTATTAAGAAAGGAACCAAAAATGGAAGAAAAAATAATTGATGGAAAATTAGTGGCCAGTGAAATTAAGGCTAAAATTACTGCCGAAATTAATAATATTAAACTTAATAATTATCGAACACCAAAACTATGTGTAATCCAAGTTGGCGATAACCCAGCTAGTAGTACTTATATTAAAAATAAAAAAATTGCCTGTGAAAAAGTCGGAATTTTATTTAATTTGCTAAAATATCCAGCAACAATTACTGAACAAGAACTAATTGAACATATTATTACTTTAAATAATGATCCCAATGTTGATGGTATTTTAGTTCAGTTACCCTTACCTGATCATATTGACACTAATAAAATTATTGATGCTATTGATGTTTTAAAAGATGTGGATGGATTTTCAGCCCATGTCCTTGGAAATCTAATGATTAATAAAACAAAAGTTGTGCCTGCTACCCCCAAAGGGATTATGAGTTTATTTAACTATTATAATATTGACTTAGTTGGACAGCATGTTGTTATTGTCGGGAGAAGTAACATTGTGGGTAAGCCTCTTGCTAACTTAACAATTAACGCCCATGCTACGGTAACTGTTTGCCATTCCAAAACAAATAATTTATCTTATTACACTAAACAAGCTGACATTTTAGTTATGGCGGTGGGAAAACCAAAAATGTTAACCAAAGAAATGATTAAAGAAAATGTCATTATTATTGATGTGGGAACTAATCGAGATGAAAATAATAAACTATGTGGGGATGTTGATTTTGATGATGTCTATTCCAAAGTTAAAATGATTTCACCCGTCCCCGGGGGAGTTGGTCCGATGACAATTGCCTCACTATTAGAAAATATCATGCACTTATATGAATTACATAATAAATAAAAATAGTAGTTTTAAACTACTATTTTTAAGATATTTTTTTAAACTTAAATTGACACCACAGAATACTAAAGTTAATTATTAAAATACTACTAACTAAAATGATTGGAATTAAAATTCAAATAAGGGGGCTTTGTAAAAGATGATCCTCTTGGAAAATTAAACCAATAATTAATGTTGGTAAATAACCACCGATTAAGGCAAAGAAACTTAGTAAAATTGATTGATAGAATAAATGCAAGAATATTTTCTTTCTTTGATAACCTAATTTTCTTAATAACTCATATTCATTAATATTACTAATAATAAAAACTCACAAATAGTTAATGGCAATCACAACCGAAAAAACCCCTAGCACAAATAATAAAATTGTTCCTAAAAATTCTAACGCATGTTTGAAAACAATAAGCTGAGAATTATTATTAGGTCCCTGCAAAGTGGGCGCAGATGCCTCAAAATTAAGACCATACAATGAATAAGTTAAGAAAAAAATAATAATTATTATCACTAAAATAATTTGAAATAGTCTATTTAATGAACTATAAAATTCTTTTCCCGCATTTTGCAAATAGCAGGCTTTCTTATTTATCTTAGTAATGCCAAGGAGTATTATTCCAACAATTTCCTTTCCCATTAAATTAAAGCTAATAATTATAAATAATCCACCAAAAAGGAAAGTTGCACCATTTAAGGTTGCATTTGAATAGTAAATTCCAAATCCGGAACCCAAGAAAAGACAGCCCAGAATGATTTTAAGTCATAAAACTTTTTTATTATCTTTATTTTTATTAGCTAGCTTGGTAACACTAATTGTTTTTACCTTAAAAGTTGCTAAATATAGTAGAACATTAACAAAGAGCGTTCCAATAATTACATACCCGATAATTAATCCTGGGTTTTGGTAGAGCCTAAAACTAGCATCAACAATTGATCTTTGCATTAGCAATTTAATAAAATAATTGGCCAGCGGAAAAGACAACCCAAAAGCTAACGCTAATATTGGTACTAAGAAAATAATATTTTCTAAAAACACAAGATACCGAATTTGACTAATTCGAAACCCCAGAATTCTTAAATTCATATATTGTTCTAGTTTTAAATTAAAATTTAATTTTAAAATTATTTTAATTATTAATAATGAAATTAAGGCAACTAATCCAAAATAAATAATGAAAAATAAGGTTGTATTTGTCGACTTTGGTTGAGCACTGTTAATAAAACTGGCAATTAATAAATTTAAAAATGTGCCAATAAATAAAGCACCAATAAATAAAGTACAATATGTTGCAAGTGAGAGCGATCAATTCTTTTTAAATTGAAAAATGGCAAGCTTAAACATTTTTAAATAGTGCTTTCATTTTCTTCTCAATATCATCAAGTTGTAGTTGCGGATGAATTGATTCAATTTGATGATCAGCAATAAAAATAATACGACCAGCATATTGAGCAACATAAGGATCATGGGTAACAATAATTAAAGTTTTTTGAAAGTGCCGTACATTATTAATTAATTCCTTTAAAATTTGGTCACGGGTAATTAAATCTAACGCACCAGTTGGTTCATCAGCAAAAATAAAATTATTATTGCCAATTAAAGCACGGGCAATTGATACTCGTTGTTTTTGACCGCCACTTAAATAATTAATTTTTAAGTTTTTAACTTGCTCTAAATTTAAAGTTTTTACTAAGTAATCTAATTTATTATTATCAATTTTTTGATGATTAATTCGCTGGGTAATTAAAATATTTTCTTTGATTGTAAGATAATCAATTAATTTATAATCCTGAAAAATATAAGAAATATTTTGCGAGCGAAATTTTGTTAACTGTGGTTCTTTTAGTTTGGTTAAATTCGTTCCGTTGATTTCAATTGTTCCCGTGGTTGGACTATCCAGCCCTGATATTAAATTTAAAAGTGTCGTTTTACCAGAACCACTAAAACCCATAATTGCTATAATTTCTTGATGTTCAATTTCTAGATTGATTGCATTTAAAATATTTGTTTTACTAACATTTTTAATAATAATTGCTTTTTTCATGTTTACACCCTTTCTAAAATATTAGTTTATTTTAGAAAACTTGGGGGTGATAACACCGTTTTAATTTTTAATTTTCTTATTTTATTCTGTAAAACGATAATAAATAATAACCATCGGGGCGCTTGGTTAGGTATAATAGTTATTATTTCAAGATCTGATTTTATTGGTTCTTTTTCTTCTATGAAGAAATAACCAAATTTAAACTTCTGAAAAATAATAATAGTATAATAAGTTCCAAATAAAGTAATCCAACCTAAAACAAATAAAGATTCATGGAACTGTTTAAAGGCAAAAATGACAAAACCAATTTGTAAAATAAACATCCATAAGGTTAATATTAATGGAATAATAAATCATCCACTAAAGAAAATTGCTTTCGTATTAAATTTTTTCTTCATTCAAGTAAAGACTAATATTAATAAAACTCACGGAACCAAAGCTGGCAAAAAGAAAAACATGAAAAAATATCAACATAAAAATATTAAATATAATGTTGGTAATAACTTCATATTAAACCTTTTTAAAAAATACCGTCAGTTCATTTTAATTCTCCTTATTGTATTATTAATAATATCGGATCCAAAAATTTTATCAAGATAGATCAATTATTTATTAATTAAAAAGACCCTCTTGGGTCAGATATTTTTTTAATAAACTTATTCTTTTACTTTTTTTAAAATTGCTTCAATTTTATTAGCATTATCTAAGGAATCATCATAAATGAATTCTAACTCCGGACATTTATAAGTATCTAATTTATGTGCCAATTTTGATCGAATTTCTTTACGATAACGATCAATTGTACTTTGCAATTCATCTTTATCTTTTGACATTAATGAGGAGTAATAAACTTTCGCATGACTTAAATCATTTGTTAATTTTACTTCACTAATTGAAATCCCACTTAAAACTTGGCCTTTAATTTCCCTTTGCATAATTAAAGTTAAATCACGACTAATAATTGATTGTAGTTTTTCAATTTTAACTTGATTAGACATTTTTTTCACCTCTTCTATCAAATTGATATTTTTATTATAACTTTAATTTCTCTCAAAAGATAGTGTTGCTAAATACTTTTAATTCCGTTATGATGTAGATAATTGTAATAAAAAAACATAAGTGAGGCATCAAAATGAAACGGTGAATTCCTAAAAAATGATATAAAGATTACATTTGATACTATAAAGTTATTATTAGTGCAATTGCCTTTAGTTTTTTAGCTTATGGTTTCTATATGGATTGTTTTAAAGAATTCTGATATGTTAATCCACGGTTTGACCCCTGAGTAACTGATTATAGTTTACAAAATTATGATGTTTTATTAAGTTTTTATTCGGTCCAAGTTAATATCATTACCATTGTCTGGTTAATTTTAATTATTTTTAATCATCATCGCGAGCAAAAAAGCTGATTTTTTTCAACAAATTTTAAATTAAGTATTTTAAACTGAAATATTTTAATGTTTATCATTTTTTGAATTGGAATTATTACTGGTTATAAAAATGGCCAGTTAACCATTAGTGATTATACTTCAGCACAAGTTGCTTGTACAGTTGTTACCCACTTTGTGATGCCAATCTTATTCTTTGTTTATACTTTCCTAACTTTTGGGGATTATAAAATTCATTGGGTCAAAAATTTTGTTAAAAAAGACTGGTGAGTTGCCATCAGCTATCCATTATTTTACTTTTTTTATGTTGTAGTGCGCGGAGCAATATGAACGAAAGATGGAAATACCGCTTGAGCTTATCCTTACCCTTTCTTAGATTTAAATTTTCCCATGGTGGAAAATGCTTCAAAAGTTGAATATAGCCTATTAATTATTTTTGGATTTTTTGTTATTTTTTCGGGGGTGCAAATTTTATTAACTTTATTAAATAATGCAATGTTTAAAGTGTTTGAGAAATATCAGGATAAAACATTATGGTATGAAAAAATTTGAATTAAATTTAAAAATTGAATTAAAACCAAAACTAAGAACAGAAAAGATTATCAAAACGAATAAAAGATAACCTAACAGTTATCTTTTATTTTGAATACTTTTTAATAAACTCAGCAATTGAGGATAAATATTTATCTGGATCATTATAAATACCGCGCACATGGTCACCATCAAAATCAACCTTAACACTAAGTTGAGGTTTTTCACATCCAATTTTATTTTGGTATGCTTCTTCACCCATTAAATAAGGTGTAGCATGGTCGCGTTTGTTTAAAATATATAAAAATGGTAACCGTTTCAATGGTTCTAACCCTTCTCCGGGATTTAACTGTTCGGGATCATAACCGCGCGTATCAATTGCATAGCGGCGAATTGCATAAAAATGTTCAAAATAATTAAAACGTAATTTTAAAATGTAGTAGCGGTATAAATCATTTAGATTAGCAACCGTTGAATCAAGAACAACTCATTTAATTAATTTCCGTTCTTTTTCATAATCTTCTTTTAAATATTCAACAATCACAAAAGTTCCCATTGACCACCCATGAAAGTTAATTTCATCAACATTCCCTTGAAATTGCGTTTTTAAAAAATTAACAATTGCGGCAAGGTCATATTTTTCATTGTAACCCATTGTGGTAATACTTTTATCAGATTCACCATGATTGCGTTGGTCATAAACTAAAATATTATAACCTAAGCGCAAATAAATTAGCCCAAAGAAAATTGAACGAAATTTGTGCGAATTTAAACCATGGACAACAATTACTCATTTATTATTGTTTTCATTTTTAACTCAACTCTTAATAGTAACTGTTTTTAAATTAATTCCTTGGTAACCTTCAACATCATATTCATGAATTTCCCAGGGCGAATTAAATTCTGCTTCGGTTAAATGCATCCCAGTAATTTTTAAGCGTTCTGTTAACGCATTAATATATTTTTTAGCATAATCTTGGATGTTACTATTTGGTAATTTACGCCAAAAATTATGACGAAATAAAATCCTTTTGTCATGCATTGTATAAAATAACTTAATATAAATCTTGTTATTTTCCATATATTGGGCAAGTTCACTGTCAGGCACTGTTTTATAAACTTGGGGCGTAATTAAATCGGTACTATTTTCTAAATCAACCGTTTCCAAGTCATCATGGAACTTTAGTTTTTTAACTTCCGGCTTTTTCTTACTAAACTTCATAGCTAACTTAAATCTCCACTCGTGAAGCCATATGGTAATAAATCAGCAACTTTAATCGTTAATGACTCGCCCCCCTGATTATAAATTTCAATCTCTACTTCCCCACCAACTAATTCAAAAATAAATTGGCGACACATTCCACAGGGCGAACCAATATGGTGACTATCAGTATATAAATATAGTTTTTTAATGTCTTTTTTTTGATATCCTAAAGTATAAACTTGGGATAAAGCTGTTCGTTCGGCACATAACCCAACCGGATAGGCAGCATTTTCCACATTAACCCCCATTACCGTCTGACCATCAGTTAATTCGCAAATACAAGCAACATGAAACTGGGAATATGGAACATATGCATGGTCCTTTAATTTATTTAATTTATCAAATCAACTACTCATTGCTATTTTCCTTTACTCTTTCTTTTATGAAATTTTTAAATAAATTTTAATAACATCAACTAATGGTGGTAACATAATTAGTAAACCAATCGCAATAGCTAAAATTGAGTTAATTAAGGTCGCCGCGGCACAAATATCTTTAATTTTTTTGGCCTTAATATTATATTCAAAGGACAATAAGTCAACAAAGTTTTCAACCATTGTGTTAATTAATTCAAAACCAATTACACTCCCAATGGTTAACAAGATAATTGCTCATTGTAAATATCCAAATTCACTGGGTACTTCGCGTTGCAGTCAAATCCCTAATCCAATTACTGCAATAGAAACAATAATATGAATAATTAAACTTGATTCTTCCTTAACTGCCGTGTAAACACCACGAAAAGCATTCGCAAATTTATTACGTAATTTAAAGAACATCTTTTTTTTGTTTGGATTTCGACTTGCCATTATTTTTTTCCTCTCTTAATAACTCACAATATTATTCTATTGGATTTCGGAGAATTTGTAAATCATTTAGAATAATTCGTTGCAAATTAAACATAATTTCTTCATCTTGTTTAGTCTGGTGATCATAACCTAAAATATGCAGCATCCCATGGGTAAATAAAAATGCTAATTCTCGGCGCAATGAATGTTGATATTCCGCCGCTTGGCTAACTGCTTTGGGATAACAAATAAAAATATCACCCAGCGAGCGTAAACCTGTTAGTTTAAATAAATCAAGTTCTTCATTTTCTTCTAACGCAAAAGTTAGAACATCCGCCACATAATCTTTATGACGATATTTTTTATTTAACTCAACCTGAGTCTGTTCATCAACAAAATTTAATGTTAATTCTAATGGTTCAATAATTTTTAACGTTTCCTTAACTTTGTTAAAAATATTGATAAAATCTTGGTTAAAATTATCAACTGCAAAATGCGTCGCATTATTGATATCAAAATTATCTTCCACAAAATCACCCTTCATTTCACTACTTATATTATAACAAATTAAAATATCATCGTAAAAAAATATTCTAGCATTGAAAAATTGCCAAGAAAAACCTGCGCTGGTTGATATCATGTGGCAAGTTCGGCGGGTGACAGGGTCTCTAACACAAGATAATTATTAGTTGAATGAAAGTGGTTAGTAATTTGGTACCATAAATTATTTTTTTGATATTTAATCATTTTAACTGTTGTTAATAAAGTCGAGTCATGAAATTGCGGGTCACTAATTTCTAAAATTACTTCTTGACTATTATCATCGCCTGGATCACTACTAAGGTTGTGCAAAGTTAAGTACCCATTATAAACAATGCTAACAGTTTGGCTGCTTAAAAAAATAAAGAGCCCGCCAATTAAACTAAGAATAATAATTAGGCATAGCCCCGGTTTAATTTTAAACATTCTTACGGGTAACCTCCGCACTTAAATCTATTACTTGGGAAAAACATTGTTCAATTTGGCGATCATGACCACAATAAATGATTAAACTATTTTGTTTTGAAGTTAATAAGAAATTAACTAACGTTAACTTTGTTTGTTCATCAACATTACTTAAACTTTCATCAATAAAATAAACTTCTTTGTCTTGACAAAGTAAATTAAGAAATAAGATAATTTGGCGTTGGCCCTTTGACAAATTGTCACCATTATTTACAAGCATTCTTGTGAAGTCAATCTGATTTGCTTGTAAAATTGTTTGAATCACCGGGTGTTTTAAAATTGCAATGTTAGTGTTTGGATTAAAATTAATGATGTTATCATAAACACTATTGGCAAATAAGTAATCTTGTTGGTGTAAAATCATAACTTTTGCTCGCCATTCACCTTCATCAATAGTTGCCAAGTTAACTTGCTTATTAATTAAGATCTCACCCTGGTAGTTTTGCTTGAGACGACCAAGGATTGCTAGTAATGTTGTTTTGCCAACCCCCGATGCTCCTTTTAAAAAAAGATGATGGTGCAAAGTGATGGAGAGATTTTTAAATAAACTAACGCCATTAATTTCATATGTTAAATTATTAATTGTAATTTCTTCAATTTTGGTTGGTAAATTATTGAACGCTGTGGGTGATGCATAATTCTTAAATAATAATCATTCAACGCGTTGATAGGCATTGATAAGATGGCTTTTATTGGCAATCACGTTTGCAAATAAATTACTAAAGTCATTAAAATATAATGCTAGTGCAGAATAAAACATCAAATCACCAATACTAAGGTGCTGTGTTGTAATTAAATTAACCGCCAGGTAAAAAATAACCAAATTTAAAAGTTGGTTGAAAATATTTAACACACTCTGGTGGTGCGCACTACCTTGTTCTAACTGGTAAGTTGCTTGTAATAAATCTTGGTATTCTTTATTTCACTGGTAATAAAAATGGGTTGTTAAATTCCGCGATTTCCGGGCGATAAAACTCGTAAAATATTGAAGCACTTGGCTTTGATAAGATAATGATTTTTCATACCAACGATAGTAAATAATTTTATTAATTTGTCAAAAGATGAGCGCTAGTAAAAAATTAAAGATTGTTTCTAAAATAACAATTAATAAAATTACATTACTAATTGTTAATAATAAAATAAAACTCATTACCATCATGATGGTTCGCATTAAAGCTGTTAACGTGGTAGTACCAATAAAATTAGCTAACAAGGTTAAATCTTCCATTCGTTTTAGCCAATCACTATGGTCAAATTTTTCATATTCAGTCAAACTTAGCAAATTTAAATTATCCATAAAAGCACCAACAACATCATGAGTAACCTTAAATTGAAACTTTAGCAATAATTTTTGTCAACAAAAGGTCAGAAAATGCTTCAACAAAATAATCAAAGTAAAAACTACGAACAGCAGAATGATTTCATGGTGAATTAATTTATGGAGTTGGTCCAGATAAATTTTAATAAAACTTTTGTTTAAGATCATCACAAAGTTAACCAAGATCCCAATCATTATTAACAATAAACTTGCTTTTCAATATGGCTTTAAAAAATAAAAAATGTTGGCAAAGGATTTATTTTTAAATTTAAGATTCTCATTTTTTTTCGTAAAAACAGCAACTTGATGAAACATTTCTAAAAAGTCAGCCTCTGTTATTCATTGTAAACTTTGGGCACTAGGATTAGCAATTAAATAATGGTGGTGCTTTTTTTGATATAAGATTGCAAAATGACCCTGCCCTTCCTTGGTTAATAAATAAACAACGATTGGTGAAAATACTTTAATTTTTAAAAATTCATTTTTAGTAACTTGGTATGGTGATAAGGTAATTTGATAATTCTGAGCCAGTTTCCCTAATTCATAAATACTAACATCCCCGTTAGAATTGAGCTGGTTAGTTGTTTTAATTTCACTAATACTAAGGTTCTGATGATGATAATAATTAACTAGCATTGCCAAGCAAGCATAGGCACAATCATTTGCTTGTTCTTGCTGAACAAAAGGATACCACATTAAAAATCACTCCTTTCTACTTTTAATTTACCGAGAAAAGAGTGAGTTTCCTTGAATTAATCTTGCAAAATAACAGCAACTTTTGGTTGCTCATCAGGAGTAAACCAGATTAATTCTTCCATCTCCTGTTTTAAGGATTTTTCCGGGTTAAACGGAACACGTAAGTCAGCTTCCGCCCCACAGCGCGTACAAATAACATGAAAAATAATTTCATTGGTTTGATCATCATGGTGATGAGTAGTAATTTCTTTCTTTTCATCATGTTCACACACAAGATGGTTAAAAATATAGTCAGTAATTGCCTGATAAGCAGCTTGAAAGACTGAGACATCTTCGGCAATTGGAATTGCAATTGTATCAGTAATATTCATTTTGGTGTTATTATAATAATTAAAATTAACTTTAATATGATTTTTGGCTTGGTAATAAATATTTTCAATTGTTGCTACGGTTTGAAATTCATACTCTTCGTTTTGAAATTCTAAGGTTAGTTTTTCTTGAAACATATGTTATCCCCCTCTGCATTTTGTCGTGTTTTAATTATAACTTATTTTCGAAATCGCTAGTAAAAAGGTTGGCAGTTTTATTTTCAAAAATGAGAAAATAACCATTAGGTTCTGGAGTTGGATATTTTTGGGCGGCGGTTAAATCAATGATAAAGGCTTTGTAATAAGTAACAAGTTGCAAGTGCTGCTCATCTAAAAAATAAAAGATTCAAAAAATAATTTTGTGAATGTTGTTCGCCCCATCCCCCACATAATTAGGAAATAATTTTAAATGATAATAGCCAATAATTCCGTTAATATCACCCACAACAATACTATTTTGAATGCGCATTGCTCAATGGTTAGCTTGGTCAAAATTTCAATTTAAATATAACAATAAAAACTGGTGTCTTAATTCGGAGACAAGATCGCGGGTCGTTGCTACTAAGAACGGTGGTGGTAACTGGTAGAAATGATCAGGAATTAGCATCCCCGCTTGGTGACCAATTTGGACAGTACTTTGCACATCATAGATATACCAATTATTTTGGTGGTCAAAATTAATTTCAATAATATCGACAGGGTTCATATAAACCGGGTCCAGTGTTTTTAGGGTGCGGTTAAATTGATAGATAGTTTGTTTATTCACCATAAAAATATTATTTTGGTGGTCAAATTGAAGCATAGTAATGATCCCTGGGGTTTTATTGACAATTTGGACTGGGGAATGGTTAGCTAACCCCTGCCATAGATCAGTTGTTGTCGTATCTTTCACATTAACAGCGGCGATTCATTCTCCCATTGGATTAACATTAAACGCCGTAATTTGAAGATCAAGTTTATCTTGCGGATTTTTGGCAAAACTAAATAATTCTTGGATATCATTGGCCTTGCCATTACCAGTTCACATTTGACAATCATCAACAAGATATCAATTCCCGCGAATATCAAATTGTAAAATTGGATAAGTGGAAGTAATAATGTTAATTTTTTTTATTAATAAAATAACTTCGCCAGTGGGTGTTATTTTCCACAATTCATGATCACCTAATAGCACATATAAATTATTTTGATAATCTTTTTTAAAATTAACAATTCTATTATTAAATTGGTGAAGCAGTTGGTACTGTGGATTATTGATTTCGTCTAATGAGGGCGATGAATTATGGGATTGGTGTTGTTTTGCTGCCAAGCCAAAATATAATCCCAACCCTAAACTAAGAATTAAGATAATTGCTGTCAAACTACTTGCTATAATTAAAAGTCATTTATGCTTACGCCACATCAGAACCGCTCCTTATCATTAACATTGCTTTAAAATAATTAATAATGCATGATAAAAATTGTTATAGAAATCGATAATAAGGATTATTAAAATGTTATTATTTTGGTAAATTAATATAATTTAATATTTTATTATAAGTAATATATTTATTATACACAATAAAAATAATTTGACCATTCCTTTCAGTAAAAATAAAAAAATCCCCTAGGGATTTAATTAATTAGAATCTAAATCATTACCTTCTGAGCTAGCTGCGGGGGGATAATTATTAGCGGGGTTAGGCGCAAGCGGCGCGGAAATGGGAACCATTCGCCCACATAGGGTTAAAATTCCACCCACTAATAATAATAGGACCGGAACTCCCCAGTTAATTCAAGCAAAGGCAATCGCTACAATTGCTAATACCGCACAGGTAATTCGTAAACCATTATTATTTTTGGTAATTGCCAGAGCCCCAAAAATAATTGCTAAAGTTAGTAAGATTAGTGACATAATAACAAAAAACAAAATAATTTGACCCGCAATGTTAAAAGTTGATAAACCAGCAAATAAAATAATGATAGAGCCTAAAATACACAAACCACTCCCAACAAGGATAATAATGATTCCTCCTAAACCAAGTCCATTTAATTTCATGCTTACGATTCTCCTTCCAATAAATTAATTATTAAAGAAAAAAATAAAAAAGCAAGTAATTTTTAAAAAAATTACTTTAAACATACTCTTGGCGTGCCAAATGATGATATAAATTATTATTGGAATTATCTGGTCAGTTTAAGTTTCCAATCAACATTTGGTTATCCTTAATATTGTCATATAGTAAATTATTATAACAAAAAAACTTCTTATAAATTTGCAAGCGAATTTTTTCTCCAATAATTTGTGGAACAAATTCATTAGGTATATTTTCGTTTATTTTTTTTAACCAATTAATAAACAAATTAGCAAAGGCAAAACTAATAATCTTCGAACCAGTGTGCGAAGTTGCGGTTTTAATATCAGGAATCAAATAATCAAAGCGATAGTTAATAAAATTTAAATAATTACTATTGGACTCTTGTAATAATAAATCATGGTAAAAAGAAGATAATGTTTGGTTATTATAACTTAATAAATCATAGGTTTTTTGTTCAATATATTTATCAATTTCTTGGATTGTTAAAATTAACCGGTTTAAAAAAACACTATTTTTTTTCGCAATTAAAAACTTATCATTATAAAAATCATTTGGTCCCCCAAACATAATATGATAGCCATTACTAATAATGTAATCTCCTAACGGCACAATTAAATTATCAAACCCAAAATGATCAATAATTTCACTTAAAATCCCTTCCAGATAGCTTTCTGAAGTAATCAATGGCGAGGTTGGTTGGTGGTGCTTTAAAAAAATTTGTAAATAACTTTTGCTGATTAAAGTTAACATCTGCACTGTTCGTTGCGAGTGATAATCTAATAAATCCTGATTATTTAAGAGCATCAGAATTTCTCTTTTCAAAATTAACCGCGAACGATCATTATCCTGAAAATTAAGTAAATAACTTGCTAACATTTTTTTATTAAAACTTGGTAAAACATCCCAATCCAAATAGATGCCACCATAAGCACGTAAAATTAAATAACGCAACCGATTAGAAACCGATTTGATGTGTTGGCGTAAATTTAATTCCTTATTTAAAAACCAATAAGTAACCTTCCCACAGCGTAATGTTTCTTCATTAATTTCGCGAATAATTACCTGGTTATGCGTAAATTTTTGTAATTCTTGTTGAACTTGGTAAAATGATTCTTTAATTTCCTGAATGATCTCTTCAATTCGGAATTCTAACATTAACTTTTTATTAACTAAGAATTGCTTAACATTTTCGTTAAAACTAGCATCTTGATGTTTTAAATAATAATCATGGTAAAACTCATTTTGTAACTTAATAATCTTCGCTAAATCATTGTTGGCCGCTTCCTTAATTTTTAAATGCAATAAATTCACTAAACTACTATCAAAATTAGTCCATAAATTAATTTGATAATCCGGATTATAATAAGTTCAGACTTTAATACAATTTGTTTGGTGAGGTTCTAACAAACCATACCAAATATAATGAATGTTTTTTTCATCAGTTTCTAATTTACCATCTTGGCGAATAAAATGGTTAATCAATTGAAATAGCTGGTTAGTTTCATAATTATCTTTAAACTCGCGAATGCATAATAAATGGAGGGCATTTAAATATTGTTCCTGTTCAATGGTAGTTAAGGTATCATAATTATTAAAAAACAGGTCAAAGGTGGGGGCAAATTTTTTTAAAAAAGTATCGCTTTGGGTATAAAAAAGTTCGCGGAGTTGGATAATATCTTGATGCAATAACATATACAAAGTTCTCCTTTATTAATTAGAACCTGTGGCTTCCAAAATAATCTAAATAATCCGTAATAAAAATTATTAATAAAATACCTTCATTCCTTTAAAATATTAGTTACTAAAATAATTACTTAACTTACATTCATAAGTTAACATAAAATAGGAGAAAACAAAACAAGAAATAATTACTAATTTTAAACACTTTTTTTGTTAAAATTACATTTTTTTAAATATTTACCCATATTATGAAGCACCTTACCTAATTAATTAATTTTAATAGTTGCCTTCCCCCCAAACTATGGTAAATTTAATTATGTGAGGTGAAAAATGAAAGCATTTGACTATGAAGATATTCAATTAATTCCTGAAATGTGTGTGGTAGAATCACGAAAAGAATGTGATCCCCGTGTTAAATTAGGAAAGCATACTTTTAACTTACCAGTAGTCCCTTCTAACATGGCGACTGTTGTTAACGAAGAATTATGTGAAAAATTGGCCCAACAAAATTACTTTTATATTATGCATCGTTTTAATGTTGACCAAATCGCATTTGTGAAAAAAATGAAACAACAAGGCTTAATTGCCTCAATTTCTGTTGGAGTCAAAGAAAGTGACTATCAAGTAATTGATAACCTAAAAAAAGAAAATCTAATTCCAGATTACATTACAATTGATATTGCCCATGGCCACGCGTTATCAGTTAAAAAAATGATTGAACATATTCGCAAGAATTTTAAAGAAGCAGTCTTTATTATTGCAGGAAATGTTGGAACCCCTAAGGGAGTGCGTGATTTAGAGTACTGAGGCGCTGATGCAACCAAAGTTGGAATTGGACCTGGAAAAGTATGTATTACCAAACTAAAAACCGGCTTTGGCAATGGGGGCTGACAATTAGCAGCCGTGAAATGGTGTAGTAAAGGAAGCTCAAAACCAATCATTGCTGATGGTGGTTTACGTGTAAATGGTGATATTGCAAAATCAATCCGAATGGGAGCGACGATGTGTATGATTGGAAGCTTATTTGCTGCCCACCAAGAATCACCAGGGAAATTAGTTGTCGAAAATGGGGTTGAGTACAAAGAATACTTTGGATCAGCCAGTGAATATAATAAAGGAGAAAAAAGATATGTCGAAGGGAAAAAAGAATTAATTACCGTTCGTGGTAGTATCTTTGATACCTTAAAAGAAATGACTGAGGACTTACAATCTTCAATTTCCTATGCTGGGGGACGTGATTTAGAAGCCATTAAAAAAGTTGATTATGTAATTTTAAAAGATAGTAATTTTTAAGAAATTTAAAAAAAACCAGAAATCTGGTTTTTTTTATCTAAAACTACGGTTTTGTTCTTGCTTGTATCGTCTTTTTTCTTTCTTACTTAAGAAATGTTCTTTTCGACGGGCTTCTTTACGGCGCACTGCTGATACTTTGTTAAAACGTTTTAACGCTTTATCTAGCGGTTCGCCATTTTTTACAACAATAGTAGCCATTTTTTCAACTCCTAAAATCTATTTAAATTAACAACTTAATCTTATCATAGATTTTTATTTGTTGAAACACTTTTAAAACTATTTAAACTAAATTATTAGTTTTTTTAAAATTTATGGGATTTTAAGAAATTATTAATTTGATAACATTGGTAAATAACTCCCAATAATTAGCAAGAGAATCGGCACAATGAACATTATTGTTAATATTGGCCATGCTCCCTTAAAGAACTTCGCATAATCAACATCTGCTAACCCCAAGGCGGCAGGAACCACTCCCGATGCTGGTGATCATAAATTAACTCATCCTAACGCCATTACAAAAGCTGTAATAACTTGGGGGGCAACTCCCAGGTTATTAGCAACTGGTCCTAAAACAGGGAAAGTGGCATTTGCTAAACCAGAAGTCGAAGATATTAAGAATGATAATGGTAAATAAATAAAGTATGATACCACCACAATTCCGACTTTTGGTAAGTGGCTAAGACCGTTGGTTAAACCATTAATAATGTGGTGCGACATTCCCGACATTGATAAGGCCACCCCAATTCCGGCGGAAACCCCGACAATTAGGGAAATTCCTAGCATTTCCCCACTTCCACTAATAAATTTATCCACAAAATGACGTTCAGTATGTCAAAACATGAACCCAATAATTAATGTCGAAATAAAGAATAAACAAGCCATTTCTGCCATGTACCACGTTCCAATCGCAATCATATTACCAAATATATAGACTCCTGATTTTGTGGTATCAGCTAAGGCAGATAAATAATCAAAACTTAATTGGCCCTGATAACCGTGACTTGTTAAAAAGTTTTTAAAAGCATCAGTAATTTCATAATGGACTGTTCCATCATAATCGTAGTGTAAAACAAATGCACCCGAAAATGTGGCAATTTGATGGGCAGCATCACTAGCATTTTGCGCAGTTACATTAATAAATTCGCCATTGGCACTATCTCAAAACTGCCCTATCCCACCAATACCATGCAAATGGGCCCAATAAACAAAGTTATTATCAGTGTTCCCATTACCATTTAAAACACTGGCGAGCATTAAGAAAACATTAATTCCAAACTTATCTCAGGCAATAATACAAAAAATTAGGATAACAAAAGTTGTAATAAAAATTCCAATTACTCATTTCCGTTTTCGAGTTAGCTCCGGAATTTCCCCTGCTTTAACAAATTTTTGCAAATGTTCATCATAATATTCGCCAAAGACAGAGTTCTTTTTATCTTTCTTCACTCGTGAGGCATACCAAGTAATAAAAGCAATTAATAACCCCGTTAAAATTACTCACCCAATAAAACGTCAAATAATTCCATCAGAAATGGCAATTTGAGCCCCATTGGAAACCTTATTAATGGCATCAGCCGCGGTAAATAGGGCAAAGGGATCAAGAGTGGCTGCTAAACAACCAACCCCACTCCCTAGCATAATTACCATAAACGCGGTTAACCCATCAAACCCAGCCGCTAATAATAGCGGCATCATAAAGGGATAAAATGCCAGGGTTTCTTCACACATTCCGTATGCAGTTCCCCCCAGGGAAAAAATAAAGGTTGCTAAGGGAATAAAATAAATTTCTTTCCCTTTCATTTTCGCTAATAAACGACCAATTCCGGCTTCTAGCGATTTTGAATCCATTGTTACTTTTAAAAAAGCCCCAATTACTAATAAAAAAACAATTAAATCAGCGCGACTAATAAATCCTTTAATTGCGGCATAAAACATATCTAAAATCCCTAATTTATGGTCCGCTGTATTAGGGATTCACGATACAATAATAATGACAACTAAAATCATTAAAATAATCGTAAAATTGGTTGGCATCACCAACTTTTTCTTCTTGTGTGTTGTTAACATATCTTCCTTTCTCCTTAGTAATAACTATCAAAATTTATTAAATATTAGCTGTTGTGTACAAAATAACATCCTATTATTTGTATTTTATTATACCGGATAATTCATAAATGTCTAATTTTTTCTATTTTTAATTAAAAAAGTAAAATTTTTATCATTTTATTCTTTAAAAAAAATAAAACCTTTAGGAATTAATTTTCCTAAAGGTAACATCATTTATTGACTTTGTAATTTGGGATAGTATTTACTAGTAACCATTTTATTACTTAAAAAATTATATAAATATAAACTACCAACAAGAAGGCCAATAATAACTGCAACAATAATAAAGAATCACGCCACTCCTGGAATTCCAAAGGTTGGGTCGTGTAAGTTTAAGAAAAAATACGGATATCATGTGTTAGCTAATTCGCCTCCTGCGTGGGGGTCAAAATATGTATAACGATCACCAGCAGCCCGGCGTAATTCCCCCCCGGACAATGGCATAAAAACAATAAATTAATAAAAACCCAATTATTTTCGCGAGATATTTTTTTAGTAAAACAGTTGATTTCACTGGTTGTTTGTTTTCAAAAAAACAAATAACATAAATTACAAAAACCAGCGGATTAATAATATGGTCAAAAATAGTAGTAATAACATTGCGGGGATCACTGGGAAACCCTTGGGTCGGCACTAGTAAACAATTATAAATAATAAAAGTTATGGTAATATATAACCCAACAGTTAAAGCCACCGGATAAGATAACAGTTTTCGTTTATTTTCCAACTGGTGACAAATTCCAGCATATAAAAACCAGACTAATAACATAATATTAGACCAGCCCGTAAAGGTACTGAAAAAATTAATGGTATAGTCATTGTAATCACCTTTATAAACAATATTAATAGTATAGTTATCAAAATAACCACCAATTAAATTTCAAATTAAAATACTAATCCCAATGATAGCAAATAATAATTTATAACTTTGTTTTCAAATTTGGTTGATTTTCTTAGTTTCTAATAACATTTAAGGCTCCTTTATTAAATTGAATAAAAAAAGTGCTATTTTAAATTAAAATAGCAATTCAATTATCTTAACCAATTTTATGAAAAAAAGCAACTTTTCCAATTTGTAATAGTTTTCTTATTTTTTATTTTTAAAAGCTTGGTATAAATCATTTAATCGTTTTTCATAGACACTATGTAATTTAGGTTGGTAATAAACTGTTCCTAACAATTCATTTGGTAAATACTGTTGTTTAACATAGTCATTAGGAAAATCATGGGGATATTTATAACCTAACCCCCGGTTTAATTTCTTAGCCGATTTATAACTAGTATCGCGCAAATGTAACGGTACTGAATATACTTTGCCATTGATAACATCTTCATAAGCTTTAAAAGTTGCTAAATAAGCACTATTTGATTTTTCACTTAAACACATTTCAATTACTGCTAACCCAAGCGGGATAATTCCTTCAGGCATGCCAATTTGACGAAAGGAATCAATCGCTGCTTTAACATGTAAGGGAATGGCGGGGTTTGCTAACCCAATATCTTCATAGCTAATAATTAACATTCTACGCAATAATGCTTCATAATCACCACTGGCTAATAACCGGCTAAAATAGTGCAGAGCAGCTTCAACATCACTACCCCGAATTGATTTTTGAAAGGCTGATTTTAAATCATGGTGTTCATCACCATAATGGGAATTTAATAAATTAGCAGTTGGCGAAATTGCCTGCACAATATCGAGATTAACTAATTCTTGGGGATATAAATGAATTGCTAGTTCTAAAATATTAATGGCAACTCGTAAGTCACCACTGGCTAAATTGCAAATATAACTTAAGGCTTCATCAGTAATATCCAGTTTAATATCCTTTGATTTTTGTAAGCTTCGTTTTAAACCGTTAAACATTTCAGTTGCTGAAATTGGTTTTAGCTCAATAATATTACTTCGACTGCGAATCGCAGGATTGATAACAAAAAACGGATTTTCGGTTGTACAAGCAAACATAATTAAATTACCATGTTCCAAATATTGTAAAAGGATATCTTGGCGATCACGATTCATCCGGTGAATTTCTTCTAAAACTATAATGTAACGATCATAATTTTCAGCTTTTTTAATGATTTTTTCTAAATCACTTTTTTTATCAATCGCCGCATTAAAAATACTATGTTCAATTTTTAAATCATTGGCTAAGGCTAAGGCAATACTAGTTTTGCCAATGCCCGGATTACCATAAAAAATTAAAGAACTAACAAAATTATTTTTAATCATCCGTGATAAAATTCCATTCTGATCATTAATCAAATGTTCTTGGCCAATTACATCTTGTAATGATTGTGGTCGCCATAAAAATGATAATGGCTGTTGCATCCTTTTCACCTCATTTATCTACCTTAAATTATAATAGTTTTCTGGTTAATAACAATAAGGTAAAAAGAAAAAACCTTACCGAGTATTTTGTTCATTTGTTGTGGAAGCAACAATTTGATCTTTTTGTTCGTTAAGTAATCTATGTTTTTCCTTATTTTGGTTTTTTTTACCTAATAAAGAAACAGAGGACTTAGTTATATTATTATTGTTTTTATTTTTAAAAAGATCTTGATTAGGAGCATCCTTTCCATAATACTCCCGTTGATAAAAGCCTCATTTTTCTTGTTCCATTTCGCATCATTTTTCTGTGGCCCCTCTTTCATAAGGTTGGTACCTAATATTAAAACAAATATATAAAAATCAGCGAAAAAAGCTTCGGTGTCAATAATAATTTTTTCATAACTTTCATTTATCTTTTTTTCATTGTGGTACTGGTGATTTAGATTTTTTATTAAACATTTTTTTCACCCTCTTAATTAAAAAATGTCATCACTTTTTGTTGATGACATTTTAAATGTTCTACTTTTATTATACTAAATTTCGTATTTAATATCAATTGCTTCAAATGCCTTTTTAACTGTTTCTTTAATAGTTTGACATGACCGGTCAAATTCTTTTTGTTCTTCGTTATTGATATGTAAGGTAATGATCCGGCTTCAGCCATTTTGGTTAACAATTGCGGGAACACCAATGTAAATTCCTTTTTGGCCATATTCACCATCTAAATAAGCACCAATTAATAATGCCGCGTTTTCACCACGCATAATCGCACGGGCAATATATGCTAATGCTACTCCGATCCCATAAAAAGTTGATTTTTTCTTTTCAATAATTTTATAAGCCATATTAACTGCTTCTTCCCGGCATCATTCTAATTCTGCGCGAGTAATTTTGCCATCTTCAATGTAGTCACTAATGCGTTTCCCCATAATTGTTCCGGCACTTCACGGTACAATTGAAGAGTCACCATGTTCACCTAAAATATAAGTATGGACAGAAGACGGGTGGACATTTAATTTAGCCCCCACTAACCGACGTAAACGGGAAGAATCTAAAATAGTTCCTGATCCTAGCACCCGGTGGTGATCATAACCAGTTACTTGTTGATAAACAATTGTCATTACATCAACAGGATTAGAAGCAACAATTGTAATTCCGTTAAATCCCGATGCTTTAATCTGCAAAGCAATATCTTTCATAATCCGCGCATTATCTGCCACCATATCTAATCGGGTTTCCCCTGGTCGTTGGGGGCGACCAGCCGTAATTACAATAATATCAGCATCTTTACAGTCCGGATAATCTCCGGCCTCGACACTAACAAATGGTTTTTCTAAGACTGCATTACAATCAGCAAAATCAAGGGCATTTCCTTCCGCCAAGTCATGATTAATATCAATTAAAACATATTCTTGTGCTAATCCTTGGTTAATTGAAGCATATAAGAATGATGTTCCCACACTACCACAACCTACTAATACAATTTTACGATTTTTCATTATTTATTCTCCTTATTTATTGAATAGTTTTTCTTAATAACCTAATTTATGTTTCCATTATTGTCTCATCTCGTTTTTATTTTATAATAACTTTTTAAAATAAGATACCTTTTTTAAATAAAAAATTTTAAAAACAATTAATAAATTAGTTGCTAACTCGGCAAATAACCATTAATTTTCAATTTATTTTTTGCAAAAACATTTTATAATATTTATGTAGAACTTTATAAAAAATCAGGGAAAAGAGAGTAGTTCACATGAAAAGAAAATATCGCCAGAACCGTAAGATCAAAAAAATATTTAAATTTAAAGGCCAGTATGAGGCCACCACCCTTGCCCAAAATTTTGTGCGTTATGTCACCGACCCCTTTCGAGAAGAAGGTGGCTATGATATTATTGATGTTGAAAATGAAATTTATCAAACAGAAATTACCACTGAAGAAGGCAATACCTATACCGTTGCAATTAGTACGCAATTTGATTATGACGAAGATAGCGAAAAAATTAAAGAGATTACCAAATATCAAGTTGATAATGATCTTGATTTTATTTTATATACTATTGGGGACCACCATGATGAGCAAGAAACAGACTTTTTAGAAAGTTTAGGTCTTGTATTAAATGAACAATTAATTGGAATGGTTTTTGACTTGAAGCGTTGAAAAAAAGGACGCAAAAAAATCCCCCCAAATGTTAAATTCCGCCGGGTAAATGACAATAAGCGGCTAAAGGATTTTAGCCTTATTTTGAAAAGTGCCTTTGGTCCAAAAAGTTGAGATTATGCTTTTTACAAAACGTTATTAAAATTAAATAAGGATGAAACAATTTGTCAAATTGATTTATTATATAAAAATAACCTGCCCGCCGGAACTGGGAATATTTATTTTGAAAAAGAAATTGCTATTATTGATGATATTGCCACCCACCAAAACTTTCGTCATCAGGGGTTAGCAAAATTAATGATTGACCATCTCTTAACAACCGCGTGAAATAATGACTATGATTTAGTCGGGTTAATTGCTACCCCCGAAGGGTTTAACATGTATCGTAAACTAGGTTTTCGCCCAATTAAATTATATTTAAACGAATATGTTACCAGAAGTCAAACTAATAATCTTGAACAAATCGCGAAAAAAATTAGTCGGGGTAAAATGAAAACCTTACAAAATGTTAATTATCAACAATTAATCAGCCAAGTTGGGAATAAAAAATGTCACCGTTGTCAAAATATCATTAATGATCCCGAATATTTAATGGCTTATCGACTAACTAATGACTTTGAAATTAATGTTTACCACCAAAATTGTTATAAATTAAATGCCAAAGATAAGTGAGTTATTATGGTTAACCAAAAACAATCATAGCCAAGATTAAAGGTTACGATTGTTTTTTTGATGGTGGCGTTGTTTTTTCTTTGATTGCTGCTGCTTTGGTTTTTGATAAATGTTCTAAACTATCCTTAAAAGTTTCTTCGTTAATACTTGTGGAACGAAAATCATCGGGTAAATCAACTAATTTCTGACGATATTTAAACCAATAATGGACCAGAATTGGTACAATAATACATGATGAAATTAAATCATTGAGTCCAATAAAAACAAAGAAGTAAATGGGGTTACCAGTGGCCATACTGACCCCATAGCCAATTCCAATTAATGGTAAAATTACTAAGAAAGTTCGTAAACTACTTGTAAAAGTTCCTAACATTGATTTATTAATTCCTTGGAATAAAGTTAACGCAATATAAGTAAAAGCACAACAAGGATAGGTCATAAAGTTAATTACAATTCACCATCGATACTGGGGAACATATTCTTTGGGAAAGGCAAAAGCTTGCATCATTAAACCACCAAAACAAATAAAAACCACCAGCATTAAGGTAAACCAAATAATAATTAAAATACTTACCCGTTTTAACACCTGCCAAATCCGGTTATATTTTTTGGCCCCATAGTTATAAGCAATAATTGAACGAGCTCCCTGGGTTAAACCAATCCCCGCGGATAAAACAATTGTCATTCACGGGGTAATCGAAGAATATAATTCCTGTAAAATGGAAATCCCGTTGTTATAACTTTGATTTGGTAATTGAACAACTAAAGTTGTTAATGCAAACGAAGTAATCACTAACGCCGCATTATTAATAAAATTTGGTAACCCTGCTTTCATAAAGGCCACAATATTTTGCCATTTCAAAAAGATCATATCTTTTCAACCAAATTTCAAATAACTACCTTTAACACCAAAAACAATAATTAATCCCCAAATAATTTGGACTAGTCAAGCAAAAACAGTTCCCAGCATGGCCCCCGATAATTGTAAGTGACAGACACGCATAAAGAAAATTCCGGCCCCACAGTTAACTAGTAAGGATGACACAATCATTAGGACCACCCACAGCATTTTACCTTCACTACGTAACATTGACATAAAAAAATAACTTAAAAACATTAAGGGCGCGGCAGCTAATAAAGGAATTGTATAAGTTCAACATAAATGTTCAGTAATAACATTATAATGACTTCCCATTTGGGAAGTAATAAAAACGGCATTTCAACCTGGATAAACAATACAAAAAACACCAAACGCGGTGATACAAGAAAATATGATTGTGGAAGTAAACCCATTTCCCGATAACTCTTTCATTTTACTAATATTACGACGACCATAGGCCATTGAAAAGTTCATTGCGGCCCCCATTCCCATCATAACACTAAACGCCCATTGTAAGTTATAAGTTTGACTTGCATATTGGGTAGCAATATTAATATATGATTGCATCTCTTTAAGGGGGATTTCAGTTACAATCTGAGAACCAGTAAAATGATTTAACGCGTTATAGGCATTAACATAAAATGGGTCTTTCATCGCATCCGGAGCGGCAAATTGTAAGGCTAATGTTTTATCAATGATATTATAAAAACCTTGGATGATCATCAATAAAACAGTAGGAATACAAAAATACGCAATGGTTAATCATGGTTTGGCATACCGTAATTTTTTTTCTCGCGCAGTTAAAATAACTGATGTCATAGTATCTCCTCTCTATTTTATTTTTTACGATAAAAACAGTTAATAATATTTAATAAAACTACCCACTAGTTCTTACTAAACATTAACAATATTATAGTCCAAAAAAATAAAAAAGGTGGGGAAAATAACTTTTTTCTAATTATTTCCTCCCCCTTCACCTTGCTATTCCCCCGGTTGGAGTAACGCAGAAGCTTTTCCAAAATCACGGTTTACCGAAAAGACCACCCGGTCATAAATTTCCGAAATATTCGTAATATACGGTTGAATTTGGGTTAACACTATCCGTTTTTCCATCGCGTTATAAGCAATTGTTTTAATATCATCATTTTGTTTTGGTAAGTGAATAATTAATGAATCTGGTGTTTTATTAATTATTTTATAATTATAACGTTCAACAATGGTTGTTAAATCACTTAGCATCGCTGATTCCATTACCGTAAACTGATAATAATTATGAGTCGCATTAATAACTTCTCCCGCATAAACTACTTTTCCATAGTTTAAAATTGTAATTTCATCAGCAATTCCTTGCAATTCGGTTAGAATATGGGAACAAATTAAAATTGTTTTACCCTCTTCACGGACACGTAATAAATCATTAAATAATTCCTGACGAGCAGTCGGATCTAAGTTGGCAGCTGGTTCATCTAAAATTAAGACATCCGGGTTAGTAATTAAAGCTTGGGCTAGTAACACTTTCTTTTTCATTCCACTGGAAAAATTATTGGGGTTTTTCTTACGGAATTTTCATAAGTTTAAATTTTCTAAAATTTTTTCAGCCCGAGTTTTAGCTTGACGATATTTTAACCCCCGTAAGAAACTCATCTCGACTAAATATTGATAAACATTTAAATGTTTTGGAAACCGCGCATTTTCCGGAATATAACCAATAATTCGTTTAGCCGGTGTTGAAGCAGATTTCATCCCGTGAATAAATAGCTTTCCCTCAGTGGGAATAATGGCTCCAATAATTGATTTAATAGTTGTTGTTTTTCCCGAACCATTGGGACCAATAAACCCATGAATTTTCCCCTTGCTGACAGTCATGTCAATATTATCAACGGCTTTAAAATCTTTAAATTTTTTGGTAAAATGACGGATTTCAATTGCCAAATTAGGATCAGCCACGATTTTATTTGTAACATCTTTTTTCATCTTAGACAAAATCCTTTCTACATACTCTTCAAATTACTAATCCCGCTAGTCCTAAGGAAATCAGAATGTAAGCCGCATACATTCCCCCTAAACTATCAATTGTTTGGGCTTGGTTAAAATCACCAGCGAGGTAGTATAAAGTATAATCAATGGCATTATTTTGATAATTCACTTCTTTGACAGTTGGGGTAATATAGTTATTTAATGGTAAAAACATTCCTGACAATGGGGAATTTTCAACTGGGCGATCATTTCCCGTTCACATAATTACTCATTGTTGTCAAATATTTAAATATCCCATTAATTTATAATTTACAATTGCCCCATCAATAGCACCTTTGGTCGCTGTTCAAGCATCTGGGGAACTATCTAAATCATTCTGATCACCATTATAAATACTTGTTAATGTATAGTTAAATAATAAATTAGCAAATTTATAAATTGTTGAATACATCCCATTAACTAAATAAGCCCCCGCTTCTTGATAAGTATGACTATCATAATTTTCTTGCACTAAATTTTTAATATCATCAATTAAAATACTTCCCCCGGGAGCAGCCGGTGAAATTGCACTTGTTAACGCATTACTTAATAATTGACTCCAACTAGTTCCATAATTACTACCATTCGGAGTTCCATATACCATACTGGATACTGTTGCTAGAGAATTATTTAAGAATTTACTATCATAAGTTGCTTTTAACAAATGATAAATTTCTTTGTCTTGGGAAGTTGCTAATAAATCAGGGTTAATAACATTCGGACTCACCGAAGTTGAATCCCCTTTTACTTGCGTATCATTTTTAATAGTGATTGTCGGTGTCCCAGTTGCTGCTTTTAACGCCGCTTGGTAAAACTGATTAATTAAATTAAGACCTTCATGTTGATTATTATTAATTTTAACTGTCTTACTAATATTATCGACAATGTTAAAATCAGCTCCATCAAGAACAATTCCCCCGTTGTGATCATTAAATTGACCAAATTTAACAAGATCTGCATACTTGTTACCTTGGCTAATAACTCACATATAAAAATTATTTCAATTATCATAACTTGTAGTAGCAGTCACATATTCAGTTAGTGCATTGTTTAATTGGGTGGCAAAAGTTGTGGCGTTAAGATTAGGCGCTAAACTATAGCGGCGGTTATCATAAATTCCCCGTAAGTTTTCATTAAAACTCAAGCGGGTATTTGGGGTATCATCAGCTGTTCATAATGGCCAACCAGTCGGGTTAGTTAGCGCTGTTACTAATTCCTGACTGGGGTGGGCTTTTCC
The DNA here is from genome assembly GCF_040940205.1 of Spiroplasma sp. DGKH1. Lineage (NCBI taxonomy): Bacteria > Bacillati > Mycoplasmatota > Mollicutes > Entomoplasmatales > Spiroplasmataceae > Spiroplasma > Spiroplasma sp. DGKH1. Next base: position 83,737 of record NZ_JASTWG010000006.1, on the reverse strand, counting down.
AATAATTGTCTTAAAATTTTTCCCCAGGTTACTTGTATTATTTAAATACATATTACTGCGCGAATTATTAGAAGCATTATAAATCATTGGAATAATTGCCCCAATAATTGATAAAAATCCAATTACAAATAAAATTCCAATAACTCCTTTTGAATTTAGGGATAGTGATAATAAAATAGCAATGGTTGATAATAATAATTGAACAATAAAACTTGTCAAGATCATATAGCCGACACGTCCTAGCGCATAATTACCAAAAGCATAACCCCAATCTCCACAGGCCATACTGATTAAAATGGGAAACAGTAAAGTAATAACACCATATAATAAACAAGTTAATTGTAAAGCTAACCATTTTTCAAAAATCATTTTTACCCGTGAAATCGGAATCGAAGCAAAGATTAATAAGGTTCCATCATCCATTTCATCACGAATAATTTGGGTTGATTTAAAAGCAATATACATTGCACAAAAAGTAAAATAAATAATATAAAAAATTCACGAATATAACACATAATTCTCCGAAATTGTGACTGTTCAATCACGCGGATCCCGAATAATATTAGCGGCAATCGAAATTACCATAATTAAATGAAGCAAAAATGTTAAAATAAACATCACATAAGTTGAGGGTGATTTTAACATTTTGATTAGCGTATAGCGAAACATTTTTAAATTAAAAATATCTTGTAGTTTTTCCTTAGTTTTTTCACGGTTTCAATGTTGCTTAACAGTTGGTGAACTGTTAGGATTATTAGTCATATAACTCCTCCGTTTCTAAACTTATTATTTAATTATAAATTAAAACTGAGTAATTACCAAAAATTTTTTAAAAAGAAAAACAATGAGTAACTACTCATTGTTTTCATTAATTACCACTGTTGGTTTGGTTAAGCGGTCTAGTTTAATAAACTTATGCATGTAGGTTAGAATTACCCCAATAATTGGTCCAGAAATAAATGTCATAAAGATTGTTCCAAAGCCTAAGTAATTACTAAAAAAGGCAAGTTTTAAATCTCATGATCACGAACAAGCGAGAATTAAAATAATTCCGACCAACGCTAAGCATAAATCAGCAATTACCCGGGCTAATTTATAATTCATTTTGGTTAACCGGTGGAGTTCCATTGATAAGGCATTATATGGGCCAAATAACATATTGGCATATACTGCAAAGGCAATCCCAAAACAATAAATTATAAACGCGGCCATAAAAATTCAGGTACGTTCTAAAATTCCCATGTGACTAATGCGATCACCAACCGCCCCGCCTAAAAATAAAAGGTTTAACTGTACAAAATAAGCTCAGACAAATAAGGGAATTAAATCTAAAACCGTATAGACAATACCTTCCATAATTACATTATTTTCTTTAGTGTGGCGATATTTAATAATAACATTGATAATTCGCATAATTGTAGCAGCCCCAAACATACAAACATAAAAAATCATTAGAAAATATGAATAATGACTTAGTTCATCAGGACCTAATGCTCCTTTATTCTCACCAGTTTTTGTAATATTAATTAAGACCCCTAAAAAAGCAAAGTTTGTAATATCAACTTGAGAAGCTCCAACTCTGGTGTTCATATATAGGGCAATCCCTAGTCCAAATAAATAAACTCCCACAATATAGATTACAAACCGGATTAAAATAGTTCGTCAGTTGTTTTTTCAATTTATTATTTCTCTTTTAAAATATAGTTGCATAATTTAACAATGCTGCCTCCTTAAAATATAAATATTTCCGCAGTAAGAATATGACAAGATTATCTTAACCTATTTATCATACAATTTCAAACTTCTTTCCTTAGCTTTTTGTTTTTTTATTTTTTTAATTGAGGCTTTAATATGTTCACGCCGTGTTTTTCGTTTTAATTCAGCAATTTCTGCTTTTCGTTTTTTCTTATACCCCGGTTTCACTTTTTTCTGATTATTTTTTGTGGGATATTTATTAATAATTTTATTAATTTCATGGTTTGGTTCAGATGAGGTTTTTTTTACCAGCGAAGTTAAGTTGGCAGCTACCAACTCATCTCCCCGTCATTTCATCACTTGGAACTCAATTCCCTTGCTTTTTAATTGGTTAACTAAGTTTAAATTTTTAGTATCATATAAAACATAACTATAGCCATGGTAATTAGCCCGCCCAGTTCGCCCACTGCGGTGAATATAATATTCTAAATCTGTTGGTAAGTCAATTGAAATTACATGGCTAACCCCATCAAGATCAATCCCCCGGGCAGCAACGTCACTAGCAATAATATATTTAAATTCCAAATTCTTAATCCGCTTAATTGTTTGCATACGAGTACGGGGTGCCAACCCAGCATGCAGTTGGGTTACTTGGTAATTATTTTTTAATAATAAATCATAGTATTGTTCAATCATTTCTTTCTTATTAACAAAGATGATACATAAGTACGGATTAAAGGTTGTTAATAACTTTAATAAAACAGTTGGTCGTTCTTGGTGCTTAGTAGGAATTAAAATATGCTCAATGTTTTGGTTAGTTGCCAAGTTATCATTAATTTCAATTAAATGTGGATTAGTTAAATACTTTAGTAAAAAAGGCCGCAGACCAGGAGCAATCGTAGCGGAAAAAACGGAAATTTTAACATCGGGACTAACTTTACTTAAAACAAAATCAACATCTTCAATAAATCCTAAGTCAAAAATCATGTCACATTCATCAATAATAAAAGTTGTTAATTTCCCAAAATTAAGGGCTTCGTGATTAAACAAATCTTTTAGTCTGGTTGGCGTTGCCACAATAATTTGGGGCTGGTGCTTAGCCAGCTGGTCAATTTGACGGTTGATATCCGCTCCCCCTATAAAATAACCAGTTTTTAACGCCGGATTATATGTTTTAAAAAAACGAATATTTTCATAAATTTGTTTTGCTAATTCGCGGGTTGGTGCCACAATTACACTTTGCAGAGCGGAACTATTATAATCTAAATTATTTAAAATTGGTAAAATAAAGGCGTGTGTTTTCCCCGTTCCAGTGTGTGATTTACAAATAACATTTTGGTACTTTAATAAATACGGAATTACTTGTTGTTGGACAGGAGTTGGACTATTAAATCCTAACGCGGTAATGCCATTCATCAAAAATTTTTTTAAACCAAAATCAGTAAAATTATTCATTGTTATCACTCACTTTCAAACCTATGCTATTATAACATATTTTATTTTAAAGTTTTTACTATAATATGTAATATTAAGGGAATAAAGCATAAAAAAAGATATTTAACTAAATTAAATATCATTCATTTATACCTGTGGTTTTAAATTTTTAACATTTGGTTGTTTTTGATAACGTTCTTGGTGAAGTTCTTTTTGGTGAGCAAACTCTTTTTGCGCAGCACTAACATTTTTATCTCAGTAATCAATTGTTCGTTGTAAATCAGTTTGGGGAGCAACACCGTGTTTAATTTCCGTTTTAATTTTTTTGATTGCTTTTTTACTTTTTTTAGTATTTTTTTTAAGAGCTTTGCGAGCATCAATATATTCAATTGAATAAGGACGTGTCATTGCTTTCACCATTCTAACAGTCACATATGAAGATAATAAAATTAAAACTGGTACTGCCACTAATAGCGCAACCATAATTCCACCGGTTACTTGGGCAAAATTAGTTCCGTTTGCTAATTCATAATCTTCTGGTCATTGGATAACACCATTCACATCACTATGTGTCTGTGCTCAAGCTTTTAAATCAAACCATTGGTCATTTACTTCAATATTAGAAGTATACCCCCAAATAAATGACCCTGATGAGGCTAAACTCATTACTTTTCCTAATCCTAATTTACCAATTAATTGGTAACCACTACCACTAAATTCTTTAATATCATTAATATTAGCAGGAATATCCTTGCCATCCCAATAGTACCCTTCATAATGTTTACCAAGAACCGCCAAGGTCGCAATTAAAATGATGACTGTGGTTATTCACATCAAACTAATACTTCATTTTCCAAATGATTTCATACATTTTTCCCCTCTTTTCATATAACAACTCTATTATAGACCTATTTCTTAAAAACCTTAATATTATATTTCTAAATTTTTAGCAATATATTAGTAAGATATTTAAGGAATAGCAATGACTAACAAAATTAGTTATTGCTATTGTTATTCCTTAATTTTGATAATTACTTACTTTTTTTATTTTTACTAGCACTTTTTTGTGCTTTTGATACTGGTTTATCTTTTCCCGGTTGTTTTTTCGTGGCAGTGGCTGGATTTTTTTCCATTAATATTTTGGCATTTGTCATTACTGCTCCCGCACTACCATCTTTTCCTCGATAGTCTTTTGCTGTTTTAATATAAAAATCGCCCATTGAACGACCAATTGCCCGTTTCATTGCCGGAGTTGATGAGACAATAGCTTGCTGTCTAATTTCATTTCATTTTGTCTCAATCTCTCTTTGCCGTTGAACTTTTAATTTTGTCGACCTGCTCTCTCCATTTGACGCCATGTAGTTTTAGTCTCCTTTCATGCGTAAATACGTATAATATCATTATACCTTTTTTTGCTTAATAACCAAAAATTATTTGCAAGATAATGAAAATTATCTTACTCTTGATAGATTGGGGGCAAGGTTATTTTAAAAATACTACTTTGACACTGATCATTAAGTTTATCAATTCCATATATTTTAAAATAAAACTCTTTCTGTCTAGGAAGTGGGAAATTAAATGTTGTAATCCCAAAGTTAATCCCCTCTTCGTTATTAAAAATTTCATAATCATCTTGGGTTGAAAAACCTTACTGTTAAACTGCTAATCTCTTTAGTATTTAGAAAAGAATTTATTTCAAATATAGAAAAAAATCCCCGAAAGTAGTTGTTTCCCTTTCAAATTAAGTTTATGAAATAAAAGAGTATTAAAATTAAACAAAAATTTTAATACTTTCTAAAATGGAATAATAACTATAATTTTTTGCGGGGTTGGCCATAATAGGCAGTTTCCCCATGTTTGCGATAATAATGTTTATCAAGGAGTTCCTGACTAATTTTATTGGTGTTCTGATTTAAACCATAGCCTTGATAAGCCATTTGCGCAACAATTTCTAAGACCTTTGCCATTTCGACCGATGCCAACGGACTATTACCAAAAGTAAAGGGACCATGGTTATTGCATAAAATTGCCGGCATTTTCTGGGGATCCAAACTACGAGTGGTAAATGTCTTGGCAATCATAACACCTGTTTCATATTCATAATTTGTTTTAATTTTGCTCATCGCTAAATGAGGAGTACAAGGAACTGGCCCATAAAAATTGTCAGCATGGGTTGTTCCAAGCGGTGGAATATCTAACCCTGCTTGAGCTCAGGACGTTGCATAAACTGAGTGGGTATGTGTAATGCCACCTAAATCTGGATATTTATTGTAAAGGTATAAATGAGTTGGAGTATCAGTGGAAGGATTTAACTTCCCTTCAATAATATTTCCTTGTAAATCAAGAACCACTAAATCATCAATCGTTAACTCTTCATATTTAACTCCTGATGGCTTAATAACCATCAAGCCCTTGTCCCGATCAATGCCACTAACATTTCCCCAGGTAAAAGTAACCAAATTATATTCAACTAACTTTAAATTTGCAATTAAAACTTTTTGTTTTAATTCTTCTAACATTATCCTCACCCCGCTTTTCGAAACTGTTTATTTATAAAGTTAACCGCTGTTTGCAATTCTTGCACGGGATTATTGTCATCTTCAAACCAGGCTTCAATCATAAATGAACCTTGATAATCAACCGTTCGGAGATATTGCAAAATTTTCACAAAATCTACACACCCGCTTCCAAATGGTACCCTTTTAAATTTGCCCGGATAATGAGAACTAACGGCAATCGTATCTTTTAAATGAAAACCAACAATTTCGTCAATTCCACTGGCAATTTCCTTTGTAACTTCCGCCCCTACTCAAGCACTTAAATTACCAACATCTGGATAAACACTTAACCACGGGCTAGGGCATTCTTTTTTAATTGCTAAATATTTAGTAATTGATGAAATAAAGGGATCATCCATTGTTTCAATTGCTAACATTACTCCATAACGATTAGCAAGTTTTAACCCTGCTTTTAAATTAGTAAGAAATCATGTTCGCGTCTCATAATCTTTTATTTCATAATAAACATCATAACCAGCTAATTGAATAACCCGAACTCCTAACTTAATAGCTAAAACAATACATTTTTTTAATAATGCTAAAGCAGTTGTCCGAATTGTTTCGTTATGACTACCCAAAGGATATTTTCTGTGACCCGAAAAACAAATTGAACGAATTTTAATTTGATATTCACTTTGTAACTTATTTAAATTATTAATTTCTTGATCACTCCAGTCCAAACGTGCTAAACGTTCAGGTGATTCATCAATAGATAATTCAATAAAATCAAAATTAAATTGCTTGGCAATCTTAAATTTTTCTGACCAGTCTCCGTTAGGTAACGCTTTTTCATAAATCCCCACTTGATTGCTAATATTAAACATTGGTTAATGTTCTCATTTCGCTTGTAATAATTTTTGAAAAGTAACGGCTGCTTGGTGGGGATCATGATGATTACGAATAGCGCGACCAGCAATAATAATATAAATTGGATATTTACTAAACAAATCTAAATCATTCGGTTCAACCCCACCCGTAATGGTAACTTTAAAACCAAGATTAATTAGCTGTTCAATTTTTTGGAAATCTTCTGTTGTTCATTTGGCGCCCGCAGCTTGAGCATCACGAGCACGATGATAAACTACCTGTTCAACACCAAGTGCTTTTCATTTTTCAGCTTGCTCAAAAGTTCACACGCCCGTTAATTCAATTTGCATTTCTTTGTGATATTCTTTACTAATTTCAACCACACTAGCAATCGTGGCAAAATCAGCACAACATATAACCGTAATAATATCTGCCCCAGCGGCTAAGAACATTCCCCCCAGAATTTTGCCAGCATCCGCAATTTTACCATCCGCTAAAATAATTTTATTCGGATAATATTTTTTAATGGTTTTGATAGCATTAATTCCTTCAGCACATAATAAAATTGTCCCAATTTCAATAATGTCAACTTCCGAACCAACCAGGGCTAAGTTATCAAGGGCTTCTTGTAGGGTTAAAGTATCCAAGGCAATTTGTAAAAGTGGTTTTTTCATTGTCGTATCCTCCTATTTAACATATTTCATATAATCAATTTTTTTAATAATATTTATTACTTCGGTTGGGGAATTAGCTTGAATAATTTGCTCAATTACCACCGGGTTTTCAAAAATGGCGGCAATTTGTGGTAATGCTAAACTTAAATGGGTTTCAGCATCAACCGCACAAAAGCCAATTAATAAACTAACTGGTTGATTTTCAGCAAATAGCACTGGCTTGGTTAAAGAAATTAAACTAAAAGCATTTTTTAAGGCTCCTTCCTCCGGACGAGTATGGGGCATTGCTAATTTTGGAGCAATAATATAATATGGTCCTAAAGCTTTTGTTTTTTTAATAACATTATCAATATATTCTTCACTAATTGCCTTGCTTGCAAGTAAGGGTTTAAAAACAATTTGAACTGCCGTTTCTCAATTCGCGGCTGTTTGATGGAGCACAATTGAGTTATTAGTGACCAATGATTCTAAAAAATCTATTTGCATTATTGGTTAATTTCCTGAGCTAATGCTGATTTAATTGCTTTTTCATCTAATAAATTTGCTAACCCAATTACTTTTGCGTGAAGATCACCTAAGTCATCAGCTAAATATGTTGAGCATAATACTATATCAAAATTATCCCCAATCCCCTTGGCCTCACCAACCGAAGCAGTTTCGACTGTTCCCTCAACATTTAATTCACTTAAGACTTGTTCTACTTTAATTTTAATAATCATTGAGGAACCCATTCCGTTTCCACAGGCACATAATATTTTTAACATTTGCTTTCCTCCTTATTTTATAAAGGTTAAAATGGATAAAGTTAATTATCCATTTTATTCGCTTTAATATTTTCATTCTCTACTTTTGTTATAAGCTTTCTGTTACTTTTAATAATTCTTTTTAATGGCATTTCCGCAGTTAATTCCGTTGATGTTAATTGGGCAATTAATAAGAAAATGGGAATGATTAAAATTAACATATAAGGGGCACTATTAACTCCCACAACATTAATTAACATCAAAATAACGGCTCATAAAATATCTCAGTCTCACATTCCAAGATAACCCGGATTATTACCATTAACCCCGCCCTTAAAGACTGGGGCCATTTGGACAGCAAGAACTGCCCCAAAACAAATAATAATTCCCGAAAGAAATGGTAATGTTAAGCAGGCTTTTCAACCTCCCGACTTATCACTATATAAACCAATTGCCCCATTATCAAAAAACATTGCAATAAAACCAACCATAATGACCACATTAAAGGCTGGGAAATGACCAACTTGTCCGAACAAAATAATTAACGCAATCCCAATGAAGTTACCAATCGCTCCGCTTAAAAATCCATAAACAACGGCTTTTTCACCAAAGGCAAAGGTTCCCGCAATATCAATTGCTACCACCGCCCCGGGAATTAATTTTTTACTAATTCCAATAAATGATTTTTGTAGTTCAACAACAAACATCCGCGCTCCTTGCATTAAAATTTGTAAGGAAGCAACAATTTCAAATGATAATCCAATTACTTGTAATAATCAAAATTTACCCGTAAATTGGTTCATCGGAATTACATTTGCGGCCACCGTTGCATTAAATAAAGTTTCATCTGTACAATATAAAATAATAAATAACGCTCCAAAAAAAATTAACATTAAGATTGATGAAGAAAAAATATTATCATGAAAGATTTTTAAACCTTTTGGTAATTTTAAATCTTCAGCTGAACGAACTGGTTTTCCTTTTCTGGCAAAAAGTTTACCAGTATTATAAGCTACCCAAACTCCTAACATTTGTTGGTGACCAACAGTAAATCCAGCATTATTTGTAACTTTATTAGTTGGATTAATTGCTAAGTTTGAAAAAACACCTCAATACAGCCCCATTAAAACTCCCCCAATAATAATTGTGGCAATTTCCCGGGCGGAAGTATCAATAATTCCACCAAACATCATTAGATATAACACCACCGCAATAACTGCTGATTGTTGAAACATAATATGACCGGTAACATTAATTGAATGAATATTAGTAATCCGTTTAAGAGCTACTAATAAAATATTGATAAACAATCCTAATAAAACAATATAACTAACAATTGAGACGACTTCCCCGAGGGCTTTATTTGCGGCTGTTCAACCCATATAAGGATCTAATAGAATTGTGGAAGCACCAATTTTTTTTCCGAAATTTTGCATTAACGGCTTGGAAATTCCCGTTAAAATATAAGAACCAATCTGGAGCACAATATAACCCACAATTGCTTTAAAAGCTCCCGCTAAGGCTTCGTACCATTTTTTCTTTTGTAATAAATAACCTAAAAAAGTAATTAAACCGATCAAGATTGAAGGGACTGCTAAAATATTATTAACAAATCCATCATAAAACACTCATTTTAAATATTCGGGATGATTAGTTGCTAGTGCGGAAGCAATAAAGGCAACTAAAATAATACCAATTGATGTTCAAGTAATAATGACTGCTAAATATGGCCGTTTTTTGGGAGCAGTTAAATGGGTACTCCCTGCCATCGGGTTATCAAGATCATTTTTATCCTCTGCTTTAAGTTCTTTGTCTTTTGCCATGATATTTTACTTTCTCTTTGTCACATCAAAAGATAACGCCACTTGGGGATTATTAATTAGCATATCATCAATCATTGCTTGGGTGATGCCAACTTGTTTTAATAAAGGCACAAAGTTAGTTAATAAATAAGCAATCCCATTGCTAACAGTTCCCTTGGTTGCTGAATAAGCAGTTTGGTAATAAAAACGCCCGGCATCCATTGCTAATAAAATTTGATGTTGATATCCTCGATCACATAATCATTTGATATTTTCTGCTAATAAAGAATCGGGATAGTATTTCACCCGGTCTGGTCCATCAAAAGCAATAAAAACTCCTAATTGTAGAATTTTTTCGTAATAATATTTATCAGGATTTTTGTTCAAATGACTAAGTATTATGTTGTGGGGATCAACACCCTGCGAAAGCAGAATGCTAGCCACTTCATAACCCATTGTTCCTAGTTGGGTATGGATTAAAATGGGAACCCCAGTCTGGTGGTATGTCTTTGCGGCAATCCGAAGTTCTTTTAACTCTAAGGGATCAATAACACCATAACTAGTTCCACATTTAATAATTCCCGCTTGATGAGGAACTCGCTCAATCACGGGACCATTATAAGAATGGACATCCATTCCTTCTTCAATTTCGGCGACCATCATCGCAACAATCTTGTCTTCCTCAACAGTTTTTAACCATGAAGAATATTTATCATAAAATTTGGCTTTGTGAAAACCAGTTGTCATAATTAAATGCGCTTTTCCAGCAAACTTTTTGGCAATTTCTAACATTCGGGGCACATCGCGTCCAACGTTAGGGGGATCCATTGTTACCATTGTTTTACCACCCGCATCTAAAAAACTCTGCAACTCTTCACTAGCCGCTAAGGTATCTATCATTAAAAAATCTATATGTTCTTGCATTTCCGGACCACCATTTTTAATTAAGTGGTCATGACAATCAACAATGCCCATTGTTTGGGGGTCAATATCACCTAGTACCGTGCGAACAAACTTATTATTTTTCATCATTTACCTCCTTTCTGGTTTAATTTAAACATAGATAAATTAAAGTTGATTTTACAAAAGTTAGTAAAAAATTATTACTAAAAACCAAAAGAAAATCAACTTTTTAGTTAAAATATGAGTAGAGGTGCCAGACAAATGATTGATACAAAAGATTTAAAAATTTTAACGCGCATTATGACCAAGGAGAAATGAAATAATATTAAAGAACTAATTGAAAATTTAAAATTTAGCCGCGGCGATTTTAATTATCATTGAGAACATATTAATAAATTTTACAAAAAAAATAATTTGGACCAACTTGATGTTAATAACCTAAATAGCCTCAGCTATCCAGCTATTAAAAAAAGTATCCAGTTAATCTTTGAAAATATTAATGACCTAATGTTAAATTCCCAAGAGCGTATTTTGCTAATTCTCTTATTAATTATTATTAAAAGAACAATTAAATTAGCCGAAATTAAAAAGTTTTTTAGCATTTCGTTAAACAGTGCTTTTAATGATATTCAAAATTTAATAACCTGACTCGCAGTTCGATTTGACCCGAACCAAATTAGTATTATTAATAATGGCAAAGGGTATCGATTACTTGGGAATGAATTAACAAAACGAAAAGTACTTGTAAATGTTATTATTGAAATTGTTAACCATGATAATTATGAAGTTATCAAAACTTTGTTATTTGCAAAACTAACCGAAGACTTTCATAACATTAAAGCGGATAATAATTTAACTAACCAAACCTTATTTGAAAAAATTGAAATAACTCTTAAGGATTTCCAAAAAGAACTACAATTTATTGATGTTGAAATTCGAACCCTCACTTTTATTTTATTTACTATTATAATGCGGTGAAGATGATATGAGGATGGAACCTTATTCTTATCCGTATTTGAAAAAAAGATCTTTTATGAAAAACAAATTGCATTTAAAATTGCCGAGGAAATTTTGGACCAGTTGTTTAATAAGTTGAACTTTGCTTTCCCCTGCCCTGAATTTGAAAAGTTTTATTTTTCCATTTTATTATCTTCTTCCCAACAAATGGTTGTCTGTGATAATATTCATAATGATTATTTATTAATTACCAGTTTTTTAAAACATGTTATTAGTAACTTACGAACGAAAGGTTATGAAATTAATGAAGAATTAGCAATTAACACTTTGTGAAAATATCTCAACTGACTAAAACACACCTGGGATAAAACTCTCATTCATGACTACTCTTCTAAATTAAAATTAAAGATTATCAAGAATAACCTGCATTACCAACAATTATATAATGATCTCCTTACAGAATTTACTAATTCTAATGCCATTAATTTCTTTAATATTGTAATGGCACGAATTTCTGATATTGTCCTGCAATTCTTAGTCTTTATTATTAAGTTTCCCGATCAGAATGATAGTAACTTCCAAAATACGATCTTAGTAACTAATACTAAAGGAGGGTTAATTAATATCTTGAAATTACAAATTAAAGAATTATTTCCTAACCTTCATATTACTAAAACAATGAATGTTAATTTCTATTTAAAACACCACGAATTATTTAAAGATTATATTAAAATAAGCGATTATAATAAAATTGAAGATGAGCATAATGGGATCTATATTAACTTTCATGCTTTAAATATTCTCGAAAATAATAAGTTAACCCCACCAATGTTAAAAAAAATAAAAACACAAATTAAGGTAATTATTAATAATAAAACTTCTAGTGAAGCTAAAATTGCAAAACTTATTACATTAATTGAAACATTAATATAAAAAAGAACTTTTAAATTTAAAAGTTCTTTTTGTATCTAGTAATTTTTTATTTATCATGATCTGTTCATTTCTTATTAGGTCGTTTCCCTTTTAAATGTTTGGGAGTAAAAATTTTGACATTAAGTTTTCAAAATTGTTGGAACCAATCTCCTAACATAAATTTACTAAATTTTTTAAAAGAAATTAATAATCAAATTATGATAATAATTCAATATAAGGGAAACACTGTTTTTAGCATTAATAAATAACCAGCAAGAAAACTAACTTGGTGAGTTGTATAGATCCAAAAACTCATTGTTAAATAGGCAAAACCATTACATGTAAGGTTAATAAAAATTTGCAATAAACTTACTTCAATAATAATTCGTTTTAAATAGTGCTCTGGAGCTTCTTTCCCAAGGATTTGATAATCTTTATCATTAAATAATATTGTTGGTTCCCAAGTTAGTAAGCATTTAAGAAAAAAATAACTAACATAATAAGAAATTCCTGGTTGATTAGTAGTTTGAATTTTCTTTTGTAATAGTTTTTGGTAACTTTTAATTTGTTTTAAATTATAAAAGAAACTATTAAAACTTAAATAAATAGCAATGAACATAAAATAAATGGCACTTCATAATAATCCGTTTGTTAAATAATTAAAATAATTTAACAGCAAATAATGACCATCGCCAAATAAAATGGTAACCTGCGAAATTAAAATTGTAACATTGTTAAAATCACTAACAACATTAAAACTCCCTTTGGCAAAACCAACAATTGTTTGCATTAAAATACCAAAGAAAAGTGCCATGGCAAAATTACAATGACTAATCAGCATTAATATTACTATTAATAACGGAATTAAATTAATTAACATAAAACTGTCGGAAAAATTTAACTGATTATTAAAGAACGCCGATGGTTCATTACCAATTGTAAAATAAATAATTAGTCCAATAATAATTGCCGACGATAATACTTTTAAATTAGTACGATAAATTTTTCAAAAGAATGTCGGTTGGTGGTGCCAAAGGTAATTTCAAACCGCATTTTTATGATTAAGAATAGTTCCGATTGTTAATCCCGATAAAACAGCACCAATCATTAGTCATGAATGATTGGCACTAATTAGATAAGGATAAATGATAACGGGAATTGTAAAAATTATTGTTAGCAAACCATTCTTAAAAATGATCGCAATTACTAAACTTAATAAAAATGATAATCCCACCAAACAAACTGGGGATAAAAATTTAAATAAAATTGCTCATAAGGAGTATAATCCATATCCCCCGATAAAAATTGTCGTAAATAAACATAATAATAAAATGCTCATTAAATTATTAATTTGATCTTTATTTAAAACTTTTTTAATGGTGGTTAAGGCTAACTCTTGGTTGCGACTTGGTCAAAATTGGTAAAAATATATAAACAAACTTAATAAACCCATTAATAAAATAATTAAAATATTGACATAATTAACATAATTACGATATTCATTGTTTAATAAAATTGCAATAATTAAGGTTCCACCAACTAATATCATTAAGAAGAAAATCCCTAATATTCAGGGAAGAATTTTTTTAATTTTATAATAAAATAACATCTGTTTAATTATTATTTAACTTCATAATTTCATCAATAATATTATTAATTTCTTCATCATTAATATATGAATAAGAATGTTGGTGGTTATTTTTATCAAGATAAATATACAGATAAATGTTAACAGTAGTGGTATCAATCATAATTTGGCCATTAATTCCGGCTTTAATTGCATTTAAAGCATAATTATAATTATCAAAATATAAATATGGGGTTAACCCTGCTTGCGCGCGTTGGGAACTATAAACCCGGTAAACAACATAGTGACCATCACTAATGATACTATCATAACTATGGCTACGATTTTGTCAGGATGCAATTTCTTGTTGATGAACATATTTTCCAGTTAAAGTAATAGCTTGTTGAAGTTTTCGAATTGCTTCTTCCCCACTATCCCCCGATAACACATAATTACCATAGACATCATAAGCAAAGAATTCTTTTAATAACACCCCCGCTTGTAACTGAAATAATTTTTCTTGAGCTTCCGCTTGCGTTGGCGCTAAGGATAAACCATCTTGGGAAGAAATATCTTGCACATCTAAAAAGGTATACATTAAACGAGTATCAACAATTCCTTCTAAGAATAAATAATTATCAACTTGTTGTTGAGTAGCATAAAAATCATCCCGTAATTTATATAATTTATTACCATTTTTATCAAGGGTTGACTGCGCTAAAATTTGCGGTTTTAAATAATTATTATAGTAGTTAATACTATCCGTGACCGAGTATTTATAACCATGTTGACCATTAACATCATATAATATATCAGCATAAACTCCATAGTCGTTATAGCGAGTCCCATTGGAAGCAACTTTATCTAATTTTAAAAAGTCATTATCATAAAAATAATTAAACCAGGTGTCATAAGCTTCTAAAACATATTCCGTTGGGATTTCCACATAGTTATTAACCTGATGATTAAGATGAACTCTTCAAATTGAATGCTTGGAAGGATTGGTTAGTGGTTTGTCATATAATAAAACATCAGCATCAAATGTTTCAGAGCTTGAAATATTACCAAAATTAAAATTAGTTGCTCGTCAAGCGGACCCGGAACTAGCAGGCATGTATGTTAACGTATAAGATCTATTAGCAGAATGAAAGTTTTTGGTATAATAATATTTTCCAACTGAACAAGATCAATCATCACATTGCTTACTTTGCGCTCAATTTCGTTTGGATTCTGTAAAATCACCAATTGTTCATTGATTATCAATATCATCAATTACGACACTATCACCATGACCAACTTCCATATAATCGCCAGTTTTATTATTTTTAACTTTCATTATATCCCCACCCCCAGGGCTTAAATAAATTTTATGGGTATTAGAAAAATTCATATAATTTTTATAATTTATTTTATTATGTGATTCCACAGCTCCTCAAACATTTCGAAAATTGTCTTGAACAACATTTCGTAAACTTTGTTCAGTTCCATATAACGAAACTCCATTAGTAAAATCACTGGGTTTTAAATGATAACCATCAGTTAATACTTTTAATAAATCAGTTTGATCTTGTTTATTAAAAACATTATAATAACGACCACTCACATAATAATATAAAGATTTTCGTAGTCCACCTTTATAAATAAAACCATCCTTTGCTTCTTGGGGCGAATCGTACCAATGAGTTCCATCATAACCATACTTTTCTTTAACTAATCCATTATTAGTATAAGAATTTAAAGCCCGTTCTTTTGACAAGGCCGCATTCCCAAAAGCATCTTGATAAACTACCTGGTAATTATTCATGTCGGTATCATAAATTTGTTGGGGATCTAATAAATGGTATTGATAATCAGTAATAATCTTACCGGGATTAGAAGTTGTTTGAATTGTTTCAACCTTATTATGAGTATAAATATAATTATTTAAATCACTTTCCGAATAAAAATTATGATTATCATAAGTTCATTGGGTTGTCGTTGCCGTTACTTTTGAACTTTTTTTAATTGTTTCAAACATGGCTTCACGCGGAGAACCCACCTTATTATCATTAGTCATTACCATACTAGTTGTTATTGCAGCAGGGGAAATTGTTAAAACACTAGCAGCAATAATAGTTTTTAAAATCCTAATTCCCATTGGTAATCACCTCTCCTCTATCATTTACTAATGTAGTATTATTTTGAATTCACATATAAAAATCATCAGGACTATTAAATTTTTGGGGTCCAAAATAAACATAATAATTAATTGTTTTATCATGGTGATAAGCAATATTAGCATGGTTATAAAGATAAGTATAAGCATCATCGTTAGTTAAGAAATAATGCATTACTCCATTAAATAACACACTATAAACTTTAAAATAATTTCCTAACTGTTCTTCTAACCGATCATAAGTAATTGTCTTAACTAAATCAGTTGTTAAGATTGTTTTGGAAGTTAAATAAGTATTTTCAATATAATTATCTTCAACACTTTTTAACTCCGCTAAGGAATCATAATATCTAGCAATTCCACTATTATCAATAAATTTATATTTAATAACAAATTTTGAAGCGGTAATTTTATTTTCTAAACTATGTACAGCATCTAAGGCATTATCAAAAAATTCATTAATTCCATCAAAATATTGATAATTAACATTTGTTTTAAAATAACGATCAAAGATATAATCAACAAATTTATCTAACTCAGCACGTTCAGCCACTACTTGGTTAGGATTATTATCTACCTTGTCCTGATCTTTTTTAACTTCTAAATGATCATTTTTACCCATAATAGTAATATAAAATTCTTTGACTATCTTAAAATCTTCGGGGTTACGAATAATATAATGTTTTAAATAATCTTCTGCTTTTTCTTCATTATCAAAAATTGAACCTAAAACAGTATAGTATTTTGTATTTTGATTATCTTCTGGTACTTTCATAGCCATACCAGTAAAAACTGGGGTTACTTGAAAGTGATCACCAGGATTATCTGGAAAAAGCGTAATTCCAACTAATGGAATTTTATACTCAGTTGTTGAATAATATAAAACTTGATTATCTCCCAAATCACATTTATAGGTAACATAACTTACTGGTGATAATGTTTGTGTAATTTCTCAAATTGATTTAACAATATCTAATTCTTTAACAATTGAACTAAGACAATTTAAAATACTTCCTACTATCTTTGCACTATTTATAACAAAGTGTGATATATCATCAGTAACTTCTAATAATGTATTTAAATTTTTAGCTTGTTCTTTTAATTTAGTTTTTTCAATTAATTTACCATTTTCATCATAAAACTCTGAACCTTGGTCAATAGTTTGCGACACTGCACCAATGATTGCTTCAATAGCTTTTCCAGTCGCTGAATGGCCCTGAGCTGCTTCTTTTTCAGCTTCTTGAATAGTTCCAAATAAATTATCTCAATATGCTTGTGTATCTTGAAGAATACCTTGTAAAAGATTTTGTTTTGAAGGAGAAGAATAAGCAAAATGAGCAGGATTTAAAAATAAATGAATTATTTCGGGTATTGATAACTCTTCATCACTACCTGTTCAAGAAACTGAAGGTTCAAAAATTTTATCTAATGTATGTGCGAATAATCCAGCATGTTGATTAATTAGATTTTTTAAAGTTTCTTTCAAAAAGTTCTCAAATTCTAGGGCTTTTTTTTCTTTATTCAAATGATTGCATAATAATGTATATTGATAAATTCTTTGAAGAAAAATTAGTGTTTTATAAAAAGTAGGCATACCTTTAATTTTTTTTAACTTCTCAAGAGATTTTTTTATTGGAGCTATAACTAAAAAATTATCTGCATAATTATTAGCATCACTAAATAAATCATTTAATTTTTTGTATTTTAATTTATCATTATTAAATAAATCTCTTTTTACATCAAAATCATTATTATGTTGGCTAGATTGATTCATAAATAAATTAATTATATCAGTCATCATTACTAAGGAAGCCAGTTCATAATTCATAGTTAAACCTGAAGTTTTTACTCAACCTGTTGCAAGTTTTGAAATAACTGTTTGAGGTGTATCATTTGTTTCAATATATTGTGTACCTGTTAATGATCCTCGCATTCCTGAAGTATCAATATTAAGCCAAAAACTATTTTTAAAATCTTTATATTCTCTAATATTAACTGCTTTATCTTCTTCAGTTAATTTCATTTGTGAAAGATCAGGATGATGTAACTGACTAAATTTATAACCATTATAGTCATATTCAATATCAGTTGTTGATTTAATCCAATCAGAGATTTGATCTCTTGTTAGACATGTCCCCGCCATTTGATAGCAACTAGTTTTATTATTTTCATTAATATTTGGTTTCACAACATTTTCTAAATATTGAATTGCTTCATACTTGTTATTAAATTCAACACTGGCAGTACTTGAGTCATTAATATTTCCCAATTTATAAACCTTTTGATAATCTTCATATGTTTTAATCGCTTCATCTTTATTTAGGTAAGCATTACCATCTTTTCCTTTATAAACAACTCCTAATTTTTCATTAGTATTAGTTAAAACTTGATTTGAAACTTCACTAGCACTATTAATTATATATTGTGCAGGATTACGATATGTTTTAACTTCTTTTAATGGATTAGCAGTTAATAAATCTGATTTTAATTTTGAATTTTCATCAATACCATAACTCTTATCATTATAAGTAAAATAATTGTTTTCCGTAGTATAAGATACTTTTTGGGCTTTTGAATTAGCATAATCCATAATCTCTTGATTTGAATTAAACACTTTCCCATCAAACTTATAATATACTTTATTCTTAACTTTATTATGTGCGATCACTGTTGAAACCGAAGCTACTATAGTTGCAACAGATAATACACAAATAGCTGAAAATATTGAGATGCTTCTTTTAGAATGAAAAAATTTAAACTTCATAACTAATCAAAAAGCACACTAAAATTTGAATTAGCAGAAAAATTAATTTCAGGCTCGTTTAAAAAAGAAGCAGTAAAATCAGAATTAAAATAAATTACATATGGCATATCTAAATCATCACTAAGATACTGGTAATTCTTAATATTAAAATTTATTTTGTAATCTTCATATAATCAAAGTGTATCAGGAAAATCTTTTTCTCCGCTAAAAAGATTAGTTAATTCTTCTGATACATGTTCCATTACATAAGTAGAATTGTTTTCTTTGTATTTATTTAAATTACTTGTTGATTCCATAATACTCATAAGAAATAACTGATTAAAATTATGTAAATTTGTTACAGGTGTTTTTCTTTCTATACTATTTTCTGTATAATGCTTAATAAATTTTTCTAACCAAACTTGCTTAGAATACATCTTAGTTTCTTCAAAATTTAATATAAGATTATCTTTCCGATAAGACCATGATTCATCTTTTGGAGTTACAACTACATCAAAAGGTATTTTATATAAATTATTAACTATAATACCTGATTTGTCAAAAATTTTATCATTTTGAAAAAGAATTGAAAACCAATAATCTTTCTGGTTATATTCAAATAAATTATCAAATTTATTTTTAATTAAAGTAAATAAATTATCTGTCATTAAACCTCGCGAAAAAAAACTAAATCTATCATTTTCTTCATCTGTTTGTTCACTTTTATTCTTAAAAAAGAATTGATCTTTAAAATCTCATGCCATATGTGATGAGAAAAACTTATCTAAGGTTTCTGTTGTAAATTTTTGTTTATTTTGAGCTGCGCTTGAACTTTCATTAGAACTACATGCAACAATATTAGCTGTACTTATCGTTACTAAACTAAGCACACTAAAAAATGATAATAATTTCTTCATATCATTAATACCTTTCTAAAATATTCTTAAAAAATTAATATCTTTATATATAAAAATAATGTAAATAAATATAAGATTAGATTAAAATTAATTATTAAACTACCCTCTTTAAAAACTAATTTTAATCTCCTGATAATTTAAATGTCAATATGTTTCTCGTCCACTATTAAATTATCTAACTTAGATATTAACAAACAGACAATTAAAGTCAACAAAATTTTATAAAAAAATAAATATTTTTTCCAAATTTTAATTAATTACAAAAAAAAAAAAAAAAACTATACTCCTAGTGGTGGCTTCTTAAGAATATCAAACTAAAAACTATTTTTAAAATCTTTATATTCTCTAATATTAATTGCCTTATCTTCATCAGTTAATTTCATTTGTGAAAGATCAGGATGATGTAACCGACTAAATTTATAACCATTATAGTCATATTCAATATCAGTTGTTGATTTAATTCAATCAGAAATTTGATCTCTTGTTAAACATGCCCCTGCCATTTGATAGCAACTAGTTTTATTATTTTCGTTAATGTTTGGTTTCACAACATTTTCTAAATACTGAATTGCTTCATACTTATTATTAAATTCAACACTGGCAGTACTTGAGTCATTAATGTTTCCTAATTTATAAACCTTTTGATAATCTTCATAAGTTTTAATTGCTTCATCTTTATTTAGATAAGCATTACCATCTTTTCCTTTATAAATAACTCCTAATTTTTCATTAGTATTAGTTAAAACTTGATTTGAAACTTCACTAGCACTATTAATTATATATTGTGCAGGATTACGATATGTTTTAACTTCTTTTAATGGATTAGCAGTTAATAAATCTGATTTTAATTTTAAATTTTCATCAATGCCATAACTCTTATCATTATAAGTAAAATAATTGTTTTCCGTAGTATAAGATACTTTTTGGGCTTTTGAATTGGCATAATCCATAATCTCTTGATTTGAATTAAACACTTTCCCATCAAACTTATAATATACTTTATCCTTAACTTTATTATGCGCTATCACTGTTGAAACCGTAGCTACTATAGTCGTAACAGACAATACACAAATAGCAGAAAATATTGAAATGTTTCTTTTTGAATTTAAAAATTTAAATTTCATCATTTAAAAAAACCGCAAAATTTGAATTAGTCGAAAAAGAAACATTTGAATTATTTTCAAAATAAGCAATAAAATCCGAATTAAAATAAATAATATTTGTATCTTCACTTTCTTCATAGATATATTTATAATTTTTTATTTTAAATAAAATTTTATAATCTTCATAAAAAGAAGACAAATCATTAATATTTTTATTACCACTAAAACTTAAATTTAAGTTTTCTGTAGCATAATTAATTGCATATTTAGAGTTTTCTTTTTTATATTCATTAATTTTAGAATTTGAATCATCAATAGGTACATCAAATACTTGAATATTACTTGTTTTATTAACTCACATAATGGTCTTTATATTCATACAAAAAATAATAAACTCTTTTAGCCAATCTTTTTTTGAATAAATATTCGTTTCTTGAAAATTAAAAACTAAATTATTTTTTTTATAAATCCACTCATTTTGATTATTTTTAGAACTAACAATTACAGAAAAAGATAATTTATATAATTCATCAATTGAAATCCCATAACTATCAAAAAAACCAGAATTATCAAAATTAGCTAAAAAGAAAAAAACAGATTTTTTATAATTAAACATAATATTAAATTCTTGCTCTATCATATTAGATAATAAATATACAAGCATAGATTCAATAGAACCATAAAATTTAATACTTTCATCTTTTGTTTGTTCATTTATATCTTTAAAAAAGAATTGATCTTTAAAATCTCATGTCATATGTGATGAGAAAAACTTATCTAAGTTTTCAGGTGTTATTTTTTGTTTATTTTGAGTTACACTTGAATTCTCACTAGAACTACATGCAACAATATTAGCTGTACTTATCGTTACTAAACTAAGCACACTAAAAAATGATAATAATTTCTTCATATCATTAATACCTTCCTAAAATATTCTTAATAAATTAATATCTTCATATATAAAATAATGTAAATAAATATAAGATTAGACTAAAATTAATTATTAAACTACCTCTTTAAAAACTAATTTTAATCTCTTGATAATTTTAATACCAATATGTTTCTCGCCTATTCTATTAAATTATCTAACTTAGATATTAACAAACAAACAATTTAAAAGTCAACAAAATATTATAAAAAATAAATAATTTTACTAATTTTTAACTACTTAAAAAATAATCCTTATCTATTTTTTTGTCTATTTTTTTGTTTAAAAATAATAAAACTTTCAATTCTTAAAATGTGTTATATTTTAATTGAAAAAATTATATATTCTGTTACTTTTAAATCCAACTATTAAGAATATTAACTACGGGAACGGATTCATTAGGAGGAATAAATAATGAAAAAATTATTAACATTATTATGTCCACTAGTAATTGCTACTAGTAGTATCAATGGTTTTGATCTTATGAAGAACAATGATTATCAACATATAACAAAAGTAACAAATTATCAACCAGTTAAATTAGATAAAACATTTAAATACGTTAACACTTGACCAAATAGTCACTTCGCGATTGGGGCCGAAGCAAAAACGAATGAAATTTATCTAATTGCTAAAAATAATAAATTTATTGATTTAAATTTAAAAATTGGTCAGGGAGCAGTTAACCCTAACTTCTTCTTGCCTTTTAATGCTCACCAGGGAATCGTGGTGACACCAAATGCCTATTATTTAATAACAACAACCGGAACAAAACAAAAGCTAGACATTCCTTTTAGTTTTGATTCTAATTTAATTATTTTAAACGCAACCACCGCATTATATACCGTTAGTGATGGTAACACTTATCTTATTAATGAAAACGGTAAAATTACAAAATGACATCACCCATCAAGTAATTTTTATAAAATAACGGATAACTTATATTTAAATAATCCCACTTTACCCGGACAATCACTTAAAAATTCAGAAATTATTAATGTTCAAACTAAACAAGTAACGCCAATTGCATATGCTGGGGACTATGTAACAATGGCAAATGAACATTGAGGGGTACTTACCACCTTGAATAATACCCATGCATTGCTAAAAATAAATAATAATAACATTAGTTTAACTCCGATTACCCAAATCAAAATTGATTCATTATCGAAATATACAACAAATAAAATTTTAGTATCAACAAGCGATAGTAAAATCTATGAACTTGACCAAAATGGTGGATTGACTAGTCTACCGTGCCTGGGAAATACCCCACAATACTGGGACCAAAATAAAGTTCTTTTATTTGATCCAAGTTCATTAATAACACCAAGTGGGCAAGTAATAAAAATCAATTATACTTTCACAACCTATACTATAATAGATAATAATTACTTAACTTTTACAACTAATGATCAAAAATTATATTTATTATCTGCTGATGGGAAGACAACTGATTTAAAAATCCCGGGGATTGGATTAGGAAAAATTGACAATACTTTAATATTTTATAATTTTAAAGACCATGATACTTATTATTTAAATATTTAATTAATTAAAAAATAAATTCTTACTAGAATTTATTTTTTTTAGGTTATTGTAAGGTAATACTATCTAAGCGATAATCGGTGTCAAAAATTCCAATTAAAATATTAACACCTTTGGTTCCCTTCGCATTAATACTTTGAATTTGATAAGCATTTAAATATGCAATCATTGCCAAACGTTGGTAGGTTGTAATATTCGGCTGGATCGTAGCGGCATGGGGAAATTTGCTAATAATATTAGCATAGTCATTAGCAATTTCAAATGGTGGTTTAATATTAAAATCCTGATAGTATTCATTTCACATTGTTCCCCATGTTTGATGATTAATAAATAAGCGAACAGTTATTCCATAGTAATCAGGAGTAAGATAGTTTTTACCATCCGGAGCGAGAGTTGCAGTATGAACATCTTCTCCATTATTAGTGATTAAACTTCCTAGCGGTGTTGTTAAACCAATTACTCCGCATAAAACTAATAAGTGTTTCATTGGGCTTCCTCCTTTTAATAAAATTATTATTTTATTATTCTTGGTTTAATTATATCGCTAGCAAAATTAACTTCTTTTACTAATCTTAAAAATTAAAATTGTTCAAAATTATTAATAATCTTAACGCTTCGTTCCCATTAAGAAAGCAAAGTAGGAACTAACACTAAAGAGTCCCAGAAAAATTAGGGTTCCAAAAATTGGTTGGTAAATTGATAAAAATGATAAATTGCGGTCAATAGCTGGGACAATTAGAAAAAAACCATAACTATTAATTTCACTTTGGGTATAAAACATATAGACAATTCAGGTTAGATATTTTTGCGGAATAAAATAACCAACTACAATTGCCGCTTTACTTGTCGCATATCCTAAGTCGATAAAAAAATCACCAAAGAAAAGAAAGAGCACTAAAATTAAGATATTAATTGACTGCACTAAGTAAATATTTTTTAACGCTCCTGAAACTAATAAAGATAGGAAGAATACCACTAGAATATTTAAAATAATACCAAAAATAACTCCCAATCACTGGTCAACCGCGTGCATTTGCAATAATCAAATTTGCACAATATGAGGATGACGAAAGGAATCTAAGAAAAATAAATAACCAATGACTAATAACACCGCTATAAAATTAGTTGTAAACAAAACAATTAATAAAGCACTAATAAATTGGAACCGACTAATCCCAAAATTTTTTAGTTGTTTAATAAAAACCGAATCTCGTCATTCACAAATAATATATGATACTAAAAATAATAAAAATAAGCTGGGTAATAATGTAAAAGCCGTAATTAAAATATAACGACTATTTTTTAAAATACTTTGGTACCATAAAAAATAAACCAGGGTCATTAAAACAATTGGGGCAATTAACATATAAATATAAGTTCTGGTCGTTTTTAAAACAGACTTAAAGATATAGTTAATACAACGATTAAACATTTGGTGTTGTGTTTTTATTTTCATAAGACCTCCTAAACATTAACATTGATCACATACCCTGGTTGGGATAAATTATTTTGTAAAACTGGTTTAATCATTAAGGTAATCTGGTGGCCAGTGCTTTGTAAGTCTTTCACAAAATAATAATTTTGGGTAGTTTCACCAATTCGATACCACTTACCTTCATAAAGATAATAAATTGCATAATAGTCTAAATTAGTTGTGTAGGTACTTTCTCACCCAAACCGAATATTATATAACTCCTTATTATTAACCATCCGGTTAATAACATATTCCGCACTAGGATTCTTAATTTCCTGAGGAGGATTATTATTGTTATTATTAGTTGATGGGGTAGTAATTGTAAATTGACCAACATTAAATTTAAACTTATCAGTCTGTGGTTTAATTTGCAAACCAATTTTAGCAATGCGATTGCTTGAACTAATATTGCTTAATTTATTTAAGTTTAAATCAATTTTTACTCATCCTCCGGGTAATTTTTCACTATGATCCGGAGTAATACTTTGACTAGTCGGCAGCATTGTTTGTTGGTCAGTAGTAGTTACCCAGAAGTTTACGGTCGCATTAGTATTATTATTTGACCCATCATAATAAACAAAACTAACTTGGTGGTTATTACTAATTAAATTAGTTCCTAAAATATCCCAGTCATATACCTTGCTATTATCTCATTGAGCTGGTAAAACTTCCCCATTTTTATTAAAACCACTACCAATCGCAATCGAATTACCCTTTTGGTAGACTGTATCATAATCATAAAAACCACTTAGGGCATTAATATTTAATGGTTTATCGCGTTGAGATTCATCATAAATTTTCCATTGGTAAGTTGGTAAGATATCAGTTAGTCTTTTATTAGTTCACGGATAATTATTAGCAACAATTGGCTGGCCATTTTGGTCACGTTCAACAAACTGCACACCACTCCCCGTTGAAAAGTTAGTTTGTTTATTTAAAATTTGGTCTTCATCAAATAAAGTTGTTTGTTCTTTGACTAAACTACCAATTCCATAACTAGAAGAATTATAACCACCATGACCTTGGTAATCATAGATTTTTTGTTCAACAAAGGGATCAACCTTTCCTTTATTAGCAGCTTTAATTCGGGGGTCGGAAATAAATGCTGCTCGTTGGTAAGAACCACTAGGATTTAATCCTTGATAATCATTTAAAAACCGGTTTGATTGTAAACCTTCATCATTACTACTAATAAAAGTGTTAGTTCCGGAAAATTGAATGGTATTAAATAAGTTAGTAACTTGAGTAGCAAATAAATAGGCTCGGATAGGATTATTAACACCGTTGGCCTTTGCTCAATTATAAGCATCTGTCCCAAAAGTTCCTGCCCCCGCATCTAAATAAGTTGAAAAACTAGTATAGACATCCTTATTATAAGAAGGTTTTCCCGGGGGACGTAACTGTTCTTGGTAAGCTAATTGACGAAAATTATAGGTCCCAAAATATTTTGGATTAGCCCCTTCATCAACCATAGTGTGTAAATCACTAGGATGATAATTAGGATTGTCTTTTAAGAAATCAACTGTTTTATCAGGGATCTCCCCAAAATTTAATTGAATTTCAGTTGGAGTAATTTCACCATTTGGTTTTTGATAACCACTCGTTGTCATTTTAATTGTTTCTTGGTCATCATAACCATGACTCCCCTTTGACACAGTGGCATCATTACGATAATAAATTACTTTTAATTTTTTAATATTTGGATCACTAGCAGTAGCAACTTTATAATTAAATTCTTTGATAATTTCATACATTGTATTATAGTCTAAAATTGAACCATTCGGCGCAGCCCCATTTGCTTCATTATTAATAAACCACCCATCAAAGCCATTATATTTGGCTAAGTTAATTAAAATATCAACAATTTTATAACTACCATCACTATTTTGCGCTAAAAAATCTTTCAGCATTTCTCTTGTTAACCCGTGATAACCATCTAAAAAAACATTTCCAAAAATAGGTGTCCCGTTAACATGGGCCGCATCAATTACATCAGCAGGTGGTGGCACAATTGGTCCTTCAAACCATGATCCCGACCAGTTAACATATTCATTAATATACTGTCAATTTAAATTAGTATTTTCAAACGGATTTTTGGTTCCCACAATGGTGTTGTCAAAAGTACGGTGTTTACGCGATGAAAAGCCTAATTGGTTATACTTAATATTTTCATTTTGTTCTGAGGAATTATAAGTCGCCACGTATTTTCGCGGTTGCAAAGGAATAACACTCCGATTATATTTGGCATCATAGTCAGTGGCAGGGTTTCAATCCAAAATTGAATTAAGACGTAAATATCTTTGTGCTAAAGAAGTAACACCAAAATCTTGGGCATAGTTCCCATTTGGCATAAACCCTTTATTAAGTGGCACCCCGGTTACTGCTTGTTTTTTAATATTTTGGTTTCACTGAAAACCAGTACTAAATTTGGAATAATCCAAATATCGCCCCTCGTGCATAGGAGTAATATTACCAAGTGGTACTTGGTGCGGAGAATTAGCTAACATATTATGTTGATCAATATTATTAAAAGCAATTCCATCCCCATACTCATCACTAGCCCAGTCAAAATTTGGCAGACTATTTAGATATTGGTTACCACTAACACTACCAATTGAACATGATGTTAATAACATTGATGGTAAGGTAATTATTGTTGTTAAACTTAAACAAATTCATAATTTTCGCATCTACTCTTATCCTTTCATTCCCCAGGTAAAATATTTGGGTGCTAAATAACTAAAAATACCAATAAAAACAACAATCCCCAGAAAGGGTTCTCACACTTGGTTAAAAACAATAAACGAGACTTGATTAAAATCTTGAATAATTTGGCTAATTCCAAGCGGGTCTAAAAATTGGTAGGAAGTAAATAACATGTTAAATCAAATAAAATATTTGGTTGGACATAGATAGCCCAGAATAATAAATGGCCACATCTTATTCGTAATTGTTGGTTGTAAAATAACATCTGAAAAGATTAATAAAAATAAAGTGACAATAGTTAGGGTGGCAAATGACCAATTTCGGTTGGAAATAGCGGTGGCCATTCACACATATAATAAGGTTAAGAAAAAAGTTAACATTATCATTCCGATAATATAAAGAACCCACACAAATGCTCTAATATTAGAAAGCAATGGTAAATGGAAATTAAAAATTGGAATTAACGAATAAATATTATATAAAATAATATTAATTAAAACCGAGATACTAGTTAACGCAACATTTAATAGAAAGACTACTATAATAATATGATATTGATGTAAATTAATTAATTTAATTTTTTTTAAAAACTGCTTTCTTCGTCATTCCACTAAATATAATCCTAAGTAAAAACTAGCAACAAAAACTGAGATTGATAAAAAGTTAATTAAAATGGGTGGCAGAATGACAAAAAAACTGTAAGTATTTCATAACCATGAACATAGAATTGACAATAGACCAGAAAAAATAAAAACAAAAATATAGGTACGCGGATTAGTAAAAATTACTTTGAAGAGTAAACTAGCTGTTTTATTAAGTTTTGAAAATGTTGGTTTTCAATGTTCAAGAAAATTAATCTTCATAGCCAACCTCTTCTTCAAAATATTTAATTAACATTTTCCGCAAGGTCCCAAATTCTTGTAAAATCGTGGTAATATTTTGGTCGAGATAAACAAGGCCATCTTTTAAAATTATTACCCGGTCACACAACATCTCAACTTCTTCAGGAGTATGCGAAACAATTAATAAATTAATCTTCTTTAATTGTTTCCATTCTTTGAAAAAATTAACAAGTTTAATTTGCATCTTTAAATCTAGTCCCGTAATTAATTCATCTAACACTAAAATTTCGGGATCATTTAAAATTGATAAAAAACAATTAAAACGTTGGCGTTGTCCTCCGGATAAGGAAGCAATATCTTTTTTTAAAATATTTTTTAATTCAAAAGCATCAATTAACTGTTGTCCTTCCGTTGTGGTTAAATAACCCCGCCCTTTATAAAATTTAATTAAATCTAGTGGTGTTGTCCCCGCTGGTCAATAACCATCTTGAAATTGAACCCCGATTTTTTTATGGACTTTCTCATTATTCTGATCAACAAAATAAACTTGACCATTATTAGGTTTTAAAACCCCAGAAATAATTTCAACAAGAGTGGTTTTTCCACTCCCATTTGATCCTAAAATGGCAACTGATTCGGAATCAGCAATTTTTAAATTAATATTTTTCAAGACTTCATTCTTACCATAACTTTTACTAATATTCTCTAAAATAATCATCTAATTGTCGCTCCTATTAACATCTTTTATTAGTTCAAAAATAATTCATCATAGATAGTATTAATTAGTTTATTCATAATAGGGTCTAATTTTAATAACGGTTTAACCTTCGCAGCAGCAGCTTCATCTGGTCCCTCACTTCAGATTGGATTACCATCGCTGTCTTGTTTGACTAATGAACCAAAAGTATAGAAATCAATATCAATTGGCTTTTCAACAGTTCGCCCTAAATCAGGCACCCAAATTTTTGCTCATTGATAATAAATCCCGGCCGTAAAATACTTCATCACTCATAAACTTAAATATTCATTTGGATTAATAGTATTATTTGTGGGGTCGTTAATTTTATTAATTGATAATTCAATGTAATACGAGCGCAAACTTAGGGCACTAAAAACTTGCATATCATACGACAAAATAATTTTATTTTTAATATAATTATTAATAACATCATTGGGAATCCCAATTTCATCATAACCTGGTTGTCCAGCATGTTCAGGAGCAGTTGGTTTATACTTTTGGTATTCATTATTATAGAAAGCATAAAAATTATTTAAAATCTTATTATTAACTGCTACAATCTTTTGCTGGGTATCATCATATAAAAACTCTCAAATTCGAAGTTGATTTTTATTTTTTGCTGGTCATCCCCGACTAGGGTTAACAATTTGGCTTAAATCATTAGTATTATTAAGATCAGCATTAACAAAAAAGTTAATAATACTAGCTAATGGTAAAACTAAAAATGAACTAAAAAATAAAGCTCAAATTGATTTCTTCATGTTTTTTCTCCTTTTGTTTAAATTAGAAAAATGCTGTCCATTTTTACTAAACAAGTATCATTATATAGACTAAAAAAAAAAAAAAAAGTGTTATGTGCAAAAAAATATTTTTTTTAACACTTTTTTTGAAAAATAGTTAATTTAATTATTCGCTAATATTAACCATCCCGCAATTGGATTAATTAAAAGAAAAGTAAGCATCCCAAAGGTATCACTAACATAGTCCTGACTAATAATTTTAAGTTTTAAATTTTCAATCATTGGTAAACATCATGTTAACCCTAAACTAACAGTAACCAAAGTAATAATTGGTGTTGTTGCGATCATTCACGTGCGTGCTTTTTTAAAGTTTTGTTGTTGTTTATTATAGTTACTACTATCAGGATTAACTTTGCCTGTTAAAATCATCACTCCGGGAAATACTACTCATAGCAGAGCAATAACCCCCGTTAAAATCTTTAACCAGTGGGGTAAGGTTGTGGTGATTCCTACCATTAAACTTGGAAAAATTAATAATAACAAACAACCGATTGCTAGGATTAGCAAGATAATGCCTGTTGTAATAATCTGCCCCGTGGTTCCAAAATGATTATTAAAATTAATTAATAATAAAACCCCAAAAATTAGGGACACCAAAAAACTAGCAATGACAAAAATGAAATTCCAGCATAAACCGGCTTGTAAAACTGAGTTGTATGTTATAAATGTTTTTTGTGATTTCATAAACGGTCCTCAGGGTAATAATCTAATATTACTTCACAGTGATAATAACAAAAAATCAGAAAAAAAGTCAAGATAAATTTAATAATCTTGCTTTTAATTAAATTTAATTTGACTAACATCAAGAGCACTTGTTGAATATTTATGGAAAAAAGAAGCACCCCCACCAATAACATACGACTTAACTTGGACATAAATGAAATTCCCAGCTTTTCAAAATTGAATGTAAATATCAGCACCAACACAGCCAGTTGAATAAGGAGTTGTATAGAACCCAGCAATCTTTTGATAAGTTTGGCTACCATCTTGGGGAATAACACGATCAACCGCCAAGGGACCAAAAGCAGTTATTGTTTGGTCATAACTAAAATCATCTGCGTGAATTTTACCAACCATTTTGCTAACAGTAATCGTTGGATATTGAAGAATAAAATCATCTCAATTATCAGCATATTTAGTTCAGTCAATCATTGCAAAAGGTGGTGATTCACTACTATACTCTGCAACAATACCCCACTCATCAACTTTACTTGCTACTGATAGCATTCCAGGGGGAACATTAACAACTAAAGTATTTTTAGGAATTATTACCATTAATTTAATAATAGCACTATTGAAATAATTAATTGTATTAGTTCCATCAATTTTAATAGTTATCAAAATCCCTTGTCCAGTAGCAAGGACCTTATTAGAGGTTGAAACAATAATCCCCTTTTCGCGTACCGCATTTTTTAAAACTGGATTAATATTGGAATCGGCCCGGATTGCTGCCACTAATTGATCTTGATTAGTATTTTTAATGGTAAAGGCACCATCTTGCGAATAATTACCACTAAAATAGCTTAAGTCAATTGTACTAGCTTTAAGTAATAAGGTTACAGTTGCTTTTCCTTTATAATTAGCAGCATTATTTGCATCAATAATAATATTAATTTTATGGGGTTGATTATCATTAATTAGTTTTGATTCTGTTGCTATTGTAATTCCTGGTAAACTTAAAATATTTTTTAAATGAGGATTTAGCCCATCCACATTTTTTAAAGCATCAAATAGTTCTTTCGGATTAACATCTGGTTCGACCACAACAGGAGAACTGGTCAAGTCTTGACTTCAGTTGGTAATATCTGGTTTGGGATCCAGCATTGACACTAAAATATTCGCAGTTCCCATATAATCTTGTGATCCGTTAGCATTAACTGTAATTGCAATATCATGGGCTAGATCATCTTGGGGTAGTTTTGAAGTTGTGCTCACAATTACCCGAGGATCATTAATCGCACTTAGAATTACCGGATTAGTTTGTTTAATTTGTTTTAACGCCTTAATTAACGCTGATGAATTAACACTCGTGCTAATAATGTTACCATAATTTGTATAGTTTCCCCCATCATTAGTAATATCAGTTTTACTTGTTTTCGCCATTAGTTTAATTGTTGCAATTCCGGTATAGTCCAAAGTTCGATAAGCATTTAAAGTAATATCAAGTTCGTGAGCAGCCCCATCATTAGGTAATTTAGAATAGGTTGTTATTAATAAGTTACTTTCTTTTAAAACATTTAAAGTTGTTTGGTTAATTCCCTGGACTTTTTGTAATGCATCACGCAAACTTTCAGGACTAGCATTTTGTTCGCTAACAGCTGGATAAGAAATCAAATCTTGGTTTAAACTACTGATATTCATTTTTCCAGCTTGGGCTTTTAACATAATTGTTAACTGACCACTATATGCCAAAGTGTTTGTGGCATCAATTGTCACTTTTAATAAGTGACTTTGACCATCATCAGGCAAAGATGATTTAGTAGTTAAAATAATATTTGAATCCTGGGCGGCGGCAATTAAATGATGATCCATCCCTGCTATTGAAGTTATTAAATATACCAAACTATTAAAACTAGTATCCCGAATTGTAACTGGTGAAGAAGTTGTATAATCATTTTTTAAATGCGAAATATCAAATTTATCCGAAATTAAATTTAGTTGACAATTAAGCTGTCCTTTAAAATTATTAGTGTTATTAGCATCCAAGGTAAAACTAATCCGGTGGGCAAACCCATCAGGAATTATTAGCCCTTTAATATTAAGAATTTGAACCCCTTGGGCAAGTAATACACTGGCTAAATTAGAATTTAAGTTTGGTAATAATTTAAGAGCATTTAATAAACTAGTATTATCAATATTAGCAATATGAAGCGGATTATCATGAGTAAAGTCACCGCTTAACTGGGAAATGTCAAACTTAGTAGCTTTAATATTCATGGTAATGCTAGTTGTTCCCTTAAAAATTTCAGAATGATTAGCATTAATATTAATTTTCATTAAGTGATATCCCCCATCATATTGAAGAGAATCGCTAGTTGTTAAAATAGTTGTCGTATCATTAATCGCACTTTGCAACTCAGGTTTTAAATTATTAATATGTTGAGCGGCAGATAATAATTCTTTTGATGAGGTATTCTGAATGCTAGCTGTTAATTTATAATAATCGCCCCCATCTTGGGAAATATTAATTCGGTGGTCAACTAATGGTCGCGGAGATTTTAAACTAGTAAAAATTTGTCACCCACCAATTACTAGTCCTATTATTAAAATAATTATTAATACAAAACTAATTTTAAACCGTAAATTTGATTTTAAAAATAAGGTTCTAAAAAAATGTTTATGCTGATTTAAAATAGTTTTTTGGTAATAACTCACTTCGTTTTTCGGATTAGGTATAATTTTATGGTCTAGGGTTGTTATTGAATTAAGATGAGTTTTAACCCCGGTTAAAGATAAAGCAGGTAAATTTGCTAATAAAAAGCGATGATGTTTTTTTCGTAAAATTTGATTACTTGCTTTGAATTTTTTAACAACTATTCCCGTTGGGAGGGTAATGGTACGGGTTTCTTTATCAACATCTTGGGGATTATTGATGATATTTTCTTTTAAAAATAGACCAAAAAAAACTTTTCGACACTTAAAAATAATTAATGGATCAAAATTAGTTTCATCTAAATCTTGATTAATACTAATTTTATAAACATCATAATTATTGAGAATGATAGTACTTTCTTGCCCAGTCTTTTTGAGATAACTTAAAATTTTTTTACAGCAACTATTGCATATAATATCTTTTTTCATTGTTGGCGTTCCCTTCAAACTTGTTTTCCATAAAAAAGTACCTAACAAAAGATTATTTTGTTAGGTACTTTTCGTACTCTATTAACAAGTTCATTATAACGAAAAATTAATCAACAATTAATTATTATAATTATTATTTTTTGAACATTTAAAATGTCAAAGATTGGAATAATTTACTCATCCAACTTAATTTTTTCTAAATCAACTTTAGTTTTCTTTTTCATTTGGTATAAATCTAAATCAGCTTGGGAATATTTTGGGTTATTAAAACAAATAAACGCAATAACAATATCAAAAATTGGTCCCACAATTCAAATTCAGTTAAAACAAATTAAGGCAACGGATAAGAATCCGACAATAATCCGTGCCCAATAGAAATTAGCAAAACCCAAGATACTAAAGACAATCGTAATGGTACTAAAAACAATAATGATAATACTAAAGGCTAGCACAATACTATTATTATAAGGATAGTTTAAAACTTTTGATCACACATCACGTAAGGTATAGTATAAACCTGAAAAAATAATATTAAAACAAGCAACAACAATCGCTAAAATTAACGCAATTTTCCCCTTATGATCAAGTTTTTGATATTTTTTAATATCAATAATTGTTTTAATTTCCTTAACTTTTTCTGGATGGTGTTCTTTAATTTGTCTTTTAAAATAAAATAAATTATTGACCCAAATAAAAAAGTATTGAAATGATGTACATAAAACAAAAACTAAAACACTCCCAGTGGCTAGCATTACCACCCCATTAGTTGCATAAAAATCTAAAAAGAAATAGGGAAATAAAGTGTTTTCTGGTTTGTGGTCTAAATGACGAATATAGCCACGCACTAACACACAAATTAAATATAAAAAAGGATATAAACAAATTATTCAGTAGTTTGCTTTATGATGATTACTAAATTTATAAAAAGCATCCCCAGCTGTCATACAGAAACTTAAAATCATTGCCACCGGAATAACAGTATGCAAAATAACGGTTGAAATTCATTCATATACCGACATCCCCCGGACAATATCGCCCTGGGTAAATAATCCTAATCAAAAAACTAACATCGTCATTGTAATATAGACGGTCACCATCAAGCGGATAATAAAATCAGGTTTGGTATTTTTAAACTTTTTATGAAATAAATAAAACACAAAATACCCAAAAACCAAATAATTTGACTGGGTTGTAAAATAAGCATAATAATGGCTTAAGCGTTCCCCATACGAATTTAAGTGGTCAGCACCCGGCGTGCTTAACACTAAAATAAAATCAAGAACTAAAAAAATAAAAATTAAAATAACTCCTATAATCCGATAGATTAGTAGCATCTTATCAGTAAATAACTTCTTCATTGAAAATTTCCTTTACATTATTAATTTTAACCGTTCGCAACTCATTTAATTGCTATTATTATAACATAGAAAATAGCCAGTACCTTTAACATTCAATAAATTTATGATAAAAATTAGTAATTTATGTTAGTTTTAGCATATAATGTAGATAGATAATGATAAAGATAAGATCAGGCGCTCAATACTCAAATCAATGCTTATTCATAATATATAAATGAACAATGACTCTTTCTAGTATTTCTTATCAAAAGTTTTATCGATCTATTCATTATTGAACTTTTGAATGTGAACCAGCACCCAAAGGAGTAGGAAAACCATGGAACAAAAAAATAATTCTTGAGTAACAATTCGGGTTTTGCCCCATCATAAATATGATTATGAAGATGACCGCTTAATTTTATTTAGAATTCCCGAACCAAATAACCAGTATTTACGAGTTTTAATTGCCAAAAAAGATGTTGTTTTCTCACCAGTAACTCACCATTATGAAATTAAAATTAATAAACATTATAACTATTTAATTTGAAAATGAAATAATCTTTCCCAGAAAAATGACCGCTATGCGATATGAAAAGGCGAAGAATTATTATATTTTTGTAAAGAACAATCAGAATCCAACTCTTAAAATGAGTTGTTTTTTTTAAAACAATTTACAAAAAATTTACTTTTTAAATAATTTTCCTTTGAAAAATAACATAAAAAAGTTTAAATTATAATTTTTTATATTATGATTAATTTATATATAAGTAGGTGAAAAACAGTGAATGTCATTAAAGTAACGCCCCGGGGATATTGCTTTGGGGTTGTTAAATCAATTAAAATGGCAAAGGATGCCATCAAGAATTATCCCGGACAACAAATTTATATGCTGGGGTTTTTAGTTCATAATCACCATGTTGTGAATGAAATTATCAACTTAGGAATTATTCCGATTAATGACTTTAAACAAGACCGTTTGGCAATTCTAGAAACCCTGCCTAATAATTCAGTCGTGGTATTAAGTGCACATGGTAGTCATGAAAAAATTAAGGATGTCGCCCAAGCCAAAAATATTACCCTAGTTGATACTGAGTGTGAATGAGTAACGGCAACCAAAGATTTAATTAAAGAATATCTGGTTAAAGATTATGAAATAATTTTTATTGGGAAAGATTATCACCCCGAAACCAATGCAATAATGTCAATTGACCCGCGCATCCATTTGGTAACCACCCTGGCTAATGTTGATAAGATAATTAACAAAGTTGACCCTACTAAACCAATTTTAGTTACTAATCAAACCACCCTTTCCAAAATTGATATTGAAGAAATTGTTGACAAGTTAAAAAATATCTTTAAAGAGCGGATTCTTTTTAAAAATGATTTATGTAATGCAACCTTAGAACGTCAAAACGCTGTTTTAAACCTGAATCCCAATGAAGTTCAATTGTTACTAGTTGTTGGCGATGAACGAAGCAATAATACTAATAAATTAGTGGAAATGGGTGAAAGTATTAATATTAAGTCATATCGGATTAATGATAAAAATGATATTAATCCCGCCTGGTTAACAAATGTTACTACGGTGGCCGTTACCGCGGGTGCTTCCACTCCTAGCTTACTACAATTAGAAGTTATTAAATATTTAGAAAATTTACCATAAAAAAACATTATTAATAATAGTTAATAATGTTTTTAATATGATATGGAATAATCTCAATTGTTTTTGGTAATTTTCCCATTAAATATTCACTAAAATGGTTAGTATAATAATCTTCCATATAATGGTTAAAACAAGCAACCGGAATTTGTTGTTCATCAAATTTTAACCATTCATTTCATTTAATTTCCCCAGTAATAAACAAGTCAATCTTATCAGTTAACCGCTGGATAACACTACCACCAGCCCCGGTACAAATGGCAATGGTCGTAATTTTTGTGGTCAAATCATTAATATTATGTTGAACCACCGGAATTTGAAAAATATTTTTTAACTTAGTAATAATATCTTGGTAACTTAATGGGGTTGGTAATCTTCCTTGTTTAGTAACATTATCATGGGTTAGGTTAGTAATATTTTGACACCCTAGATTTTGGAGAATTAAACTATTCATCCCGGTTGCTAATTGACTATCATAATTAGTATGCGTTGCATAAACTACAATTTGGTATTGATCGAGCAATTGAAAAATTGGTTTTTTAGTAATATCTTGTTTTTCTTGTTTTAATTTATTAAAAACAAAAGGATGATGGGTAATTATTAAGTTGACATTTTCCGCAATCGCTTTTTTAATAACAGTGGTTGTTAAATCTAAGGCCACTAAAATTTTACTAACTTGGGTTGTTGGTTTGCCATACTGATAACCTGTTGGATCTCATTTACAAGCGAGTTTTTTTGAAAAATCTTTTTCAATTATCTTAAAAATTTCTTTGGCTTGCATTTTAAATCACCTTATTAATTAATTTAATTTTTTGGGCTAATTCTTTAGCTTTCGCTGATTTGGCAGGAACCTTTTCCAATAAACTTTGAAAATGAACCACTTTTAATAATCACTTTTCTTTAAAAATGGCACTATTTTCTTTACGTAAAATTGGTCCAAACATGATATCTTTTTGGTTTTTAACTTTTTTTCCAGCGGATTTATTAATAACAAGAATTTCATAAATAAGATCATTTTCTTTCATGATTAATTCTTGTTCTAAAAAGTAATGCTGGGTTTTGACCCACTGGCGAAGTAAATTGGCATCATCATTGGGACAAAGAATATAACGCTCAATATTATCAGCATCTTGTTCTAAAATTGTTAAAATTGTGTTACTTCCTAATCCCGAAATAATACAACTATCAATGGCAATGCCCACGACTCCCGTTAAACCATCTGCCAACACGGGAGTAATTACTTCACCAACTTTATATTTAGCAATATTTTTTTTTGCTTGCTCAAGAGGTTGTTCAGCAATATCACAAGCATATGCTTTAGTAATTAAATTACCTCTTGCTAAATAAATTGGAATTAACGCATGGTCCGTTCCAATATCACAAATAACATCATTATGATTAACTTGTTTAGCAATTAGCAATAAGCGTTCTGATAAGATTTCCATTGCGTTAGCCCTTAAAGAAATCCTTCAAAACTTTTGCTTTTGAATTTGACTGATTAGGTTTAAACTTACGAATTGTTTTGGCTTCAATTTGACGAATCCGTTCACGGGTAACTTTAAACTCTTTTCCAACCTCTTCTAATGTTTTTGGTGAATCATATTTTGATAAGTGCTTATCAATAATTTTATTTTTACGACTTTGGACTTTTTCAATCGGAGTATCATAATGAATATCTAAACTTTTAACAGTTTGGACAAGTTCGGGGAATGATTCATCCTCACATTCTTTTGCTAAGCGTAGCACAGTTCGTAATTTTGTTGGTAAAATTCCAAAGCGCATACGAATTACCTTTTCTTCCCGGGCTGATAAAATTTCATGAAAAACTTCATCAATAACTTCGCGTAATGATTCTTTTTCCGCATATTCATCGGGAGTAAAAATATCTTTATCATCAACAAAATCTCCAAAATGAGTATCATCTTCATCCCCAATTGGTTTTTCTAACGACACTGGTTCAATTGATAATCGTTTAATTTCGCGAACTTTTTCCCCAGTCATTCCTTGCCCCATTCGGTCCGCAATTTCATCAAAAGTAGGTTCTCTTCCTAATTCTTGGGTTAGTTGGCGTTCAATTCTTGTTAACTTGTTAATTGTTTCAACCATATGAACAGGAATGCGGATTGTGCGACCCTGATCAGCGATGGCTCTCGTAATGGCTTGACGAATTCATCATGTGGCATAAGTTGAGAATTTAAATCCTCTCGTATAATCAAACTTATCAACTGCTTTCATTAAGCCAATATTACCTTCTTCAATTAAATCCGAAAAATCTAAACCACGATTTAAATGTTTTCGTGCCACAGAAACAACAAGTTTTAAGTTAGAAGTAATTAGTTTTTCTCGCCCATATTTTTTTTCTTCTGGATCACTTGATTCTAGCATTTTAGCATATTTAATTTCTTCATCACGCGTTAAAATTTTGCTTGTTCCTAACACATTGAAATAAGCTTTAATAATATCTTGAATTTTTGTTTCGTTAGAAATTCCGCCAACTTTATATTTAATGCGATCTTCCCGTGGTTTTTTGGTGCTTTTTTCATCACTAATTACAGGTGTGTCATCTTCTAAATCTTCTGTTAAATCTTCGGGATCTAAATTTACATCACTAAATTCAACCCCATTAGCTAATAATTCTTCAAAATATTCATCGACATCATTATCTTCTAGTTCAAAATGTTCATTAATTAACTCTAATACTTTTTCTTGTTCAATTTCATTGTTATTTTCTTCAAGAAATTTATTAATATATTCCTTAAATTCTTCAAATGATTTCATATTTTTAACTTCTTTTTTTGATAACATCATAATTTTTTACCCCTTCTTAAATTTTAATCTTAAATTCATTTTATCAATTTCAGTTGATATTACTTGTTGTTCCATAATATCAGTTGTTTTTGTTAATTTAGCCCTTAGCATTGCAATCTCTTTTTCCGTTGCAAAATCATTTATTAAAATGGCATAGTCTTCTAATGCTTTTGTATTATATTCAGTTTTAAATGGTGAACTATTGAGGATAGCTGTTAATTGGTTAATTAACTTTTCCTCATTAATTTCACCACACAACATATTAAT
The DNA here is from genome assembly GCF_040940205.1 of Spiroplasma sp. DGKH1. Classification (NCBI taxonomy): domain Bacteria; kingdom Bacillati; phylum Mycoplasmatota; class Mollicutes; order Entomoplasmatales; family Spiroplasmataceae; genus Spiroplasma; species Spiroplasma sp. DGKH1. The sequence continues at coordinate 43,857 of NZ_JASTWG010000006.1, read as the reverse complement.
ATTAACACTTTCTTGGTCCAAATGTCTATGGTAATAGTCAATAATATAATTAGCAATTAACCGATTATCATTATCATTTAAAATACTAATTTTCTTTTCATAAAAATCAGCTGCCTTTCGAGAATTTAATAATTGCAAAATCATTTGTTGTTCAGCTAATAAATATCGTTTTAAAGTTTTAATTTTATAAGCTAACGCATTTTGAGTTGCTGTTTTTGGTATGGTGGCTGTTTTCTTAATTGTTTGAGGAGATGGGAAATCTGTGGTGGTTTGTTTAGGAACCTTTGCTGGCTGAGGAGCTTTAAGATTATTAATTTGACTAATTAAAGTTTCTTTGCCAATGTTAGTGACTTGGGCTAAATTATTAATATATAATTCTTGTTCAAGCGCATTATCGGTTGCTTTAATCAAAGGCCCCACAATATTAATAAATTCTTGGAGTTCATTACCATCAGTTAAATTGAAACGCGAATGATAATAATTAATTGCGAAACTAACTGGGTGGGTTGCTTTTGCAATCATAGTACTAATAACAGCAGCCTGCCCACTATTAACTAATTCATCGGGATCCTGGTTGGTTTCATTATTAACAATCTTAACCTTAAAATTATTAGCTAATAATTTACCCGCGGCTTTTAAACTTGCCTTTACCCCCGGAGTATCACCATCTAAAAAGATTAAACATTCATTGGTAATTTTCTTTAAGGCTTGCAGATGATATGAACTTAAATTAGTTCCCATTAAAGCCACGGTATTTTTAATATCGATCTTGGTTAAACTAATAACATCCATATAGCCTTCTAATAAAATCATATAACCTAATTTCCGGGCTTCTAGTTTTGCCCTTTGAATGTTATACATTAATTGTTCTTTTTTAAAAACTTTTGTTTCGGGGGTATTCAAATACTTCACTTGATTATCAGTATTTGTTAAAACTCGTCCCGAAAAACCAATCAAATTACTTTCATCATCTAAAATCGGAAACATCACCCGGTTATTAAAATAATCATAAACTTTGCCATTTTTAATGGTAACTACTCCAGCAGCTTCCATATCATTAATATGATAACCTTTTTGTAGCAAGAATTGGTACAAACTATCAGGCGTGTTGTCCGCATAACCAATCATAAATTCTTCAATTTGGTGGTGATCAATATGGCGATTTGTTAAGTATTCGCGCGCCGGTTGCCCTTTTTTAGTATTTAAATTATTAATAAAATAAGTTTTAACAACTTCATTCAAAGCAAAAATTTTTTTGTCAAGGTCATCATAACGTGATTTAACTTGATAGTTATCAAGTTCTGTTAAAGAAACTCCAGCCACAGCGGTTAATTCTTTTAAAACCTCAACAAAAGGAATATTTTTATATTCTTGTAAAAAAGTAAAGACATTCCCCCCCGCAGAACAAGCAAAACAACGATAAATTTGCTTTTCGGGAGAAATACTCATCGAAGGATGTGAATCTTGGTGAAAAGGACATACTGCTCAGTAATTTCGTCCCCGCTTTTCTAGTTTTAAATATTGCGAAATAATTGCCACAATATCAACTTTTGAGCGAATTAAATCAATTTTTTCATTACTGACTAACGCCATAAGCATCCCTCCTTTTAAAATTATTTCTTTAATAACTTATCGAAATATGCTGATAATTTACTAATCTCAATTCTTGTTTGTTCTGTTGTATCACGATCACGGACCGTAACTTTCTGATCTTCTAAACTATCAAAATCAAAAGTAACACAATATGGTGTTCCAATCGCATCCTGGCGGCGATAACGCTTCCCAATATTTCCCGTTTCATCATAAATACAATGATATTTTTGTAATAATTCTTCATATAATTGGTAAGCATGGTCATTTAATTGCTTACTTAACGGAATAACCGCAATTTGATATGGTGCTAAATGGGGATTTAATTTTAATACCACCCGGGTATCATTATCATTAATGGTTTCCACACAATAAGCATCATATAATAAGGCTAACATTAAACGGCCAACCCCAACTGATGGTTCAATTACATAAGGAAATACCTTGGTATTAGTTTCTTGGTTTAAATATGATAAATCTTGTTTTGAAAATTCACTATGACGTTTTAAGTCAAAATCAGTTCGGTTGGCAATTCCTCATAATTCCCCTTGACCAAAAGGAAACTTATATTCAACATCAACTGTTCGTTTTGCATAATGAGCTAATTCTTTAGGATCATGTTCACGCAAAACATAGTTTTGTTGTTGTAAACCAATTTTTTGCAAGAATAATTTAACTTGGTTTAGTCAATATTCAAACCAGTCAGTTTTATCCTGCGGATCAAAGAAAAATTCTAATTCCATTTGTTCAAATTCACGAGTCCGGAAAATGAAGTTTCCAGGGGTAATTTCATTCCGAAATGACTTCCCAATTTGACCAACCCCAAAGGGTAATTTCTTGCGTAAAGAACGCTGAATATTTTTAAAGTTAACAAAAATCCCCTGAGCGGTTTCGGGGCGTAAATAAACAACTGATTTTTCATCTTGTAACACACCCTGATTAGTTTTAAACATTAATTCAAACTGACGAATGGGAGTAAAATCATGGGCATGACAAATCGGGCATAAAATCTGTTTTTCTTCAATAAAAGCAGATAATTCCTCATTAGTTCACCCCCCGGGATTAATCTCCGGATAGGCTTCCTCAATTAATTTGTCAGCGCGCATACGGGCTTTACAATTTTTACAATCTAATAATGGATCAGAAAAATGCCCTAAATGTCCCGATGCTTTTCAGACATTATTATTCATTAAAATTGCGCTATCTAAACCAACATTAAATTTTGATTTTGTAATAAAAAAATCTCACCATAGACTTTTTAAATTCCGTTCAACTTCAACTCCTAATGGTCCAAAATCTCAGGTGTTTGCTAAACCACCATAAATTTCGCTCCCTTGAAAAACAAATCCTTGGGTTTTTAAATGATTAACAACTTCTTCTAAAGAATATTTCATTAATTTTTCTTTTCCTCTCTGTTATATAAAGTATTACTCTAAAAATTATTATACTATGTTATTATTTAAAATAAATCGATTTTTTCTTCATTTCGAAAATACTGTAAGAAAATAAACCAATTTTATCTTGGTAGTATTCACAAAGCATCCGAAACAAAAGAAGAATTTCATTATTAGTTTTATACTTAACTAAGGTATTAAAATTAATCTGTTCAAAAGTTTGTCATTGCATAATATCTTTAATTAAATCGACTTGCAACACCACTTCACCAGGGCGCCAGCAGTTTTTACAAATTAAACCCTCTTCACTAAAACTAATTGTTTTAATATTTTTTTTACTAAAACAGCGAGCACAAGCTAATAACTTCCATTGCACCCCAAAAAAGCGGAAACTATAAAACATTAACATCACCACAGCAATTAAATTATCCTCAGCAGAAGTTAAATAATTTAATGTTTGTTTTAGAAGATAATAATATTGAGGATTACTATCCCGGGGTTCAAAAGCCTGGTCCGTAATTTCACAGACTAATACTCCTAATAAATAATCATTATAATTATTAGCGAGGAATAAACGAGATGTTAATAAATTCCCGGTTTTTAATTTACTTAATTTATCATCGTGATAACTTAAGAATAATTCAAATTCTGACTCACAAAATAATTGTAAAGAATATTTATTTTTTGAATTATTCTTTTTTACGCCTGGGGCATAAAAAGAGATCTTCCCATAACCTAAGGAAAAAATGGTGATAATTTGGTCAAAATCATGATAATCCCGCGTATTAATAACAATGCCAACAGTTTGACTAACCATTCAAACCTAATAACTTTCTTTGTTATACCCTAATTTGGCTATCATTGATGCTTTTTCCCGCCATTTTTCCACCACTTTCACAAATAATTCCAAAAAGATTTTGGTATTTAAAATTTGTTCTAATTCTAAGCGCGCTTTAGTGCCAATTTCTTTAATCATTTTACCTTGTTTCCCAATAATAATTCCCTTTTGGGAAGTTCTTTCAACACAAATTGATGCCATAATTTTTAATAAATTATCTTGTTCTTCCAACTGATCGATTAAGATTGCAACACTATGGGGAATTTCTTCTTCAGTTAATAACAAAATCTTTTCACGAATAATTTCTCGGATTAAGAATTTTTCGGGTTGGTCGGTTAAAACATCATCGGGATAATATTGCGGACCTGGTTGTAAATTAGATTTAATTAAGGTTAATAATTGGGGAATATTTTCATTTTGGAGACTAGAAATGGGGATTACTTCATGAAATTTAGCTAACTTATTTCATTCGGCAATTTTAAGAACCAAGTCATCTTTTTTAACTAAATCTGATTTGGTAATAACTAAAATTATTGGCACATTCCGTTCTTGAATTGCTTTTAAAATATACTGGTCATTATCACCAATTCTTTCATTGGCAGGAGATAAAAATAAAATAATATCCGCTGATTTAGTTGATGATAAGGCTACTTTATTCATAAACTTACCCATTTCATGTTTTGCCTTATGAACCCCGGGGGTATCCATAAAAACAATTTGACTGTCCTTATCATTATAAATCCCTTGAATTCGGTTTCTTGTTGTTTGTGCTTTGGGAGTAACAATTGCTACTTTATTATGTAAGATGGTATTTAATAAAGTTGACTTCCCAACATTGGGGCGACCAACAATTGCGACAAAACCTGATTTAATTTCTTTCATTTGATCACTTCCAGTTTCTTTACATTAATTATATCTTAGATCCCAATAATTTGTGGCGTTAATAAGTCATCTTTTTTATTAAAATTAGCATTAAATAATTAATTATTATCGAAAAATCATATATAATACTTTCACAAAGAAAAAACGAGAGGAAAATTCAATGAAAGTAAAAATTAAAATTTTACTACTTTTAACTATTAGTACTTTAACAATATTTATCTTAATTTTAAATATTTTAGTTAACACTCACAAAATATATAATTACGAGGTAAATCGGGTTAATACTAAACAAAAAGTAGTAATGTTAACCTTTGATGATGGGCCTGAAGCTAGTGCCGACAATGCAATTCTTGATATTTTAGAAAAAGAAAAAGTTAGTGGGATGTTTTTTCAAATTGGACAGAATATTGATCACCGTCTTTATAATAAAGACCCCAACATTGCGAATAAATATTTAGCACTCCAACGAAGAATTTTAACTGGACCAAGTTATTCGTGGATTGGGAGTCATACTTATTCCCATCTTAATTATCTTAACCGCCAAAAATTAGCGGTCCAAGAACTAAACCATACATATAAGTTATTACAAAAAATCTATCAAAATATTTTAAAGATGACAATTACTCCTGAACTAGTCCCTACACGATTTGCATATTTACAATATTTTAATGGGATGGATTATATCGGACAAAAAACTAACAATAAGTATTTCATTCGCGGCTATTTAGGAACTGATTATAATGAAGAACGTTCAGGAAAAAATAAAATCTTGCAAGAATATTTATCGCATCTCCGCCCAGGTCAGATTTTTGTCTGCCATACTCGTAACTATGCAAAATTATGGCTTCCCGAATTAGTTCGGATTTTAAAAGAAAAAGGTTATCAATTTGCATCCTTTAATCCTAATAGTCCACATTACTACCAAAAATATGGAAAGTTGGTGAACTAATGATTATTTCAAATTGAGAAATTTTATATACCACTTTAATATTTTTATTCTTTATCTTAATTACTAGTTTAAATAGTTATTTGCTTTATCTTTTAATTAAAAATAGACCCCTGAAAAAAATTCACTTTTGAAGTTTACTAGTTAGTATTATAATAAGTGAAATTCTCATTATACCCGCCGTCATTTTTAAAATAGTTTCCTTTACTATCTTTACTAGTTCCTACCAATTAGAAGTAACAACCACTAATTGATTAACTTTTAGTAGTTTAGTGGTTAGTTTAGCATCGGTACTCATAATTCCCAAACGAAAAATTAAACTAAAACAAACTGACAATCATAATCTAAAAAGTACTTCCTAATAATTTGAGAAGTACTTTTTTATTTTTAAAAATTAAATGTTATTTGATCATCCTCTGAGAGATGATTTAAGATTCCTAGTTCTTCAAAAGCTTGCATATGGGCTTTGGTAATATTAGTTCGTTTTTGTAAATCATTAATTGAAATAAATTGTTTAGTATTGCGAGCTGAAACAATACTTTCGCCAACTGCTTCACCCAAACCATCAATTGCCGCAAATGGTGGTAAAATTATTTTCTCACCATTTTCAACAATAACTTTGAAATTCTTTACATCACTAGTTTGTAAATCAATATTTTTCATTTTAATGCCCCGGGCATACATTTCTAAGGCAACCTCATAAACAGGAATTAGATCTTTTTCTTTTTGCGAAGGTTTATTAACCATATTAAAGTCTTTTGATTCTAAGCGCGTTTGAATGTCGCGTAAAACATTTTGGATGGTAGCTTTTCCTTTTAAAATTGTTTTAATGTCAAACACATCCGGGCGGGTTGAAAAATAAGTGGCATAATATTCAACTGGGTAATTAATTTTAAACCAGGCAATTCTTCACGCCATTAAAACATACGCTGTGGCATGTGCTTTGGGGAACATGTACTTAATTTTATTACATGAATCAATATATCATTGTTCAACATTATGTTCTTTCATTAACGCAACGTGCTCCGGAGTTAAGCCACGACCTTTGCGGACATCTTCCATAATTTTAAAAGCACTTTTTGCGGGTAACCCTTTATAAATTAAGTTAACCATAATGTCATCCCGACAACCAATAACTTGGGAAATTGTAATATTATGGTTTTTAATTAAATCTTGGGCATTACCAATTCAAACATCAGTCCCATGGGATAACCCCGAAACTTGGACTAAGTCTGCAAACGATGATGGTTTCGTATCTAATAACATCTTGCGAACAAAACCAGTCCCAAATTCCGGTATTCCAATCGCCCCGGTTTTTTCATTATTAATATCTTCGGGACTAATTTTTAAACTATCTAAATTTTGAAAGAGGCTTAGCACCGCGGGGTCATTTGTTGGAATCGTTTTGGGATCAACTCCAGTTAAGTCTTGTAACATTTTTAAAACAGTCGGATCAACATGCCCTAAAATGTCAAGTTTTAAGACATTATCATGAATAGCGTGGAAATCAAAGTGAGTAGTTAGCCAACTAGATGTTGTATCATCTGCGGGAAAGTTAACCGGCGTAAATGCTTCTACTTGGTACTCGTTAGGAATAACAACAATTCCCCCGGGGTGTTGACCGGTGGTTCTTTTAACCCCTTCACAAGCTTTTGTAATCCGTTCAATTTCACTTTTTCGTTTTAAATGGAGGATATTTTTAGTTTCAAAATAACCGCGAACATACCCAAACGCTGTTTTTTGGGCCACTGTTGAAATTGTTCCGGCACGATAAACACTGCGTTCCCCAAACATTTCTTTGGTGAAATCATGGGCCACTGGTTGGTATTCTCCTGAAAAGTTTAAATCAATATCAGGAACCTTATCTGCTTCAAAGCCAAGGAATGTTTCAAACGGAATATCATGCCCTTCACCATGCATAATATTTTGACATTGGGGACATGGTTTATCCACCAAGTCATAACCACACCGCACACTTCCATCGGTAATAAATTCACTATAACGACAGTTCGCACAAATATAATGCGGTTGTAAAGGGTTAACTTCGGTAATAGCACTCATTGTAGCAACAAAACTACTTCCAACACTTCCCCGTGATCCAACTAAATAACCATCGCGTAATGATTTATCAACTAGTTTATGCGCAATTCAATAAATAACTCCAAATCCATGTTTAATAATTGCAGTTAATTCACTTTCTAAACGATCAGCGACAATTTTTGGGAGCGGGTTCCCATATTTTTCATAAGCATTTTTATAACATAATTCTTTTAACAACTGATCACTACCTTCAATTGAGGGCGTATATAGTTTATCTTTAATAATTTGAACTTTTTCAATTTGATCAGCAATCTTATTAGTATTTTCCACCACAATTTCATATGCTAATTTTTCATCATTTAAGAAATTAAATTCTGCCAGCATTTCATTGGTTGTTCGTAAAAATTGTTCTGGATACTCACTAATCCGATTTTTATAGTCAAATAAGGGGTGTGGTTTTCCCCCGATTCCTTTTGAATGAATATAAACTTCGCGGAAGATTTTGTCTTCGGGGTTTAAATAGTGAACATCCCCCGTGGCCACCACTAGTTTATTTAACTTTTTAGCAATATGAATAATATTACTGATGACAGTTAATAACCGCTCCTGTGTTAAATCTCCTAGTTGGACTAAGTGTTTGTAAACACTTGGTGGTTGGACTTCAATATAATCATAAAAGGCCATTGCTTCTTCTAATTCTTCATTTGATTTATTTCGCGCTAACTCAAAAATTTCCCCATTCACACAAGAAGAACCAATTAATAAATTTTCGCGATGTTGATTAATAACACTTTTCAATAATTTTGGCAAAGAATAAAAGTAATCGGTATGTGATTTAGTAACTAAAGTAAACAAGTCTAAAATCCCCGCTTGGTTTTTTGCTAAAATAGTTAAATGTTTAGCCCGCATTTTTTGATAAACTTGGTCATTATGAATTTTATTTAAGTCATCATCAATTTCTACATTAAATTCGTTAATCATTTTACGAAGTTGGTGCTCATAAATGTCAGCTAAGACAATCGCGTCATAATCCGCACGGTGGGCAACTTCTTCATTATAAATAACATTATAACGCCGAGCAATACTTCCTAACCGATAATTTTTTAACCCGCTTTCTAAAGCCCGTGATAATTGTAAGGTATCAATGATGGTATTATTGATTTTTGGATGCCCAGCTTTTTGAATTCAGGACTGAATAAAACCAATATCAAACTCAGCATTATGGGCGACTAAAATTGCATCTTGAAAATAACCTAAAATCTTATCTACTGACTCTAAGAAAGTTGGCTTGTCTTGTAACATATCATCGGTAATCCCAGTAAGTTCAGTTGTAAACGAAGATAATTTTATACTTGGTTTAAACAAGTGGTTAACAGTTTCTCGTTCACCACTAATCCCATCCATAATGACTGCCCCAAATTCAATAATCTCATCATATTCATTACTTAACCCAGTTGTTTCCAAGTCAAAAATAACATATTTTGCTGTTCGCAAATTATGTTGATGAGGGTTTTTAACATACCACACAACATCATCTAAAACATCTGCTTCTAGTCCATAAATAACTTTTAAATCGGGGTATTTTAAACTAGTATTATAAACCTCGGGAAAAACTTGAATGTTTAAGTGGTCAGTAATAGCAATTGCCTGGTGATTTCATTTTGATAATAATTTAAACAAATCGGGAACGTTAACAACCCCATCCATCGTACTCATTTTAGTATGGGTATGAAGTTCAACTCGTTTGACGGGTGCATTATCCAAACGGGTAATTTCTTCTTTTTCAATTTTAATAATTTTTTTAGAAAAAATAACCTGCTCACTGGCATAAGTATCATAACGAATATCACCATACACACTGATTCAATCATTAATATTAAGGGTCTCTAAATTTTCATCCGGATTTTCATCCCGGGTAAAATACTTAATTGAAATTGAATCACTACCATCGGTAATTGTTAGAACATAAATAAATTTTTTAGTTGTTGTTGCAACCCGATCCTTCGCAAAGATTTTCCCATGAATAATAACATTAGGTTCATCATGGTCAATGTCCTTAATCTTATTATAAGTGGGAACTTCTAAATTAACTTTGCCATAAAAATTCCGGGGTTTTGTCCCATTAGGATTACTGTCTCTTTTAATGGCAGTTGGGGAAACTGAGGGCTGCTCACTTAACTGGCGATGAACATTTTCGCGAATTTTATCAATCTCTTCTTGGTTAATTGCTAAAATATCATTTTCAACCGCTTCAACTTTAACAATTAACGTCAAATCTTTAAAACCATAGCGGCGTAAATGATTTTGGTAGTATAAACAATGTTCATTAACTAATTTACGTTCACTTTCGGAAGTAACCCGCACAATTAATTTATTATCAGCTAACTGAAAACTATCAGCACTTAACTTATTAAAATAACTTTGTTTAACTTCTGATTTATGAGCCCGAATATATTCAATATATTCAAAAATATTACTAATATTATAGTTGAGATTATTAATTTCTAACGCAATCTTAGTGGGGATTTTTTTATTGTGTCGTAATGTTGATTCCACGTGCGCTAAAATATTAATTGGTAGTAACTCATTAACCGCAATAACAATCCGAAAAATACTATCTGTAGTACTATATTCACTTTTAACTACTTTGGCATCTTGAAAATAAGCATTGTCAACTTCTAAATCATTAGCAATAAATAGTTTAATTAATTGTTGATCCATCGTCTTCCTCTCCTTGTTATTAAATTAAGATTTTAAAAAAAGACATCTTTAATGGTAATACCAATAAATAACCCAATAAATAATACTGCCCCCGTGACATTAATAACTATCTTTCATTTATGAGGTAATTGTCAATTCCCAATTGGCTCTTCCTTAATTGCTTTTATTTTATCACTATCATCACGATATTTTAATAGTAAAATTCGTTGGCGAATCCGGAAATAACCATTCCCGAATGATTCAACAATTGTTTCTAAGAATTTGAAACCATCTAACGGGGGGATTGGAATTAAGTTTAAAACAAATAAGTTCGCAGATAACATCGCCACATACATAAAGAATGGCGCTGGACCTTGGGAAACAATTGTCGACATTGTCTTCGCAATTCCCACTGGCCCGGATAATTGTTGTCACTGACCAGTAAATAATAACCCAAATGATTTTAAAATAGTTACTGACTCATTAAAGGTTTCTGTTCATCCGGCCCCATATGCTTGCGCGGTTGATTGATAAATCCGATTCGGCGGAGCAATTCCCACCACATAAGTATTGTTTCCTTGTTTTAGGTCAACAGCTTCTGTTAATCTACCACCAGTGTTCTGATATTGATAAACCTCATGGTATTTATTAACTAAGACATAATTAAGTAAAATCAAATCATTATGTTTTTTATTATTATCGTATTGGGTTTTTAAATGATCTAAAAAACTATAAACTGTTGTGTAATAATTAGGAATATTATTAACCGTTCCAATATCAACGCGGGGAACATCAGGAGTATCTTTTCCACTAGCTTTATATTCTTGGGCAGCTGCTTTTAACTTTGCTTCATCTGGCCCTAGTCAATAATTTAAAATAACCATTTCTTGACTAACTGCGGGTTCTGTTTCTTTTAATGCATTATACAATGGTTGATTAACATCATAATGGGCACCCCAATAAGTCATGTCATTGGTTTTCATTCCAGTTGCCGCAAACATAGTTGTAAAAATAAAAACCGCAATGAAAAAATTCATTAAGGCTCCAGCAACAATAAAAATTAGGCGTTTTCAGCGAGCAATATTTTCCATTTTACGGGCTTTCGGAACAACTTCATCTTCTCTTCCCTTAGGAGGATCAGTTAATTCACTCGCAATGTAAACATAACCCCCAAAGGGAAAAATTCGAATTGAATATTTGGTTTCTTTCTTTCCCCAAGAAATAATTTTGGGACCAAAACCAATTGCAAATTCATAAACATAGGCTCCGGCTAATTTTGCCACAATAAAATGAGCAAATTCATGAATTGTTACTAAGATTAATAATATTAAGATTCCTAAAAACAACCCTAAAATAATCATTCCTGCTGACATTTATTCACCCATTTCCAATTTGTCTAACTGCTTCTGTTAATCAGATTTTTCAAAAAAATTATTAACTTCCCTTTTAATAATATCATTTAATTCTTTAATTTCTTGATAATTTGTCAGATTTCGGGGTTGATGTTGTTGCATAAAATATTCAACGTACGGAACAATCTCGTAAAACCGAATTTTTTTAGCAATAAATAATGCCCGTAACGTTTCATTGGCAGCATTCATAACAACAGCCAGAGAGTTTGGCTGTGATAAGCATTGGAATGCTAATTTAATTGCTACCCACCGGTTAGGATCGGCTGGTTGAAAAGTTAAGGTTAAATTACTAAAATCAAGGGGTTGCAAAGTAACCTGGCTTTTCCGAATTGGATAATATAAAAAATAACTAATAACCTGTTCCATATTAGGAACTGATAGTTGGGCAATAATTGAATAGTCATCATACTGAACAGCAGAATGAACAATTGATTGGGGATGAATTAAAACCTCAATGTTTTTAGTCTTGAATAGATGATAAACTTCCAGAATTTCTAATGCTTTATTCATCATACTAGAAGAATCAATTGTAATCTTGGCACCCATTTTCCAAGTGGGATGAGAAAAGGCCGCCGTATCATCAATTGTCGCTAACTTTGCTAATGAAAGGTTGGCAAACATTCCTCCCGAAGCAGTCAAGAGAATTTTATTAAGGTGATTATTTGTTTCCAAACATTGAAAAATTGCACAGTGCTCTGAATCAACAGGATACAACGTACAATTATTGGTTGTAATTAATTGGTTAATCAAATCCCCCGCTAAAACTAACGATTCTTTATTAGCTAATAATAACTGGCGGTTTTTAGTCTGTAAACTAGCTAAGGTTGGGTATAACCCACCAAACCCAGAAATCGCGTTCACCACTAGCGCCTGGGGATAACTTGCTAAGATTTCATCAAAACCAGGCTCATTGCTGAAAAATTCAAGGTGCGGATATTGTTGTTGCAACTGGTCAATCTTGCCAGTTGGTAAAACTCAAACTTGTTTAATACTAGGAAAATCCGCAATTATTGTGGCAAGGTTAGTAACATTCTGACCAACACTAATCGCAACCAGGGAAAAATCCTGCGGATTATTTTTTAAAATCCTTAACGTCTGACTCCCAATATTTCCACTAGCACCAAAAAGAATAATTTCTCGCATTACTTCATTAAAATTGCACTAATAATAAACATAACAACAAACACTAGTGAAAATGAATCAAGACGGTCTAAGACTCCCCCGTGCCCAGGTAGTAAATTACTAAAATCTTTAATATTATATTTCCGTTTAATTCATGAGAATGACAAGTCACCTAATTGCGATAAAATTGATAAAATAATTGCTAATAGCACATAGATAATATAGCGCATGGTATTTTGACTATTATCATTGGAAAAGAAATCAAATACTCATTTACCATCCGCCTGGTCGGTAAATTTAAACATTAAAATTGCATAGGCAATTGCAATTGCACTAGCAACTAGGGTACCAGTAATCGCCCCTTCCCAAGTTTTATTGGGTGAAACATTTGGTGCTAACTTATGTTTTCCATAACTAACACCCCCCACAAAAGCAAAAGTATCAGTTAAAATAATAATTAAGGCTAGCCATAAGACACTACTTCACCCAAAATTAGGATTCAACATAAATTTGGTCATTGCTTTAAAAGCAAAAATCATATAAATACTAAAGGCAAAAGTAATAAACATTTTTCCAAAGGTAATATCTTTTCCACTTAATATTAAAACCATATAAACTAGGAAAACAAAGAAGTAAATTACAAAAATTAGTCAGTTTTGTAATCATCCTCAATTAGCATAAGTATAAAAAGGAAAATTAATTGGGGCATATCCTTCGCTAACTCTTTCCACTGGTAAAATATATAAGAATACAATTAACAGGTAAGTAATAACTTGGGTATAAATTGGTCACTTATCGCCCCCGTTTAATTTTAAAATTTCATAGTTAACTAAACATAAAATTAAACAATTTAAAATAATAAAAACATAATTAGCAACATCAATGTGGGCCATTGTTTGTCACTCGGTAGTAATTGCTCCGGTAAACATATATAACACTAAAAAACATAATAGCACCCCAAACGTAATATAGCGCTGGCGATATTTTTTTTGAAACATGACGTGTTTCTGGTTTGGTGCTGGTGTGTTATTCTCAACCGGTGGTTGATTATCACTTGCTGGTGGTTGAGTATTATCTGGTGTTTTTGGTTTAATATTATTCATCAAGTTTAATTCCCCCAAATCTTCTATCTCTATTATTATAATCTATTATTGCTTCAATTAAAGCATTTCCGTCAAAATCTGGTCAATATTTTTTTGTAAAATAAAACTCAGCATAATAATTTTGGAGTAATAAAAAATTACTTAACCGTTGCTCACCCCCGGTACGGATTAGTAAATCAACAGGGGGGAGATCTTTAGTATATAAATGGTTGAAAATAACTTCTTCGCTAATGGTCGTAATGCTCGGATCGTTTTTAATTGTGCTAACCGCCTGGGTAATTTCTTCTAACGAACCATAATCAAAGGCAAAGGTCAACACCAAGCCCGAATTATTTTTAGTGTCATTAATTGCTTTTAAAAAAGCATTAGCTGTCGAAACCGGAACTTTTGTTCGTCTGCCAATTCAATTTAATTTAATATTTTCATTCTGAAATTTTTTAACTTGCTCATCATTTAATAACCGTTCGGGCATTGCCATCAAATAATTAACTTCAGCTAAATTTCGTTTTCAATTTTCAGTGGAAAAACAATAAATTGTTAAGTATTTAACCCCCATTTCATTAGCTTTTAATGCGACATCTTTAATTCGGCGGGCACCCTCTTCATGGCCTTTTGTTCGACTTAATCCTCGGGCAGTGGCTCACCGCCCATTACCATCAAGAATAATAGCAATATGTTGTGGAATCTTATTAATAATATCATTCCTCTTTTCTAAATTTTACTTACCAAAATTATACTATATATTGCCGGGGGACTTCGTATTTTTCCAAAAGAAAAACATTAAATAATTATTTAATGTTGGATGAATTAGGGAGTTGTTTTTGTTTTACTTTACTTTTGGCATAGGTCACAATCCCAATTAATAAGGCGGCGAGATCTAAACAAACATTAATTAAGATAAAATTATCTCAGTACCCAATGTCATTATATTGGTGAAAATGATTAAACCATACTACTTTGCTCGTCATCATCACATGGTAGTCACCACTAACAGTTGTAATCATACTAATTCAGGGTAACCAACAAACTAGGGCAATTGTTAGCATACTAAGTCCGGAAGAAAAAGTTACCCGTTTAGTAATCGGATAAATAATTCATCATAACCCCACACAGATAATAAAATAAAACGGATTAATCATTAATAAGAACCCTAAGAAACAAGCTACTCCTTTGCCCCCTTTAAAACGATGGTATATTGGAAAACAATGACCTAAAATTGTAACTACCGCGGGAATATAATAACTTGTTTGACCCAGGTTAAAACTTGTCCCGGGAATGGCAATACAACTAATTCCAAAAGTGATGAACATTACAATAATAGTTTTAATCCCATCAAGAAAAACAACTAATAATCCTCATTTTTTACCTAAGGTAATTGTTATATTTGTTGCCCCGGGATTCCCGGTGTTAACTTTTTGAATATCAACCTTATGAAAATATTTTGCAATTAAAATACTAAAATTAATTGATCCTAATAAATAACCAATTATAACGGCAATTATTGTTCCTAAAATTCCATAACCATTCATTGTACTTCCCTCTAATAAATTATTCTAGTATTAATTTTAATATTTTTTCCTGGAAAAGAAAAGAGCTTATTATAAAACTCCCAAAAAAAGAAAAGTATATTACTATACTTCCATTAATTCTTTTTCTTTAGTTTTCCCTTTTTCATCAATTATTTTAATATAATTATCAGTTAATTTTTGGATTTCTGCTTCATAGTATTTTTTATCATCTTCTGATAAATCACTACTTTTTTTAATGTGGTCATTGGCATCCCGGCGTTCATTACGAATTGTCACTTTGAAATGTTCTGCTTCTTTTCACATTTCTTTCACTAAAACTTTGCGACGATCCTCTGTTAAAGGGGGGATGTTTAAGCGCACTAAGTCCCCTTCGGCAATTGGGGCTAATCCTAAATCTGATTTATTAATAGCCCCCACAATCACACTAACTAATGACTTATCATATGGTTTAATAACTAATTGGCGCGCTTCGGGAACCATAATATTAGCAGTTTGTTGAATTGGGGTTAAGGTTCCATAATAATCAATCATAATATGGGCTAACATGTTAGGATTAGCTCTTCCGGTTCTAATTTTAATTAATTCATTTTCAAAACTATTAATTACCTTATCCATTTTGGACTTGGTTGTTTCCACCATTTGGTTTGTCATTTCTTTACTTTCCTCCTGTAACTAATGTTGAACGAGCACTCCCATGTGCTGCTTTATAAATATTATTGGGTTCATTAATATCAAAGACAACAATATCAAGTTCATCTTCCATTGCTAAACTACTAGCGGTTAAATCCATTACTTTTAATTGTTTGTTTTGTAATTCATTTAAACTAATATTTTCGAAACGAATGGCATCTTTATGTGTTTTGGGATCCTTATCGTAAATACCATCAACCCCATTTTTAGCCATTAATAAAACATCAGCTTCAATTTCAATTGCTCTGATAGTCGCTGCTGTATCAGTTGTAAATTTAGGTTGGCCAGTTCCCCCCGCCATAATCACAATAAATCCTTTTTCTAATTGTGACTTTGCCTTTTTAAATAAATATGGTGACGAAACTTCGGGAACTTGAATTTTAGACATCACAACCACTTGGTCACTACCTTCGTATTTTAACACTGATTCTAATGCTAAGGCATTCATCACTGTTGCCAACATTCCCATATAATCAGCACTAATCGGGTCCATATTAATTGTTTCAGCCCGATTACCACGCCAAATATTACCCCCACCAACAACAATTGCAATTTCTAAACCTTCTTTTTGCAAAGCGACAATTTGTTTAGCAATTTCATGGAGTTTTTGGGGATCATATGGTTCTTGATGATCTCCTAAAGCTTCACCAGATAATTTTAATAAAACTCTTTTATATTTTAAACCCATAATCTTAATAAGTTCCTTTCCAAAAAATATCTTGTTCTATAATATTATAATGATTTATTTTCAGAATAAAAGTTTTTGGTTAAAAATTGTTGGGAAATTAGCAATTTTTCCATAAAAAAACTTTCTAAGTTTTTAGAAAATTTTTTAATTAAAACCACCAAAACCACCAAAACCTTTTGTTGGCATTCGCCCAGATTTGATTTGTTTAGCCATTTCATCAACTTGTTTTTTAGTTTTTTCAAACTGGTTAATTAATTCATTATATTCTTTTTCGCTTCGCCCTGAACCTTTAATAATTCTTGTTTTACGAGAGATATGTTTTAATAATCGTGGTTCTCGTCGTTCTTTAACTGTCATTGACGATAATAAGACTTCGGTAACTTTTAATTTACGTTCAGCTTCGATGATTTTTTCTTCACTAATTTTTGGCATTCCCGGAATTAATTTCATAATTCCGCCCATTTTTCCCATTTTCGAAAGTTGGCGCATTTGGTTTAATAAATCTTGTAAATCAAATTGTCCCATCATCATCCGGTTCATGGTTTTTTTAATGTCACGTTCATCTAGGACATCTTTCGCTTTTTCAAATAAGGTTTGGACATCTCCCATTCCTAAAATACGATCAGCCATCCGGTCAGGATAGAAAATTTGCAAATTACTCATTCCTTCTCCGGTTCCAATAAATTTAATTGGTAATTTTGTTAAATGGGTAATTGATAAGGCTGCTCCCCCACGGGCATCACCATCTAATTTTGTAACAACAACTCCGGTTAGTTTTAACAAGTCATCAAATTTTTCAGCAACATTAATAATATCTTGCCCAGTCATTCCATCAACAACAATTAAAATTTCATCTGGACTAACTGCTTTTTTAATTTCTTTTAACTCGGTCATTAATTCGTTATCAATATGCAAACGACCGGCGGTATCTAATAAAATAACATCATTTTTATTAGTTTTGGCATATTCAATTGCTTGCTGAGCAGTTAACACCGGGTTTTGGGTTCCTTTTTCAAAAACATCAATGTTTAAATTTTTTCCTAATGTTTTTAACTGATCAATCGCCGCCGGACGATAAATATCACAAGCTACTAATAATGGTTTTTTATGATATTTTTTTTCTAATAATTTTGAAATTTTCCCAGTTGTTGTTGTTTTCCCACTTCCTTGTAAACCAACCATCATAATAATTGTTGGTTTCGAAGTTAAGGAAATTTCTTTGGCAGTTTTTCCAAAAATATTAACTAACTCTTCATGGACAATTTTAATCATCATTTGGGAAGCATTTAAACCTTCACTAATATATTCGCCTTTAGCTTTTTGTTCAACATTTTTAATAAAATCCTTAACAACTTCATTATTAACATCCGCTTCTAATAATGCCAAACGAATTTCGCGTAAAGTTTCTTTAACAGTTTCTTCTGTTAATGTTGATTTTTTTAAATTTTTTTCAATTGATTTTTTCAATTTCCCAGCTAAAAAGTCACCAATCATGTTTTCAACTCCTCTAGTATTTTTAATGTAATCAAACTCTTTATAATTATACATAAAACAATGGAATTTAAAATCTTTTTAAAGATATTTTAAAGAGTGAAACAAGGATAAAAAATAGTACATATCTTATAATTTTTTAACAAGATTATGTACTAATTAATTTTATTTTATAATGTTATACTATCCTTATTGGAAATCAAATATCCATATCAATATTAACTAAATTTAAATGGACTTTAAAATAATGGGCATCAATCACTTGATTAACAATCGTATTATCATTTTGATAATCTGTCAATCATCTTAAATTGGTAAAATTAAATGGAAAAATGCCAGTATCTTGTGATGTATATCACGGTGAATAATTAAAAAAATCTCAAATTGTTGTTAACCCTTCTGTACTTATTAAAAATAATGCAACATAACGATATTCTGTATGTCTTAAGGGTTCTGGAATTGTTTGATAGGCATAATTATAAAATTTAAAAAATTGTCTTCGATAAATTATATCTGCTACTTGCTCAGATGTTAAATCTCGGGGGCAAGCCTTTTCAATCTCAATTTGATTACTATTTGTATTTGAAATGAAAGGTCTAACTAAAAGTTCATTTGAATCATATAAATTCACAAAGTCCTGAAACATATTTCACCCAGCGAAACCACGACTTGAACCATCATCATAAGGGTTATCATCAACACCTATTTTTCCTAAGTTTTTCATTTTTTCAAAACCTTCCTTGCGAAAAAATAGTGGGATGTTATCAGGATCGTTACCTTCAAATTGTTCAAAATAATATTTAGGTAAAGCACGATCGGGTGTATCAATTTCTAATACCTTATTATTTATTAATTTTGGACAAAAAGGTAATGTTAAATCTATTTTACCATGGTAATAATTATGACGCGTGCTCTCAATATTAATGTTTTCGTCATTATAATTAGTATAATCAATAATTTTATTATTTATTGCCAAAGTTAAATAATAATTCTGATAAAACTTATAATGATAACTATTTTTGTCTTGATATTCACCAGAAGCAAAACCACTTATATTTTTAACTGTCCGGCGTACAATTTTTGAACCAAAAGAATTAGGATTTTCCTCCTCATTTAAAACTATTGTATCTATACTTTCACGATGTCAGCCAAAATCATTTTTATAAAAAATAAATTTAAGATCTTCATAATGATATTTTCTATTTCCATACAAAGTAATTCCATTATTATCAAGAGAAATACGGGCTATTAAAAGAAAATGTTGGATGTCTTTGACAACTTCTTCATTTGTTTTAATTTGGTGTGAAATAATTTGATAAAGTAATTTTGGTGTTAAATTTTTTAAAAGTTCATCTATATTACTAATATTATTATGTAATTGTTCATTCGTAATAAAAAGTTTTCCTTTATCAACACGAAAAGTAAATTCATTATCTTTGATTTGAAAATTATGATAAGTAGTTGCTAACCACTGGCCAAAAAATCGTCCTAACGTAGGTTCTTCAGCTGGTTTCAAATAATCTTTATTGTCTTGAGTATAAGCACAAGCATTAAGTTGCGAAACTACTGGAGTTGTTAAAACAACGAGACCCAATAAACTTAAAATTTTTTTCATTTTCATCCTCCATTTAAGTGTATGTTTAAATTTAGTTATTCTTTATTAAATAAGTTCATTCAACATGAAAAGTTAAATTAGGATTTTTATCTCAATGTTTTCCTGAATAATAAATTTCTTGACCATTTAAGTATCATGTATAAGCATAGCCAACAAATAACCAGTATGTTTCATACCCAGTTAATGAGATTTCAACTGTCCGGTCATTAACGTAATTATTTAAAGCTTCCAAAACTGGATTAAATGATTTAATTGGATCACCACCATTTCTTGTTAAATAAAATTCTTTAATCTGAAAACTTCCTTCAATATAATCGGTATTTTCTGGCTTAGTAACTTCATCAATTGTCTGAAGTAATGAATTAATCATATCATTTTCATTAAAATCAACATGTAAATATCCAGTATTATATTCATATCCAGATTTTCAAGTATCAGCTTGGGTAATTACTTTTGTTTTAGTAGTATTTCTAATATTAAAATAAATACTTAACTCCTTACCACTAACCAAATCACTATATGGGTTAGGGTCAGTGGTTTTAAAAGTAATTTTATTTTTAGCTATTTTTTGAACATTCGGAAATGTAATGCTATTTGTATCCGGACCCTTATCATTGAAATAATATGCTAATCCCGGTTCTCCAACAATTTCTTGGAAAAAGTTAAGAGGAAAGTCACCATACATTGATTCTAAACCAATTGCTTTGGCAGCATTATCCAGGTGAATCATTAAATCATTAATTTTAAAATCATCTAACGAATCAATACCATATTCAATTGTTGTTGGCAAATTATTAAATGATTTTTGCATTAAGGAAATATCATACCCATGGGGGTTAGTTACTATCAACGGAATTTCGATTTTGGCATGATCAACATAATTATCATTTGGACTCTGCAAAACTTCAATAATCATTTTATACTGTAAAGTTTCTCCCCGGTGCGGGATAAAAGGATGGTGGGCGGTTTTAACTCCTTGGACAAAATATGTGTCAATGTTATCTTTTTTCATTAGGTTAAATAAAAAATTAGATTCATATTTAGCAACACTAACATCCCCTTCAATTCCTAATTCAATTAATTGTTGGTCAATTCTGCGAGCAATGTCTTCTTTCGCTAAAGCATATTCATCAACAACATTGTTAAATCGGATTGGTTGGGCATTATGGTTGGTTAAGGCATCAATATATTGCTGTATTTTTGCAATATTAATTAAACTACCATGTCCTGATTCAATATTAACTTTGATTTGTGATCCTGGTTCAATTCCATAAGGATTTTCACTGGCTGTATAAATAATTTGATAAAAAGCATTTTCATCTTTACCATGGGGTGTAATATGGATGCTCGTTTCTCCTGTTTGGTAGTCATAAACTGTCCGAGTTAAATAGCCAGCTTGAACATAATTACTAATAAATCCCCCAAACAAAATCCCATTGCCAACAGCTTTTTCACTAATTAAAAGAGCATCAACATGGTCATCGACCTTTGCTAAATTAAAATTAGTAGTTATTTCAAATTGAAATTCACTAGGAACTTGATCAGTTCCCCAATTAAAATAACCTTGAAATTGTTTTTCGAGATTAATAATTTCTCGGTTATTGGTGTTATCATTTATATTTAGTTGTTTATTACTATTAACAGCGACAGCAACTGGTGTTGAACTAGTTACGGCTGTTAAAGTTGATAATATTAATAAAAGTGTTTTCATTAATATGTCTCCCTTCGTTCACGGTCACAATTAGATTGGATAAAATCTTCTCGGATATTATTATTTTATTCTTTTTTTATGTAAAATAAAAGAAAAAATTATTATTTAAGTTAATAATTTTTTCTAAATTACGGTTTCAATAAAGCGTAATTCCCGAATTACTGTAATTACAATATCCCCGGGGACAATTTTATTATGACTAATTTTTTCACGAATATCAAAGGCAATTTTTTGGGCTTGAATATCAGTTGTTCGTTCAGGATTAACAATTACCCGAATTTGACGTCCTGCTTGTAAAGCATAAGCTTTGGCCACACCCCGAACTTCCATACACATTTGTTCTAATTCTTTCATCCGGCTAATATAATTTTCCACAGTATTATTACGACCACCAGGGCGAGCAGCTGATAAAGTATCAGCAGCGGCTACTAATGGTGAATATGGATTATCCATCGGAACTTCCCCATGGTGGGAATGAATGGCATTAATAACAATTGGGCTTTCTTTATATTTAGTTGCTAACTGAACCCCTAGGGTTACATGGCTACCTTCATTTTCAAAATCCACTGCTTTTCCAATATCATGCAATAATCCCGCGCGAATGGCAATTTCCGGGTCAAGTCCTAATTCGCTTGCCATAATACCAGCTAGTTTCGCGACTTCAATTGAATGCATTAAAACATTTTGCCCATAACTAGTACGGTATTTTAACATTCCAATATAACGAATTAGTTCTAAATCAATATTATAAATTCCTAGCTCTGAAATAGTATCTTTTCCAGTTTGTAAAATTGTTGTATCAAGATCAGTTTTTTCTAAGCGAATTGCTTCTTCAATTTTATTGGGTTGAATCCGCCCATCCGTAATTAACCGTTCCAAGGCTTTTTTGGCAATTTCACGGCGAATGGGATTGAAAGAAGACACCTGAACAATATTAGGAGTATCATCAATAATTAAATCAACACCCGCAGTTGTTTCAAAGGTTTTAATGTTTCTACCATCTTTTCCAATAATTCTTCCCTTCATATTATCATCAGCTAAATTAATAACCGCTGTTGTTTTTTCAACAACAACATCCGCAGAATATCGTTCAATTGCCTGGGTAATAATATTAACAGCCGTTTCTTTTGCTGCTAACCGGGCATTTACTTCGGCATTCTTTAAAAATTCCCCAATTTGTTTTTGATATTTATCATTAATTTCTTTAAATAAAATATCTTTTGCCTGATCTTGCGAAAACCCCGCAATTTGTTCTAATTGCTGGATTGTATTATTGATTAAACCATCATATTTAGCTAATAACTCTTGTAATTCCTCTCTTTTATAAAATAACTCCTGCTCTTTTTGCGTCAATACTTCTTCTCTTATAATAATATTCTTTTCACGTTCTTTAAAAAATTTTTCGTTTTCTAAAATTTCTGCTCGTTTTTGTGCGACTTCTTCGCGTACATCTTGTCTAATTTGGGCGGCTTCAACTTTAGCATCTGCTTTGGCCGCATTAATAATTTTTTTAGCAGTTAGTTCTGCTTCTTTAATTTTTTTCTCAGTATTTTTAATTAATTTAAAACGTAGATATTTTTCAACTAAATATCCAATTAAATAAAATATTAAGGCACAAGCGCCTAATAATATTACTCATCCATAAACTGGCATGATAGCTCCTTTCTTAATATTAATTAAGAAAAGAAATATTTTATTTTTAATAAGTGGAATAAGATAGTATTTAACTACCAATATATATTTTACTATTTTATTTAAAAAAGAAAAGGTAAAACAAAATAATAAAAAAGTGCGGTCAAGCACTTTGTCATAATTCGGTAATTTTAATTATCAATTCTTTTGTTGGGGTTTTTGATTGGTTCAGCCGAACTATTCAGCGTTCGTTGGGCTAACCGCTTTTGCTTCCAACGGTTATAATAACTATTTAAATTTTCATTAAAGGTAATAATAACTAATCCTAGTAAAATAAACGCTGATCATACTCAATAGTATCATTGTAATTTATCAACATTAATTTCACTAATAAAGGTATTTCCTAAGATTTGTAAAACAGGAGTTCAAATTAACATTGTCAACTGGGTTGCTAAAGCATAAGTACCGTTTGATAATTTAACAGTTTCAAAGTACATTAAACGACCGGTCCCCATCACAATTCCTGATACATACACTAAAATTGCTTGTCAACCATATAAATCAAAACTGGATTTAAATACTACTCATCCTTGGTAACCAGGTTGGTTATCAATGGCAGAAGCAATTGGTAACGCAATAATTAACATTGTTCAAAAACTAATAAATGATTTAACCGATACCACTTCATAGTTAGATAGTTGAATTTTATTACTATGAAGAAAATAATCACTAATCGTTCCTTCAAAAGCATAACATAACGCCGCAACAAAAGATAATAAGACTCCGGCAATTAATTTTCAATCAATATGTTCTTTAATAAAGAAGTAGTTAAATAACATTCCAAAGGTAAATAAAGTGGTTATTAAAATCCCCACTAGGCCAAAACGGTTAATTTTTTCTTTTAACACAACCCGGCTAATAATCATACAATAAATTGGTGCCGTGTTTAAAATGACATTTCCTAGGGTTCCATCATTTAAAAATAACGCCGCAATCATTAATAACGCCATCGAAATTGGGCCCGCTAGTAAGCCAACACCCGCCATAATTCACACTCGCAAATGTTTTAATTTTAAAATTAAGTTTTTAATTGAAGAGTATAGACCAATCCCACACATATAACCAAACGGAAGGATTAAGGTATAAGTTAAATTTTTAAACTTATGATTATTATGCACAAGGTTTTTTCATTCTAAAAATCCAGTGGCAAATGCTACTAACAGAAAGGACATTAGTTCTTGAATTGTTGCTAAAAATATCGCATAAGTAATTTTAGTTGAGTTATCTCCCGCAAAAAAGAACACAAATAACGGTGTTAATGAATAAAAAATTGCCGAAGTAACACCAAAAATACTTGCTACAAACATATGACTTTTTGATTGTGCTAAATTTTTAGTTTCCATAAATGTCCCTTTTAAATCTCCTTTTTATTTTAAAATTATACCTTAATAATTTAAAAAAACAAATGGTTTTAATTTTTCTGAATTATTATTTATTCCCGAATTAAAAAACTGATTACTCAGTTTTTTTAATTATGTGGACTAAACGGATCAATTACTGTTTTTGTATCTGGTTCTTCGCGTTTTGCCATTTTGCGATCTAGTTTATAATAATCACCATTTGAGATGTTAATTCAATCCAAGATATCTTTAACTTCAGCTAGTTCTTCATAAAAATCAATGATAAATCAATCATAGAATTTATTAGTAACTAAATCACCTAGTTCGCGTGATCTTGCTGCAAAGTGATTAGTAATTTCCGCAAAGTGCTTACGATGATGAGCATATTCTTCCACAACTTCTTTAATTGATTTTAATTCTTTAAAGACAGGTTCTACTTTTGTCATTTCAAAAGTACCATCGCGATCCATTATAAAGTTCATAATCCGGCGTTGATGTAAAACTTCATCTTGCGCTTGAACTTGATAATAGTGAGCAAACCCGGGATAACCTAAGCGATCAGCATTAGTACTTAAGTTATAACAAATAAATTGCATCTTCGCATGTTCATCTAAATATTCTTGCAGATCTTTTTGCATTTCTTTTGTTAGCATTTTATCTAGCCTCTCTTTCTATCTGCCACAATTATAGCACTTTTATTTTATTTTTCTTAAATATTATTTATAATTTTTATAAATAATATTAATCTTCAATACTCATTTTTCAATTTTTATTATCTTCAATAAATAAATCTAATAATGGCTGGGGAATTTGTAATTCTGCTAAATCAGCTAATTTGATGCTAGTGCGAATTACTAACTCCTGTCCACTTTCGACTTTTTGTACTCATTGGGGTTCTGCAATTAATTCCCGCCCCATCGCCACTAGCGGAATGTTACTATCAAGGACTTTTAAGGCATCATCTGGAGTTTTCACACCCCCCACGGCAATTAGCGGGATTTTATCATGAAATCTGTTGATAATTTCATTAATAACTGGGGTTGGATTTTCTTTATTTCGTAAACTTTTGCGCCATACTCATGAATTTGAAATGTGAATATAATCTAATGGATATTTAACTAAGTGATCCATTAAAGCACAAGTGTCTTCTAAAGTAATACCGGGATTTTCGATTTCTTCGGGAGAAATCCGATACCCAACAATAAATGGTTTGGTACTATGTTCTTTCACAACAGCTAACACCTTTTCCACAACTGCTAAAGGAAATTTCATTCGTTTTTTAAGGGTTCCTCCTCATTCATCTTTCCGTTGGTTAGCATGGGGAGAAAAAAACTGTTGTAATAAATAGGTATTGGCCCCATGAATTTCAACCCCATCATAACCGGCTTTAATGGCGCGTAATGTCGCTGCCCCAAAATCTTCAATGGTATCCAAAATTTCTTCTGTTGTCATGGCACGGGGAGTTATTGCCCATTCGCGTAACGAAATAACAGCACTTGCCGATAATGGTTCTGGTAATAATAAAGTTTCACGGTGACATTCACGCCCTCCGTGATGAAGTTGCATAATAGCAACTCCTTGTTTCTCGTGAATTAAATCAGCTAATTTTTTTAAATTAGGAATGTACTTATCATCATCAATAGCTGGTTGGCCAATAAATGCCTTGCCGTTTCGGTTAACATAAGCACACCCAGTAATTACCATTCCGACTCCCGCAATCCGCGCTTGGTAATAATTTAATTCATCTAAGGTATATTTTCCGTTTTCAAAACCAGAAAAAGTTGTCATTGGTGACATTACAATTCGATTTTTAATGGTAACCTGGTTTGGAAATGTAAAGGGACTAAATAATTTTTCATATTTGTGATTCATAATAAATTTCTCCTTCAATTTATTAATAATTAAGCTACTACTACTTCACAACTAATTTCATCAGTAAAAATATTTGATGGTTGGTTGTGGGTCATAATCTTAAAGGTAAAACTAGTAATGTGGTTCTGGTGACTAAAAACTTTAAAATCAGTTAAACTAAAGTATTCCTCAAAGCTTTTGTTTTCATATCCTAAGTATGTCATTACTTTTGTTTTAATTAAGGTTTCTAATTCTTGCTGTTGGGAAATTTGATTATAGTTAATTTGGTGTTGGAGATAATACTCTAATTTTCAGTTTGCCAAGTTAGTATAATCAACATATTCTTTTTCATACAAATGTCCATTTTTTCGCAATTTAATTGGAGCAAATCATTGGGCATAAGCGGCCATTAGTAAACCAAAAATGGCAATCATTCATAACATCGCATAATCTAATGGGCGGTTATTCATCACAAATAAATCGGCGCCATTTTCCCGCTGTGTTTCTAGAACAAAGCGAATTAAGTTTCAACCAAAGAAATATAAACCAGCCTGGACTCCCGAGCGGGTAATTCAGTAACCTTCCGGGTTATTTAAACGGGTTAGTTCTTTCGCATCATTTACCCACCAATTTTTTAAACGGTTAATGGTTGGCGAAGAAGTCTCTTTAAATTTTTTTGATTTAATTTGTTCTAACTGTTTTTGGGTAGGATTATTATAGTAAAAAGCTTTATCCCATACTTCTTTTCAAGTTAATTTATCAGGTTCTTCAATTTTCCGGTTAAAGAAATGACGAACACTATACTTAAAATCAAACGGGTATTTTTGGGGATCTTTTTTTCATGGTTTTGGTCCTAAAACTTTCCCAAAATTAGGAACCACAAAAGTTAAGATTACTCATAAAATGAAGTTTCAGAATGATTCATATAAAAAGATTGGCGCTCTTCACTGAATAGTTCCCCCTCCGGGAACTAACTCAGGATGATCACCGACCCATTGGAAACAATTATCTCGAATAAAAGCTGGTAATCATTTTAATGATTCATAAGAAACAGGATCTCCTAATAATTCATGGTTAAAGAAGTTTCCTCATCTTCCTAATACCTGCCCTAATAAAATATTAGGTACAATACAGTCAATATATACTCACATTGAAACTCGTGATTTTCGTGCGACAAAGGCAAAGACAATAATTCCAACCACAACCCCAAATAACACTCCACCGTGAATACTCATTCCGGCTTTTCAAAAGGCAAATAATGATCAGAAGGGTGCCCCCCCATCATAACCAATTAAGGGCTGACTAGGATCCTCGTTATATTTTCCAAAAAAACTAGCGCCAAATAATGAAAACGGAATAATAATAAACACTGCTCAAATTAAGGGCTCCACAGGGACATTCTTAGTCTTCAACCGGACATAACTAGCAAAAACCGCTAAAATCATCCCGGTCGTAATAAATACCGCATACATATGAACTCAACCACCATATGTTGCAATAATATTATGGGGAGTATTATCCGGATTAATTCAACCTGGAGAAGGTTCGGCTAATAACAACTGATTTAACATTTTGTCATCCTTTCTTAAGATATCTTTTCCCACAATTTTAATTGTTTCTTTTATTATATATGATAAAGATTTTAAGTGCGGAAAAAAACAAAATATTTTAGTTTTTAAAATCTCGATTATGATAATATTTAAAAGGAGGTTAATAACCGAGACTGTTTAAAACACCAACAATTATTTTGTTGGTGTTTTTTTATTAATCATCCACAAAAAGGAGGTCTTTTTAATGAACAATGATACTAACCACCAAGAGTTTTATAATTTTGTATTTCCTGAATTTAAAGACAATAAGTTAATAGCAACTTGGGAAAAATGTCAAAGAGACACTGTCTCTGATGATCCGAATGATATTTTCTCGATCTTTTTTACCCAAAGTGTTAAATTAATTCAAGACCAATTTCAACTAGCAATTAAAATTGTGAAAGAAAAAATGCAAAATGGTGAAGAATCAAGCGCTATAGTCCCCAAAATATGTGAACAATTAGTTAAAAATATTACTACCATCCAATCTAGCACAAATATTGCGATGTTAAAAATTATTAATAATGATATTTGGAAAAAGATAACATACCATAATTTTCAAAAAATTCCTGGTAAGTCTCGAATCCCAACAGAAGAGAAAAAAATAATTGGAAGAATTAATAATTTTATCAAAAATAATGAAAACATCATGAAAAAAACTACCAAATGCTGAGAAAAAGAGAAAAAGAAAAATTTAACTAAAATTACTGATTTACTAACCGCTTATCTCAAACTTCCGGATGCTGAACAATTCCAATTTACTGAAATAAATGATTTTATCCTTAGTTACAAAGAGCAATTTAACATCCCAACAATATCACAAGAAATTACTACCCAATTTAAATTTTATCAAGCTAATCTGGCGGGGTTTAATTACGAAAGTCCCAGCGTATACGAAGAAAATTCACCCCTTGATATATCATTCTCAGAAATTAATCAAGGTACAGAATCAATTCGGTAAAGAAAAAATGAATTCATAAATGAATTCATTTTTGTTTACTCGTTATTTTTTATGTTGATCATGGGGATCAATACTACTAATATTTAAATCACCATGAATAATTAAGTCTTGGTCTTTTCCTAAGGCATTCGGAATAATTGTAAAGGTGTTTGAAATACCATCCGCGGCATGTTTGAATGGAATTTTAGCGACTGAGGCTAGGGAGTTTACTGCTCCGGTTTTATCTCGCCCATTCATTGGGTTGGCCCCTGGTGAGAATGGTACCCCCGCTTTTCTTCCATCGGGAGAATTACCAGTTGCTTTTCCATATACCACATTTGAAGTAATAGTTAGCACTGACATTGTTGGTTCCGAATTACGGTAGTGGTGTTGACGACGCACTTCATTCATAAAAGTTTTTACAACTTCAATTGCAATATCATCAGCACGATCATCATTATTACCATAAGTTGGGAAGTCTCCTTCAATGCGATAGTCAGTTACCACCCCGTCACTATCTTTTAATGGATAAACTTTGGCATGTTTAATTGCTGATAACGAGTCAGTTACAACTGATAATCCGGCAATTCCAGTGGCAAAGAAACGGTGAGCATTGGTGTCCATAAAACACATTTGACTTCTTTCATAGAAGTATTTGTCATGCATATAATGAATAATATTTAAGGCGTTACAATATACCCCTGCTAATCATTTCGCCATTTGCACAAATTTTGCTCATACTTCTTCATAATTTAATGGTGTATTTTCATCACCATGACAAGGTTCAAAGCGTGGTGACACTTGGTTTTTGTGGATTTCATCAACCCCACCATTAATAGCATATAATAATGTTTTTACTAAATTACAACGAGCACCAAAGAATTGCATTTGTTTTCCTACTCGCATTGGTGACACACAACAAGCAATTGCATAGTCATCCCCGTGGGTTGCGCGCATTAAATCATCATTTTCATATTGCATTGATGAATATAAAATTGAGTATTTAGCACAAAAAGCTTTAAATCCTTCTGGTAAGTGTTGTGATCATAAGATTGTTAAGTTTGGTTCGGGCGAAGGTCCCATGTTTGCTAACGTATGAATATAACGGAACGCTGTTTTAGTAACTAATGTTCGCCCATCAATTCCCATTCCCCCAATTGATTCAGTGGCCCAAATTGGATCCCCCGAGAATAATTGATTATATTCTGGTGTTCGCATAAATTTAACAATTCTTAATTTCATAATCATATGGTCAACTAGTTCTTGAACATCCGTTTCTGCTAAGACTCCATTTTTTAAGTCTCGTTCAATGTAAACATCTAAGAAACCACTTGTTCTTCCAAAACTCATCGCTGCTCCGTTGTTTTCTTTAATCGCTGCTAAGTATCCTAAATATGTTCATTGGAAAGCTTCTTTCGCATTAGCAGCTGGTTTCGAAACATCAAACCCATATGAAGCAGCCATTTTTTTAATTTCTTTTAACGCTAAAATTTGTTCAGATAATTCTTCTCGTAAACGAATAACATCTTCTGTCATTACTAAGGAAGTATTACGTTTATCTTCTTCTTTTTTGGCAATTAAATAATCTGCTCCATATAATGCTAAACGGCGATAGTCACCAATAATTCTTCCGCGACCATAAGCATCCGGAAGACCAGTAATAATATGTGACTTACGACAAGCACGCATATCTTCTGTATAAGCATCAAAAACCCCTTGGTTATGAGTTTTACGGTATTTTGTAAAAATTTCTACTACCCGGTCAGAAACTTTAAAACCATACGCTTCATTAGCAGCTTGGACCATCCGAACTCCTCCGTTTGGCATCATAGCTCTTTTAAACGGTTTTTCAGTTTGCACTCCAACTACTTTTTCCAAGTCTTTGTCTAAGTAACCAGGTGCATGGGAAGTAATTGTTGCTGGTAAATCTTCATCAGCATCCAACACTCCCCCATTCTCACGTTCTTGTTTTGTTAATTCCATAACTTTATCTCATAATTTTTTGGTAGCATCAGTTGGCCCTACTAAAAAACTATCATCACCAGTATATGGAACATAGTTACTTTGAATAAATCCGCGAGTGTCTACCTCATCTGTTCATTTACCAGCGGTAAAACCATCTCACTCAGGAAATCATGTTTTTCCCATTATTTTGTCCCCTCTTTTCTCTATATGTTATAAAACTAAAAGTAATGTTTTGACAAAATTATTTACTTTTGAAATTAAAAAAATAACGGTTGTAAAATATGCATTATTTCAAACAGAAAATAACTTTATCACATCAGAAATCCCACATTAAGTTAATAGTTTATATCTCTAACTATAAGTAATCGCTTAATAACAAATAAGTTTTAAAAACCTATCTGTTTTTATTATACTCCTAATAATTCTTTTTTCGCAATAGTTGCTAGCAAAAGATTACCAAAAATTACCAAAAGAAAATTTTCCTTTTAACAAGAAAAACTCTGGTCTTTTATTTTTGACGGCGTTTAAATCATTGGCGATGGGGCTTACTGTCAAGATTCTGAATTGCTTGGTTAAATTTGGTTTCATCTAACACAAATTCATGATTAATAATTTGGGCAAAGCCTGTTTTTAATTGTAATAACTTAATTTGTTCACTAAAGTATTTTTTTTGTCCCTTAACCGCCACAGCATTGATTTTTTTCCGGGCAATAAAATAACATAGTACGGGGATTAATAATCCCCCCCCGATAAAATTACCAATAAAAGCAGGAATTAAATTAACTAGGACAAAATATCCCACAGAAGATGCTGGTAGGACATGGGTGGCTGATAACTGATCACCAACCATAAAAATATTCATTCAAAAAATAAAGGTATTTGCCACAACATGTTGGAACCCCGCCACACAAAAAGCAAACAGGGCTAAGAAAATTCCTAAAAATGAAGCGGCCGCATTTTTTGAAGAATAAGTTAAATATAAAGTGGCCCCCACTAAAATATTACAATAAATTCCCGACATTAAATTATTTAAAAAGGTTTGGCCAATTTGCTGACCAGTTGGCGTTAACCCCTCAGCCAGGGCACTTCCGACAAATCCCATTTTGTGTTCAATCATTTGCATTGTTTCAGCACTTCATGAATCACCATGGGTATTTAAAGTCACTGCTTTATCACCAGTTAAGATGTGACCATATACAACGGCAAAATAAATCACAACTGCGGCTAATAAACTTCCTAAAAAGTTTCCTAAAAAAACTAGCATTAAGTTGCGATAAAATTTTCACGGACTAGCAGCACCAATGCTACTATTAATAAATCCGACACAATGGGAAGTATATAATCCTCCTCCTAAAAAGGTCACTAAAATTAGCCCAATTGGAAAGGTAATTCCAAAAATTAATTGTTTAACTCCCGTTGTCGTAACACCCTGCATTGCAAACAACGCCACAATGTAACCCAACGAAATAAACAATCCACCTAAGATTCCGTTGATAATTGTATTCATCACACTAGCATTAATCTTTTTATTTGATGCTTCAAAAGCACCAATAATTGCTTGTTCTGAATAAGAGTGATGTTCATCAAGAATACTTAGATCAACTGTTGACAACTTAGTTAGTTGTTGTTGATATTTTACAATCTGCGTAAGTTTCTTATCCATTCAATAATTTTCCTCTCTGTATTACGCTAGTATGTACTTATCTAATTACAAATAAAAGAATTTGCACCTCAGATAAATAAATACCGGTAATATTATACAATAAAAAATAAAAAATTTACAAATTTAGTAATTTTGTAAAAAGGTCCCAACACTCTTCTAAACCTTGTTTTTTCTCACTAGAAGTTTTAATAAAATAATCCGCGGGGTTAAAATTTAACATTGTTTTAATTTTTTGTTCATTTTTTTTAATATCATTTTTCTTTAACTTATCTAATTTGGTTCCAATAATAACGGTTGGAATTTGATAATGCTGTAAATACTCATACATCGTAATATCATCGCTGGTGGGGTTATGGCGTAAATCAACTAATAAACAAACAAAAACTAAGTTAGCACGCGATGATAAATATTCTTCCATCATTGTACTAAATGCTAATTTTTGTTGGTTATTAACTTTGGCAAACCCATAACCAGGGGCGTCAACAATTCGAAACTGGTTATTATTAATACTAAAAAAATTTAGCATTCTTGTTTTACCAGGAGTTTGCGACACCTTGGCGAGCTGACGACGATTAGTTAACATATTAATAAAGCTTGATTTACCAACATTACTTTTTCCTAAGAAACAAATTTCTTTGACCTCATCATTAATTCAGCCTTTTTTATCAACTGCCGAAGTAAGGTAGGTTGCTGTTTTAACTGTGAACATCCCTAATCTCCTTTCTGCTGCTTATTAATTTCATACATTAAAATTGTTCCCGCCTGGGCAACATTTAACGAGTCTAACTGCGCATTAATTTTAATTTTAACATTTAAATCACTATTATCTAGGATTATTGGTGATAATCCACTACCTTCGTTGCCTAAGCAAACGGCATATTTTTGGTCAGGATCAAAAGTGGTTGTTTCCAAAAATGTCGAGTTATCACTAAGATTAGTGCTAATAATTTGATAGTGTTCTTTTTTTAGCTGGGTCAAAAATTCCGACACCGGGTGAGAAATTACATGAATATTCAAATAAAATAAGGCCCCTTGACTAGCACGAATAACTTTATCATTAAATAAGTCAACCCCATTATGAACTAAAAAAATATTGGGAAAATTAAACCCCAAACTAGTTCGTAATAATGTTCCTAAGTTTCCAGGGTCTTGGATATTTTCCAAAATTAAAGCATTGTGATGATAATCAATTTTTTGGTGGTCAAAATATTTGGCTAAGTTAATAATTCCTAAGATTGGTTGGCTTGTAACACTTGTTGATAGTTTCTTAATAATTTGGTTAGTTACTATAATAATATTTACATTTTGGTATTGGTTAACTAGATGTAAATTATCTTGTGTTACTAAAATCTCCACTAATAAATTATTATCATAGGCACTACTAATTAAGTGCAAACCTTCAATCAAAGCTAACTGTTTGGCGTGACGAATTTTATTATGCTTTAATTTGCCTAATTCTTTAATGTATTCATTTTGACTTGAATTAATTTCACGATAACCCATAATTTTCTCTTTTCTTTTTAATCAACATATAAAAACCCAACAATATAGCGTTTTGTTGTTGGATTAGCCCAATCTTTTTTCGTTGCTTTTGTTTTACGCATAATAGTCACCATTGAACGGGGACGTTTCGGCGGATCTTGCATTTTGCCTAATAACACTGTCAACGCTGTTTTATTATTTTCTTTATTATAGTCCTCCGTATCTTTAACACCCTCTTGTTTGGCCATAATTCGCACCTTATTTTTTTTAAATCATTTTTGAAAATGAACATAATCATGGTATGACCATTCTTTTTCTTCTCAACCTAAAATAATACGGTCTTTTTTTTCATCTCATCCCACTAAATAATCCCGAATCTGGGTATTTGCGGTTGGTCCTTGTTCCATCATTTTAAAAGTACGGGCAATTGTTTGGTCAATTGTTTCAAAACCATAACCAACAAAAGCATTCCCAACTCAATGGTGTTTATAAATTGGCTTGACAGGATCCATTGGTTCAGTAAAAGTAATCGCATATGACCAATACTTATCATCTGATTTACTTTTAAATAATTCATAACCAAATTTTTCATGTTTAATAACAACACAATCTTTTTTAATTAAAATTACTAAATCTTTAAAGGCATCAATAAATTGTTGTTTTTCATCCTGGGTCAAATGGGCTTTTAACTTAGCTTCTTTCATATTAATAATCCGCTGCGTATAATAGGAAACCATTAATGCACCACCTTTTTGCTAACTTTCCGTTATTCTATTATATGATATATTTTATATTTTATTAGGGTTTAAGTCAAAGTAAATCGTGAAAACCTTGGTATTAGGTTTCAAGCGGATTTTGATAAAAATCGTTCTCATATTTTTCTAAAATAAATAGTAAAAAATCAATATAAACAAAAATTAAGATGTACTCATCTTTTTTCAAAAAATTCAGACTATTATGAATAACCAATGAATCTGGATAATGGGTAATCCGATTGCGCACATAAATCACATCATGTCATAACTCTAACCACAATTCAAAATTACCTGGTTCTAACTTTTTAATGAAAAAATCCAATAAAAATTGCTGTTCTTTCTTTTGATAATTTTCATTCAAAAGTTCATTAACTTTTTTGCTATATTTACTATAAATATCATTCTTATTATTAAAGAGTTTTTCATCATAATTTTTTAGTTCCTTTTTCATTTGATCTAAATACCCAATTATTTTATTTCAATCACAATAATAGGTTAAAAATAGCTTTTTAATACAATTAACCAAGTTTGAATAATTAAAAGCAGTTTCTAAATAATTTAAATCATCACTACTAATAATCTTTTTTAAATAGGGAATTGTTTGGGTAATTTGAATTTTTAAATTAGTTAAGATCTGGCGCTGAATTTTATGGTTATAATTAGCATTTGGTGGTTGAGATGAATTACTAGCTAGAAAAATAATTTTATTATCAACAATTTCTTGGGTTCATTGTAGAAATAAAATTAAATAATTATCAATCTTATTATCAGCTAATAATTCCAAGGTAAGAATGTTATTTAAAAAGGGATCAAAAATTTTATCCATTAAAAATAAATAATCTTGTTTAACCGGGTGATCTAGAAAGATCTGATGAAATTTGGCTAATTGGGCCATTAAAATCTTGTGTTTGGTAGTTAGTGATAGCAAATCAATCATTATTTTTTTTTAATTACCTCCTTAAAATAAAAAAAGAGAAAGCCAATGGCATCTCTCTGAGTTAAGTATAACATTGTTAAAATAAAAACAAACCATTTTCTGATTTTTTTATGTTAACTTTTAAAATTTTGGTTTGTTGCGATTTAATATTAATTAAAATAATAATAGCAGTTAATAATTGAATTTTCTAAATAAAAATAGTAATTAAGTTAATTACTATTTAAAATACTTTGTTTTAATAAATTCAACTAAACTTTCCACCATCACTCCGGTTCCCCGACCATGATAATCAGCAGTTCCCGCAATATCTAAGTGTAACCATGGGGTTTCTGCGGCAAATTTACTAATAAAAGCAGCACCATTCCCTACTCCATATTCACGGTTAGTAGACGCGTTTTTAAAATCAGCAATTTCAGAAATTAGATTATCATAATTCTCTAACTGAATTGGTAATCATCAAGCTGGTTCGCCGGTATTCTTAGTAACCTTTATAAAATTCTTTCCTAACTTTTCATTGTTGCTAAATAGTCCACTAATGTTAACTCCCAAAGCATTTTTAACCGAACCAGTTAAAGTGGCAACATCAATAATTGTGGTGGGATCATAAGTTTGTTTGGCATAACTAATTCCATCGGCTAACACCAGCCGCCCTTCAGCATCGGTGTTATTAATTTCAACATATCACCCAGCGTGTGATTTAACAACACTTTCAGTTAAAATCGCATTACCCCCAATGGCATTTTCGGTTAACATTGCAATTGCAAGTACATTAGCGGATACTGCTTGTTCGGCTATTGCACTAATGGCAGCTAACACAATGGCAGCCCCTGACATATCAAATTTCATCCCTAACTGACCACTGCTACTTTTTAAACAATAACCACCACTATCAAAAGTTATTCCCTTGCCTATCAAAGCAGTCTGGTATTCACTAGTAGTTTTATCACCTTGATACTCTACAACAATCATACAAGCCGGGTGGCTACTACCCTGGTTTACTGCTAATAATAAATTTAATCCCATTGTTGTTAAATCTTGATTTTCATAAATTTTCATTGTTAAATTCTTGGCATTTTTTAACTTGTCTTTTCAAAAATTAGCAAATAAAACCGGGGTCATTAAATTAGCTGGCATATCTTGTAAATACCGCGCTGTATTAACCCATTGCATAAGGTGCTGGGTAGTTGTAATAAGTTCTTCTCAGTGTGGATAAGCTGGGTGGTAAACTAAAAGATTATAATCCTGATTTGGAAGGCTTTTTTTAAATTTACATTTTTGGGGATTAAAAACATATAAAATTGCTTTCAGACTTGTTTTTAATAACTCTGGGCAATTAGGAAGGGTGACTGAAAAATTGCTAAAATCAAATAATATTTGGGAAGTTGAAATCTCGCTTAAAACATTAATTAACTTTTTTTTATAATGAAATAAATCGCCTAATAAATCATCGGAAACTGCTAATTCAATGTAGGGTTGATCGTCGTTGGTAATATTTTGGAAGGTAATTTTCTGCTTACTTGTTTTTTGAATAATAAAAATAATTGGTAAATATCCTGGACTTTTTTGCTGACTAGTTGCTTGAATTGTTAGCATCCTATCGCTTCCCTTCTCATTCCATAAAAGCAGCTTTAATTTGGAGTAATAATTCTTTTAAAAATACTTGTGAACAACCAAAATTTAACCGAAAGAAAAATTCCCCATTTTGAACAAAATCTTTTCCATATGAAAGAATAATATTTTTCTTTAAAAAGAGTGTCTCCAGTTCCTCGGCAGTTAAGCCGGTTTCAGCAAAATTAATCCAAGCAAAAAAAGAAGCATCACTATGCATTACTTGACAAAATGGAAGTTCGGTTTGAAAAAACTCTTTAACAATCACAAAATTATTTCATAAATACGCATTTAACTGCGCTAGATAGTCCGCACCCTTATCATAAGCAGCCATTAGCGCAATTGCCCCAAAGGTATTTGGTGAAGTAACCCGGTTAACTTTCATACAATTTAAAAATCTTGTTGTTAATGTTTCATCGGGTATGACAACATAACTTGTTTTAAAACCACCAAAATTAAAGGCTTTATTGGGACTAGTACAAACTATTAAATGAGAATAATGTTCAGGAAAAGCTAAACAACTAGTAAATGTTACTTCCTGGTTGATAATTAAATCACGGTGAACCTCATCAGCAATAACTAATACCTGGTGCTTTTGACAAATTGTTAACATTTTTTTCAAATCTTGTTTACTTCATACAATTCCCCCCGGATTATGGGGTGAACAAAAAATAAAAATTTTAACCTGGTTATTAATAATTTGATTTTCAAAATCAGTAAAATCAATTTGATAACTATTATCCCGGTACAACAAATTATTACAAACTAAGATCCGGTTATTATCAATAATACTTTCTCCAAACGGACCATAAACAGGTGTTTGTACTAAAATACGATCTTGGGGATTACTAAACTCTTGGATTAAATAATATAAAGTTCCGACTGTTCCGTAAGTTAAATGAATTCATGAAGGTTGGAGATTAACCTTGAACCGTTCTTGGTGTCATTTAATAATACTTTGATAAAACTGGGCGGGGACATAGTTATAACCATAAATATTAGTTTCCACTCTTTTTTTAATAACATCGACAACCTCAACTGGACATTTAAAATCAGTATCACCAATTCACGCGGAATAAATTTTTTGGTGGGGATTAATCTGGTAAGTTTGCGTTAAATATTCAATATTTCATTTGCGATCATATGTTCCGCTACGATCGACAATTTCATCAAAATTATATTTCATTCTTTTCACCTATTTCTATTTATTTTTTGATGACCTTATTTAATAATTCATAATAGACTAAATCTAAAAACTGAATTAAAGTTTGGGCTGTGATAGAATAACTATCTCAAATTTGTTGTTCATCACAATGAATAATAATTTTGTTTTTAACATCATTAAAGAACTGGGTTGGATACTGACCCGTAATTACATAGATTTGTAAATTATTAGTATTTTCTTCGACAGTCGCTAAAAAATTTGCTAACTGTTTATTTTGTCCACTTAGGGTAATAAACAAACAAATATCCTCATCGTGAATTAAATTAATTTGGTTTTCCATTAAATTATAATCATTCAAACAAAAAGTTTGAATGTTTAGTCATCCCAACCGGGTTGCTCAAATACTGGCAATTTTATAAGCTAGCGAAAAAGCAAAAATATGAATCCTTTTTCGCTCATTAATTATTTTGGCTAAATTATAAATTGTTAAGTCTTCATATAAATTGCTTAATTCTAAACTAGCTTGGTATTTAATTGCATTGTATTGATTTAAAAACTTCATTGATTGATTTAATAAACTATTATCAATCGCATACGACATATCATCACTAATATGGTACAGACTTAAAAACTTCAAGACCATTTTTAATTCTTTAAAGCCACTTAACCCTAAACTATTACAAAAACGAATGACAGTAGTAGTAGAGACATTACTTAATTTTGCAATATCAACAATTGATAATTTACTAATATGGTCTAAATTATCTAAAATAACACTTGCAATTGAGCTCCGAATTGGATTGTCATCTTTTGCTAACTCTTTAATTTGTTTCAATAGTTGTTGTTTTGCCATAATATGTTGCTTCCTTAAGTTCTTAACGCTTCAATAAATTAATTAAAGCATGGGAATGTTTAGTTAAATATTCAAAACCATTAGCAGTAACTAATATATCATCTTCAATCCGCACTCCCCCAATGTTGGGTAAATAAATCCCTGGTTCAACAGTAACCACCATTCCCGCTTGTAACGGCGTATTATCATATGTTGCAAGCCGCGGGGCTTCATGAACCTCTAAACCAACCCCATGACCAGTTTGATGGACAAAATATTCCCCATATCCCCTTTGATTAATATAATCATAACATATTTGATGAATATCCGCTGCTTTAACACCCGGGGCAATTGCTTGAACACCTAAACGTTGCGCAGTTTGCACAACTTCATAGATTTCTTGTAACTGCGAACTAATCTCACCAACAGCTAATGTTCGCGTCATATCCGAATAATACCCTTGGTAAACACAGCCAAAATCAATAGTTACTAATTCACCTTGCTTAATTGGCTTGGTAGTTGGTTTACCATGGGGTAAGGATCCCCGTACTCCGGAGGTAACAATTGCCCGGGGATAAATTTTATCCGCTCCCAGATTGGTAAACGTGGCAAAAATAATATTTTCAATGTCATCTTCAGTCATTCCAACATTAAAATTATCAATGACTTGTTGTAAGGCCTGGTCTGTAATTCAAGCTGAATGTTGTAATAATTTAATTTCTTCGGGGGTTTTAACCATTCGTAATTGGCGGACTGAAGTTGGAATTAATGGAATACCAAGATTTTCTTGATACATTAAATAAAAATCATATGTTAAATATTCATTTTCAAACCCAAGTTTTTTAATATTGGTAGTGGTAATTAAGGCTTTTAGATCTTTAAAAAGATCTTTAATTGCAATAATTTTTGCATTCTGCACTTTTGTTTTAGCATCCGTAAGATATCTTCCATCTAGTAATAAAAATGCTTGGGTACGGGTAATTAATAAATAACCCGACGAAGATGGGAAATTAGTGTATCAATACCGGTTTACTTTTGAAGTGATTAAAATCGCATCTAAATCATTGGTAACTAATAAATCATTAACAACCTTATTTTTCATAATATTGACCTTCTAATAAACAATATTCAATGATTGATTTAACCATCGTCCCTTTTCCCCGATCATCAATATAAGCGGTTCCCGCAATATCAATGTGGAGAAATGGTAACCCTTCTGTAAAATTATCTAAAAATGCCATTGAATTACCAGTGGGATTATATTTATCATAAGAATGGTTAACTAAATCAGCATATTGAGTATTACTCATCGCTTGATAGTTTTCACTGGTAACTGGCATCCGTCAAAATGTTTCATGGGCTTGGTGAGTTGCTTGGTAAAAGCGATTGAATAATTCATCGCTAGTTGCCATCGCCCCCGTTACATATTTCCCCAGCCCTTTAATCATAGCCCCGGTTAAAGTAGCAACAGCAATAATTTTTGTTGCTTGCAATTTTTGAATTGCATAAGTAATGGCATCCGCCATTACCATCCGTCCCTCGGCATCAGTTGAAGTGATTTGGACTGTTTTGCCATTCATTGCCCGCACAATTGATGTGTTAAGAGTAGTTGCCCCCCCCAATCCGATTATCTGTTAAGGGTGCGAGGGCAACGACATTAATTTTAGGAGCTAGTTGACTAACTCCATACATTGCACTAATCACACTGGCCGCGCCGGACATGTCATAGCGCATATTGACCATACCACTTGGTGGTTTTAAGACATAACCCCCGCTATCAAAGGTAATTCCTTTTCCAATAAAAGCTGTTTTTTCAGTGGTTGTGGGATCATTATGATATTCAACAATTAGAATTTTTCCTTCATCCACACTCCCTTGGTTAACAGATAAGAATAACCCCATTTTTAACTTTTTAATATCTTCTAAATTTAAAACTGAAATTTTTAAGTTTTTAAGAGGATGGTACTTATTAGTAATAATATCCACAAAAGCAGCTGGATAAATAATATTGGGCGCTCCATCTTGTAAATCCCGGGCTAAATTAACACTAGTAATTTCAGCTAGTAAACGCTGATATAAACTATCAATTTCAGGATAACTTGTTTTAAGCAGATAATGTTCTGTTTTTGGTTGAACATTTGATCGCATTGTTCAGGCGGGATGGGTAGCCTCTAAAATTGCTTCTATAATTGCACTAATAATTTCGATGTTATCAAGCGTAAAAGAATCAATGTCAACTAATAAGTTAAAATTATTACGCTGAATAAATTTTTTTAAACTTGCCCTCATGGTTTGATAACAATCCGGATCGCTAAGTTTACCTGCTAAGTAAAAAGTATGGGTACTATCTAAAAATGAAATAGCCCCTGGTGTTTTATCCACAAAAATATTATTGTACTGTGGGTCTTCTTTTCCTAAAAACTTTAATGTTGCCTGATATTTTTGGGATTGATCATTAATAAAAATCATTATGTCATCTCCTTCTAACTTTCGGATTTCATCTTAATCATTTGCTGTTTGACATCTTCAACTTGAATGCCGACAATAATTTGATGACTAGTTGGCGAAATTGTTTTTACTCCCACAGCACCAACCGCTTTAACATCCGCATCTGAAATTTCTAACGGGTTTTTTAAAGTGATCCGTAATCGGGAAAAACAATTTTCTAACTTAGCAATGTTAGCTCAGCCACCTAATAGTTTTAAAATTTTTTGCGCCATTAAATAGTTAGGGCTATTGGTTGCTTTGTCTCTTTTTTTAGAATTAGTATCTTTAGCTCCGGTATCTAAAATTGCCCCCATTTTAGTTGATTGGGTTTCATCTTCGCGACCAATTGTTTTAATATTGAATTTTTTAATTGCAAAGTAGAAGACAGCAAAGTAAATTGCGGCATCAACTACCCCGCATGGAAAGACTAATCATCATTTTGTGCCAATTCCTTGTAATGGTCCGTAAACTATAAAACTAATCAAGTCACCACCAACCCCAACTGAGGCTCCAATCGCTCCTCATACGACATAGCCCACCGCTACCATAAAAGCATGGAAAATATATAATCACGGACAAATAAATAAGAATAAGAATTCAATTGTTTCAGTAATTCCGCCCACGGCAGTAGCAACAATTCCTGAAATAATAACTCCTTTAACAAATGCTTTGCGTTCTGGTTTAGCAGTTACATACA
Source organism: Spiroplasma sp. DGKH1 (assembly GCF_040940205.1). Classification (NCBI taxonomy): domain Bacteria; kingdom Bacillati; phylum Mycoplasmatota; class Mollicutes; order Entomoplasmatales; family Spiroplasmataceae; genus Spiroplasma; species Spiroplasma sp. DGKH1. The sequence goes on along the minus strand of NZ_JASTWG010000006.1, from coordinate 1,103 downwards.
TGGCAATCCCAGCAGCTGGTAATCCAAAGGCAATTGGTAAAATATAAGATCCTGTTAATCATTTTGCAATATCAGGACTTAGCGGAATTCCATTCGCTAGCGATTCTTTCATTGCATAATAGTTCCCTGAAACTGTTTTAATTGTCCCATCTAATAGTTGTAAATCATATGTTCCGCCCACGGCAGTATAATTAAACATTGAATTTATCATATGGTGGAGTCCCGCTGGACATAACAACCGACTAATTAGAATGAAGATCCCCGGTCCAAACACCCCTAAATGTTTTAACGCTCGGCCAAAGTAATATAGTCCTTTACAAATAAATGGTCAAATAATTGTTAAGACTAACCCAAAAGCAGTAAAAACAAATAAACATAAGACAGGGGTAAAACGTTTCCCACTAAAGAATGCAATCCCTGAGGGTAATTTTTGGTATTGAAAACGTTCATGCATTTTTCAAACAATAATTCCAATAATCATTGCCCCTAAAACATTTAAGTCCATTCCGTTGGGATAACCAAAAACATTTTTAACAATTTTAATATCACTTGCTTTAATTCCCCCACTGTTTAAAATTCAGTCACTAAATTCTGGGGGTAGCACTCCTAAGAATCAATTAATAGTAGCTTCGGTTGCAACATATGCTAAAAAAGCACTAAACGCAGCAGTTCCTTTATTATCACTAGCTAGTCCAATTGGAATTGCCATACAAAATGCTAATGGTAAAATATCAAAGAAAAATGACCCAATTAATTCAATAAAACCAAAAAAGCCTTTTAATCCTTTTCAACTGCCGCTATTAACAGCAACATTACACATTTTTAAAAAGTCATCACTTCCAAAAGCACTCCCAACTCCTAAGAAAATTCCGGCTACTGATAATACAGCAATTGGTAACATAAATGTCCCACCCAATTGCTGCATGAAACCAAAAAATTTATTATCGGTACGGGGTTTCTTATTACGCATTGGTGCAAACCATCGTTGCAAAAAATTACTGACTTTTTTGAAATCCCCAACTGATTTTGAATATCTAAAATAAAATAGACACGTAAAAAATAAGTTTATGTGTAATAATTTTATTGAAAGGTATTCTTTTTAT